>NZ_CP117258.1:0-300000 GCF_003240565.2 Rhizobium tumorigenes
ATGAACGCTTTCACTCCGCTGCCGTCGTTTGAGTTCGACGACAAGATCCTGCTGCAGGGGGCAGAAATCTCGCGCAAGCTGGATCAGCTTCGCTTTGAGAAATTTCCGCCCAATGCCCGCAAGACGCTGCGCAAGTTTTCGATGGCGGAGGTGGCGCATTATCTCGGTGTGAGCCCCAACAATCTGAAGCGATTGCATCTGGAAGGCAAGGGCCCCGTCCCCGAAACCTCGTCAGGCGGGCGTCGCCTCTACACTGCGGAACAGATGTCGGAACTTCGCCTACTGCTGGATAAAACCGGAAAGGCCGAAGCCAAGAAGTACGTGCCGCATCGCAAGGCAGGCGACAAACTGCAAGTGGTGGCCGTCGTTAACTTCAAGGGCGGGTCGGGCAAGACGACGTCGGCCGCCCATCTGGCCCAGCACCTTGCCCTGACCGGGCATCGGGTACTCGCGATCGATCTCGACCCGCAGGCTTCACTCTCCGCACTTCACGGCTTTCAGCCCGAGTTGGACAAGAACCCCTCGCTCTATGACACGATCCGGTATGATGACGAGCGCAAGCCGATCAGCGACGTGATCCTGCGGACCAATTTCCCCGGCCTCGATATCATCCCGGCAAATCTGGAGCTACAGGAATACGAATACGATACGCCGCTGGCGATGCAGGTCGGCACCGAGGGGAAGCGTTTCTTCACGCGGCTTGGCAAGGGTCTGCTGGAAGTCGACGACAGGTACGATGTCGTGGTGATCGATTGCCCGCCTCAGCTCGGCTATCTGACTTTGACCGCTTTGACTGCTGCGACATCCGTTCTCATCACCGTCCACCCGCAAATGCTCGACCTGATGTCGATGAGCCAGTTCCTGCTGATGCTTGGCAACATCACCCGGACGATCAAGAAGGCGGGTGCGGATGTACGGATGGACTGGTTGCGCTATCTCATCACCCGGTATGAGCCTACGGATGTGCCGCAGGTGCAGATGCTGGGCTTCATGCAATCGATGCTCGCTGAGGAGATATTGCAAAGCCCTATGGTCAAGACTACTGCGATCTCGGATGCGGGTCTCACAAAGCAGACTTTATATGAAGTCGAGCGCTCGAACTTCACGCGTGGGACCTATGACCGTGCCATCGAATGCATGGATGCAGTCAATTTCGAGATACAGGGGTTGATTCATCGGGCATGGGGGCGGATGTAACAATGTTGACTGCCGTCAAAAGCGACGATTTTTCGATGTTATTCAAAGGTCTAGTGCAATTGGAGGGTAACATAGATGGCGCGTAAGAACCCCTTTGCCCATGTCATGGACGACCGAGTTTCGGATGAAACCCGGCCGGTGCTCGATTATACCATCAAGGGCGCTTCAAGGTCGATTTTGAACTCGATCGATGAGCTCGCCAGCCGTGCAGACAAATTGCTCGAGGGAGAAACGATTGTTGAGCTCGATCCTGATGTCGTCGATGGTTCCTTCATCAAGGATCGCCTCGAAGACGACGCCAAGGAATTCGAGGAGCTGGTGAACGGTATCAGGGAGAGGGGACAAGACAGTCCCATTCTGGTCCGGCCGCATCCCAAGGCTGTTGGTCGCTACATGGTGGTGTTCGGCCACCGGCGACTTAGGGCTGCCAAGACGCTGGGTCGTAAGGTTCGCGCTGTCGTCAAGGCGATGGAAGACCGGGAGCATGTTGTTGCGCAGGGACAGGAGAACTCTGCCCGCGCCAACCTCTCGTTCATAGAACGTGCTGTCTTTGCGGGCGAGCTGTCGCGTCTTCATTACGACAATGACAACCATATCATCATGACGGCGCTGTCGCTCGATCGTGCGACGCTCTCAAAGATGCTGGCGGTCACAAGCATTCCACCGGAGATACTGGAGGCCATCGGCGCTGCGAAGTCGATCGGCCGAGATCGCTGGTACGAGTTGAAGATACTCCTGGAGAAGCCATCCAGCCTGGACAAGGCGATGGCCTTCATTGGCAACCCAGAATTTGCGGAGGCGACCAGTGACGAGCGCTTTAACAGGCTCATGTCACACCTCAAGCAGAGCAAGCGGGTTGCAAGCAAAGTTCGGGAAAAATCATGGTCGCTGGCGGACAAAAGCGTCAGTGTCACAGCAAAGCACGACGGCAGGACATTCTCGCTGGCGCTGAAATCCAAGGATGCTGCGGCATTCGGAGAGTATCTGTCGGAAAATCTGGAACAGCTGTACCAGACGTTTTCCAGTCGTGACGCGAATAAAGCAGGAGACTGAACCGCAAAAGAAAAAGGCCCCCAAAACGTTGCCGCTGTGGAAGCCCTTCTCGAAGTTCTAGCAGACTGAGAATCGCATTTCCCGGAATCACTGTCAAGAGTCTTGGCGCCGTTTGGTGAGCAGATTTCTATTGCCTTATTGAAGGTGACAAGAAAATGCAGACAGGAAGTGTGACGACGCCCTTTGGGCGGCGGCCGATGACGCTTGGCATGCTGGCAAGCCAGTACAAGGCCAACGACATCGCGCCGGAACAATCGGTCGACAAGTGGAAGATCTTTCGCGCGCTGTGCGAAGCAAAGCCGCTGCTCGGTCTTTCCGACAGGGCGCTCGCGGTGCTGAACGCGCTGCTGAGCTTCTATCCGGGCACTGAGCTCAGTGCAAAGCACGGTCTCGTGGTCTTTCCGTCCAACGCCCAGCTCTCGATCCGTGCCCACGGCATCGCGCCGGCAACGCTGCGCCGCCATCTGGCAGCCCTGGTGGAGGCCGGATTGCTGGTGCGCAAGGACAGCCCGAACGGCAAGCGCTTTGCGCGTCGGGACGGAGAGGGGGAGGTCGACCAGGCCTATGGCTTCAATATCGCCCCGCTGATTGCCCGCGCTGATGAGATCCAGGCGCTGGCAGCGCAGGTCACCGTCGACCGCGCTCTGTTCAGGGCGATGCGCGAGCGCCTGTCGCTTTGCCGGCGTGACATTGCCAAACTGATCGAGACCGCTCTGGAAGAGGGCGTGCCGGGCGACTGGACGATGGTGCATGGCCATTTCCGCGATCTCGTGGCCCGGATCCCGCGCTCTCCCGACATCCATGACATCACCCCTACTGTCGAAGAAATGGAGATGCTGCGCGAGGAAGTGCTCAACCTGTTGGAAGTTCGCATAAATGTTCAAAATATGCACGCCAATGAGTCCCACGCTGAGCGCCACATACAGAATTCAAATCCCGACTCTAAATCTGATCTTGAACCAGCTTCGAACAAGAAGCAGGGCGAAACATCGGCAATCCAACCACAGTCGCCGGATATGCCGAGGGAACAAACCGCTGCAGCGGATGAGAGCAGCGAGCGCAAAAGCCTGATGGGTGGTCCTCTGGTGAAACCGGGGAGGTTGGCGATGGCCGGCGGAGATCAACCGGGCCTGAAGGCGTTTCCGCTCGGGCTTGTGCTGCAGGCCTGCCCGGAAATCCTGTCCTACGGCCCGGGTGGCAGTATCGGCAGCTGGCGCGACCTGATGGCGGCGGCCGTCGTCGTCCGCTCGATGCTGGGGGTCAGCCCCAGTGCCTACGAGGAGGCCTGCGCCATCATGGGACCCGAGAATGCCGCGACCGTCATGGCCTGCGTGCTGGAAAGGGCCGGCAGCATCACGTCGGCCGGCGGATATCTGCGCGACCTCACCCGCAGGACGGAGCGCGGCGAGTTCGCCATCGGACCAATGCTGATGTCGCTCGCAAGGGCCAACGCCGGCAGACGCGAGCGGACGGGATGAGTGGGAATGCAGCAGCGGAAGTTTTGGCACGTTTAAGTGCCGTTAAGAGCGAGAAAAACAGATGGACGTTATAGTTAATCATTGATAAATACCGGGATATTGTCTGTAAAATTAGCCTATCTGCTTGAAACAGCAACTAGGCGTGACATCCGGCGTGACAGGCCTTTTCTACTGCCGCTAAGGTGTGGAGAGCGTCTTGCTGGGGGCCCTATATTTGTTAATATGCAAACATTCTTACCAGACGTACATATAGAGTACCCCATGCATCAGCGCCGGCTTGAAAAATTCTACCACACCAATCCAAGGGGTCTTAAACCAGTTGCAGCCGAGCCGTCCTCGTCGGTATCCAGTGCAGCCTGTGAGGACCCTGGTCTTGCCGGTGGATCGAAAGCCCAACTCACTTGCGAGCAGAAACAGTGGCTGCCGGTCGCGCCAGGTGTTTCCTCTTAGCCAAACCACCGACCGGCTCGTTTATTAACTGCCCCGACCCTCAAATTTCTCCGCGGTAGATCCTCAGTGGCCCCTGAGCGCCTTCCTCGTGACAGGTGTTGAAGATCTGCTCACTCATTTATGCTCGCTTGACGTATCCGACAGAGGCCTTACGGATCTGATCCGGCCTTGATGCAAACCAACGACCGCCCGTGCGGCTCGTTTCCTGTGCGGTGTGTAAGTGATGACGACTGTCGATAGTGCGGTGCTGGCAACGGCTGAGGGGCAACGACTGCAGGAGATCAAGCGCGGTGTTGCCTGGCGGCGGTGGGGCCCTTATGTGTCCGAGCGTCAGTGGGGAACGGTTCGCGAGGACTACAGCGCCGATGGCGACGCCTGGAATTTCTTTCCGTTCGATCATGCCCGAAGCCGCGCCTACCGTTGGGGGGAGGACGGGCTTGCGGGCTTCTGCGACGAGAGCATGCGCTGGTGTCTGGGACTGGCCCTGTGGAACGGCAAGGACCCGATCCTCAAGGAGAGGCTGTTCGGGCTTGCCAACGCCGAAGGAAACCACGGCGAGGACGTCAAAGAAGTCTACCACTATGTCGACGCGACGCCGACCCATTCCTACCAGAAGATGATCTATCGCTATCCGCAGGCGGCTTTCCCCTACGGACAACTGCGCTCCGAGAACGCCAAACGAACGCGGCTCGATCCGGAGTTCGAAATTGCCGATACCGGGATCTTTGCCGAGGGTCGTTATTTCGACGTGAGCATCGAATACGCAAAGGCAGGTCCGGACGACATACTGATGCATATTGTCGTGGAAAATGCGTCGGATGAGGCCGCTGTGCTTCACCTGCTACCACAGCTCTGGGCGCGTAATACCTGGTCCTGGTCGGACGATCCAAGGCGTCCGCGGCTGGAGGCGCAGGCGAATGGCGACGTGCTTGCAACCCGGACAGCTAAGAAGACGTGGCGCCTCAGTGTCGATCAGCCCTCCGAGTTGTTGTTCTGCGAAAACGATACCAATGCACCGCTCCTTTTCGGCTCTGAGGCCAAAGGGCGTTTCAAGGATGGGATCAACGATTTCGTCGTCTCCGGCGTGCAGTCGTCCGTCGATCGCCAGGGCGGCAGCAAGGTCGCTGCACGACAGGTGTTCGAAGTGCCGGCAAAGGGAAGTGTCTCCATGCGCCTCCGCTGGCGGGAAGACGGGCTGGCATCCGAACCCTTCGGCGATTTTGACGCGATCATCGAACTCCGGCGGCAGGAGGCCGATGCCTTCTACGAAGCGGTGCAAAAGGATATTGCCCAGTCTTCTGCTCGGGCCGTCCACCGCCAGGCCATTGCCGGACTGTTGTGGTCGAAGCAGTTTTATTTTCTCGATGTTCCCTGCTGGCTCGACGGCGACCCCAATCTTCCAGCGCCGCCTGCGGAACGACGCAAGGCGCGCAATGCGGACTGGCGCCATCTCAACAACGCCGACATCATCCTGATGCCGGATGCCTGGGAATATCCCTGGTATGCCGCCTGGGATCTCGCCTTCCATTGCCTGCCCATGGCGCTGGTCGATCCGGATTTTGCCAAGCAGCAGCTGTTGTTGTTGACCCGCGACTGGTTCATGCATCCGTCCGGCCAGTTGCCGGCCTACGAGTGGAATTTCTCCGACGTCAATCCGCCGGTGCAGGCCTGGGCAGCCCTACAGGTCTATGAAATCGACCGCAAGCTGACCGGCATCGACGATATCTCGTTTCTTGAGCGCATCATGCACAAACTGATGCTCAATTTTACCTGGTGGGTAAACCGCAAGGATTCGGATGGCCGCAACCTCTTCCAAGGCGGTTTCCTCGGGCTCGACAACATCAGCCCGTTCAACCGCTCAGAGGCGCTGCCTGACAACATGGTGCTCGATCAGGCCGATGGCACCGCCTGGATGGCGATGTATGCGCTCAACCTGATGAAGATCGCCATCGAGCTGGCGTTGAGCGATCCTGTCTATGAGGACATGGCGAGCAAATACTTCGAGCATTTCCTGCTGATCGCCGGCGCCGTTGCTGATATCGGCGAAACCGGCGAGGGGCTCTGGAACGAGGATGACGGCTTCTTCTATGACATGCTGCGGCACACGGACGGATCGTCTGTCCCAATCCGCATCCAGTCGCTGGTCGGCCTCATTCCGATCTTCGCCGTCGAAGTGCTGGACAACGATATTTTCGACAAGCTTCCGTCCTTTGCTGCCCGCTCCCGCTGGCTGCTGCAGAACCGTCCGAAACTCGCATCGCTGGTCTCACGCTGGACAGAACACGGCGAGGGGGAGAGCCACCTTCTGTCGTTGCTACGCGGTCATCGCTTGAAGGGGCTGCTCAGGCACATGCTCAATGAACAGGAGTTCCTCTCCGATTTCGGAGTTCGATCCCTGTCGAAAATCTATGCGTCAAACCCTTACCGCTTCCAGGCCAAAGGCATTTCCATCGAGGTGCCGTATACGCCCGGGGAGGCGGAGAGCGGTCTCTTCGGTGGCAATTCGAATTGGAGGGGGCCGGTCTGGATGCCGGTCAATTTCCTGTTCATCGACGCGCTGCGTAAATTTCACAGCTATTTCGGGCCAGACTTCCTGGTGGAATGCCCAACCGGGTCAGGCGTCTTCATGAGCCTGGACGGGGTGGCCGACGAATTGACCAAGCGTCTTGCCCGATTGTTTGTACCCGAAGCGGAGGGCAGCGCTACACCCGCAGCCGACTCTATCCAAGGATATCAGTTGTTTTACGAATACTTCCATGGCGATACTGGCCGGGGGATGGGCGCTTCACACCAGACCGGGTGGACGGCGCTGATTGCCAACCTCATCTCCACAACCGGACAAGCCCGATGAAAATAGCCGACGAACGACTGTTCGTCGGTAAAGGCGAAAGGATATTTTCGATAATCGGAAAAGTTTTAAATTTTCCGGTGATAGACGTTCGTTTAACGCAGTCTGGTAGCCAGTCAACAGGGCTTTTAATCGGCCCTTAACCATTTAATTGCATGATCCGCTTCATGAACTCCGTTTTGGCATGCGCAAACACGCCAGCGGCTAGACAAATTTGGGAGCCGAACATGATGAAAAGCTTGATTGGGGCCATTGCCTTGGCCCTGGCTGCGACGACGGCATTCTCTGCCGATCTCTATCAGCCGGAACAGGCCCCACCGCCGGAAGTTGCCGTTGCGCAGTCAAGCGGCTGGTATCTGCGCGGCGATGTCGGCTACGCCTTCAGCAACCTGCGCGGAGCCAACTATTTCCAGGGCTCGAACAGCAACATGCAGGACTTCGATTCTGCCAAGCTCGATGACAGCTTCACGCTTGGCGGCGGTGTCGGCTACCAGATCAACGATTATCTGCGCACAGACGCGACAATCGACTACCTCTTCAAGTCGGACTTCAAAGGCTCGACCAAGGGCGATTGCGGCGGTTGCGGACCGGACTTCTCCGCCGTTGCGGCGACTTCGCGTGACAGTTCTTCCCTGACTGCCGTCAGCTTGCTTGCCAACGCCTATGTCGATATCGGCCACTACGGCGCCTTTACGCCTTACGTCGGCGGCGGTCTCGGCGGCACCTACATCAAGTGGGACAAGCTCCACAACACGTCTTGCTCGGATGCCGATTCGTCCTCTTGCGACGAAACCGTGACCCATAACGGCCGTGGCAGCTGGCGCTTCACCTACGCGCTGATGGCCGGTACCGCGATCGACCTGACCTGCAACCTAAAGGCCGACGTCGGCTATCGCTTCCGCCACATCGAAGGCGGCGACATGTTCGGCTTTGCCGAAAATGGTGGTCCCGGTTACGACAAGGGTCTGAACCTGCACGAAGCCCGCATCGGCGCCCGCTACAACTTCGGTGGCTGCGAGACGGCCAGCTACATGCCTCCGGCCGAAATCCCGGTCGCCCCGGCTGTCTACAAGTAAACAGCTCTCTTTACATTGAACGCAAAAGCCGCCCGGTCGCTCCGGGCGGCTTTTGCATTGTCGGCGCCGGCGACCATTCACCTGATACCAATCGGCAACAGGCCTGTCTTCGCGACGCCGGAGCAACGCCGGTTAAACGTTCATTAACCATGAATTCCCTATGGTTAATGAAATCAAAACGGTTGGCAGATTCGCCTTGGCGCGCGTCTGGCTGGAATGCGGGCCTTGTGCCCGGTGGGGAGTGCTTGCGATGATCCGCTTCGATGCTTTGGCAGCGGCCGTGGTGATGACTGTATCGGCGGCAGGCGCTGCGTTTGGCGGTGATATGCCCCCCGAGATCACAGTGCCCGAGGTCAGCGTCAAGGAAGCCCAAGGGTTTTACGGCCGTGTCGATCTCGGCTATGCGGTGCAAACAAGCCTACACGGTGCCCGGCTGCGCAGCGATGACGCCAGCAGCGTGCGTTTCGACAAGACCCGCTTTGGTGGCAACGATTTCTCCGGTGGCCTTGGCGTCGGCTATCAGTTCAACGATCTCGTTCGTGCCGATGTCACGGGCGACCTGTTCCGCGGCGATTTCAGCGGCAGGTTCTCGACGCCTTCACCATGTGCTGATGGGGCAGGGGGAACCGGATGTACCGGCAAGACTTCCGCATCCTTCAAAGCGGGCAGCCTGCTCGCCAATGCCTATGTCGATCTCGGAACGGTTGCCGGGTTCACCCCCTATGTCGGGGGAGGCGTCGGTGCAACCCGGGTAAGCTGGGGCGATGTCCGAACGACGAGCGCCTGCGTGGGCTGTGCCAGCGATGTCGCGAGCGCGCGGAGCTCCGGCGATGCCGACTGGCGCTTTACC
This sequence comes from Rhizobium tumorigenes, assembly GCF_003240565.2. Classification (NCBI taxonomy): domain Bacteria; kingdom Pseudomonadati; phylum Pseudomonadota; class Alphaproteobacteria; order Hyphomicrobiales; family Rhizobiaceae; genus Arminella; species Arminella tumorigenes. The sequence goes on from NZ_CP117258.1 coordinate 8,953, forward strand.
TATGCATTGATGGCAGGTGTTGCCTATCAGCTCTCACCGAACGTCAAGCTCGATCTCGGCTACCGCTATAGTCACGTGGCCGGAGGCGACATGTTCGGATCTTCCGCCTCTAACTCGGCTGCTGGTGCCACTGGCGCGATGGCCCGTCAGGAAATCCGCGTCGGACTGCGCGTTACCACTTGGTAGATTTTTCAAGGTCGCAGCCGCGACAAAAGATCCTCTCGTCACGACACCCCGTCTTGACTTCCGCCGCGTCGCCCTTTACCCACAGCGGCGGGCCACCCTTCCCCAACGAAGGGCTTTCTATCTGAGAGGATAGCCTCATGACTGAGACCGCAAAGCCGGACATCCGTCCGCATAATACCCATTTTTCTTCTGGCCCATGCTCGAAGCGCCCCGGTTGGTCGCTCGATGCTCTTTCCGATGCGGCCCTTGGCCGTTCGCATCGCGCAAAGGTCGGAAAGACCAAGCTCAAGCAAGCCATAGACCTTACCCGTGAAATCCTGAATGTACCGGCCGATTATCGTATCGGCATCGTGCCCGCCTCCGACACCGGCGCCGTCGAAATGGCGATGTGGTCGCTGCTCGGCGAGCGCGGCGTCGATATGGTGGCCTGGGAAAGTTTTGGCGCCGGCTGGGTGACGGATGTCGTCAAGCAGCTGAAGCTGAAGGACGCGCGCAAGATCGAAGCCGACTACGGCGAGCTGCCGGACTTGTCGAGCATCGATTTCGACCGTGACGTCGTCTTTACCTGGAACGGCACCACCTCCGGCGTCCGCGTGCCGAACGCCGACTTCATTCCGGCTGACCGCAAGGGCCTGACGATCTGCGACGCCACTTCGGCAGCCTTCGCGCAGGACCTCGATTTTGCCAAGCTCGACGTGACCACCTTCTCCTGGCAGAAAGTTCTGGGCGGGGAGGGGGCCCATGGGGTTATCATCCTGTCGCCGCGTGCCGTCGAACGGCTGACGACGTACGTGCCTGCCTGGCCACTGCCGAAGATATTCCGCATGACTTCGGGCGGAAAGCTGATTGAAGGCATCTTCACCGGCGAGACGATCAACACGCCGTCGATGCTCTGCGTCGAGGATTACATCGATGCGCTGCTCTGGGCGAAATCTCTCGGGGGCCTGAAGGCGCTTATCGGCCGGGCCGATGCCAATGCCAAGGTCATTGCCGATTTCGTCGCTGCCAACGGCTGGATCGCCAATCTCGCGGTAAAGCCGGAAACAGCGTCCAACACATCCGTCTGCCTGCGTATTGTCGACACGGAAGTCTCGGCGCTCGATGAGGACGGCCAGGCTGCCTTCGCCAAGGGCCTTGTCGCGCTCCTCGAAAACGAAGCTGTGGCATTCGACGTCGGCCATTACCGCGACGCGCCGTCCGGTCTGCGCATCTGGGCCGGTGCGACGATCGAGACATCGGATATGCAGGCGCTGATGCCCTGGCTCGCCTGGGCTTTCCAGACGCAGAAGGCAACGCTTTCCAAGGCCGCCGCCTGACCGAGCGTTTCAGGCTCCGCCAAGAGGGCGGAGCCATAGCATTCCATTGACTTCATCGCTGAACCCATTTTCAGGAGGCCATCATGGCACCTCGCGTTCTCGTATCCGACGAATTGTCGGAAACTGCCGTCCAGATTTTCCGCGACCGTGGCGTCGACGTCGATTTCCAGCCACAACTCGGCAAGGACAAGGACAAGCTTGCCGAAATCATCGGCAATTATGACGGTCTCGCGATCCGCTCCGCGACCAAGGCGACGGAAAAGCTGATCGCTGCCGCCACCAACCTCAAGGTGATTGGCCGCGCCGGCATCGGCGTCGACAATGTCGATATCCCGGCAGCGTCCCGCCGCGGCATCATCGTCATGAACACGCCGTTCGGCAATTCGATCACGACTGCCGAACACGCCATTGCACTAATGTTCGCCGTTGCCCGCCAACTGCCGCAGGCCGACGCCTCGACGCAGGCCGGCAAGTGGGAAAAGTCGAAATTCATGGGTGTCGAAATCACCGGCAAGACGCTCGGCGTCATCGGTGCCGGAAACATCGGCTCCATAGTCATTTCGCGCGCCCTCGGGCTGAAGATGCACGTCATCGCCTACGATCCCTTCCTGTCCAAGGAGCGGGCCGAGGAAATGGGCGTCACCAAGGTCGAACTGGAGGAGCTTCTTGCCCAGGCTGACTTCATTACCCTGCATGTGCCGATGACCGACAAGACGCGCGGGATCCTCAACAAGGAAGCGCTTGCGAAGACGAAGCCCGGTGTTCGCATCATCAACTGCGCGCGCGGCGGGCTGGTCGATGAGGCAGCCCTTGCCGAAGCCATCAAGTCCGGCCATGTCGCCGGTGCGGCTTTCGACGTGTTCGAGGTCGAGCCTGCTAAGGAAAGCCCGCTGTTCGGTCTGCCGAACGTCGTCTGCACGCCGCATCTGGGCGCTGCAACGACCGAAGCGCAGGAAAATGTCGCCCTGCAGGTCGCCGAGCAGATGTCGGACTACCTGATGAAGGGTGCGGTTTCCAACGCCATCAACATGCCATCCATTACGGCCGAGGAAGCACCGCTGCTGAAGCCGTTCATCCGTCTTTCCGACGTGCTTGGCGCCTTCGTCGGCCAAGTGACGGACGAGCCGATCAAGGAAATCGAGATCCTCTACGACGGCGTCACGGCCAACATGAACACCAAGGCACTGACATCGGCATTGCTGGCCGGCCTGATCCGTACCCAGGTGTCCGACGTCAACATGGTCTCGGCGCCGATCATGATCAAGGAAAAGGGCATCGTGCTATCAGAGGTCAAGCGCGACAAGACCGGCGTCTATGACGGCTACATCAAGCTTACCGTCAAGACCGATGCCATGACGCGCTCTGTCGCGGGCACCGTGTTCTCGGATGGCAAGCCGCGCTTCATCCAGATCAAGAACATCAACCTGGACGCCGATGTCGGCCAGCACATGGTCTACATCACCAACACCGACGTTCCCGGCATGATCGGCTTCATCGGCACGACGCTCGGGCAGGCCGATGTCAACATCGCCAACTTCCAGCTCGGCCGCGACAGCCAGGGCGGCGATGCGATCGCGCTGCTCTACGTCGATGGTGCTATCAGCGACGATGTGCTGGCAAAGCTGACCGCCAACCCGGCGATCCGCCAGGCGCGGCCTCTGGTCTTCAACGTCGACTGATTTCAGGTGATGATAAACGCATACAGCCGGCGCGAGCGATCGCGCCGGCTGTATGCGTTTTTATCGGTATTCACAGAATGCGACCGACGGACAGGTATATGAGGCGCTTGATCTCTCGCCGGGCGCGGGTCGTCATGTCGAGGATGAGGGCGGTGAAGATGCTGAGAAAACCGAGCAGCACCATGCCGAGGCTGAGGATTGCCGTCGGCAGGCGCGGGACCAGGCCGGTCTCGAAATAGGTCATCAGGACGGGCACCATCAGCACGGTTGCAATGGTAAAGAAGAGGAGGCCGAACAGGCCGAAGAACATCAGCGGCCGCTCTTCCTTGATGAGTTTGACGATCATCAGCATTATACGGGCGCCGTCACGCACCGTGTTTAGCTTGCTGACCGAACCTTCGGGCCGTTCGCTGTAGGGCGTCGGCAATTCGGCGCAGGGCATGCGCAGTTCCAGCGCGTGTACCGCGAGTTCGGTCTCCGTCTCAAAGCCGCTGGACATGGCCGGAAACGATTTGACGAAACGGCGCGACAGGACCTTGTAGCCGGACAGCATGTCGGAAAATTGCGGCCCGAAGATCCAGCGGACGATCCCGGACAGGAGCCTGTTGCCGAACTGATGGCCGGGCCGATATGCGCCGCTGAGTGTCGAAACGCGCGAGCCGTTGACGAAATCCAGCTCGTCTGAAACCAGCGCGTCGATCAGCATCGGCGCAAACAGGGCCGAATAGGTGCCGTCACCATCGGCAAGCACATAGATGTCGGCGTCGATGTCTGCGAACATGCGGCGAATGACATTGCCCTTGCCCTGCCGCTTCTCCACCCGAACGACGGCGCCGGCAGCACGAGCGATGGCGCCGGTGCCGTCGGATGAATTGTTGTCGTAGACATAGACGGCGGCGCCCGGCAGCGACATCTGGAAATCGGCCACCACCTTGGCGATTGTCACGGCCTCGTTGTAGCAGGGAAGCAGCACGGCAATACGCTTCTTGCCGAAGGCCGCCGACGAGGGTTTGAATTCCGTGACTTCCAGCATTCGGCAGCTCCAGGACGCAGAGGCTTTCCGTGACAACACTTTGGGGGCAGCACGGGCCTACAGCCTAAAGGCGTGTCTTTAAGATTTGGTGCTGATGAGGCCGGTCGCTCCACTATTCGCCGACCGTCGAACGGGGATGGTTTACAAAATCTGAACGCGGCATCCTGACAGGTGAGAGCAACGGCGGGCTGCGGCCGAGCTCGGATTGCTAATTTTGCAGCGCACCCTTTTCTATGTCGCACTGCACACTATTTTCGGCGCATGAAGGAATTCCTCGCGAAAGTCGACGATCAATTGAACTGGCTGCCCGGCTGGGTCGTCGGCTTCGTGCTGATCATTGCGGCAATCCTGTTTGGCCTCGTGGTCCACAAGCTGCTTTTCAACATGCTCACGCGGCTGGTCGCCACCTGGGACCTATTCTGGCGGTCGCTGATCTCGCGCACGGAACGTCCGGCGCGTTTTGCCATCGTCGTCGCAGCACTGGCTTTTGCGGTCTCGGTCGCGCCGTTGACCGAGGTGCAGGCGTCTTTGCTGCGCCACGTCCTGCTCATCTGCTTCATCGCGCAGGTGGCCTGGATGAGCAAATCGGCCGTGCACATCTGGATGATCGTCTACCTCCGGCGCTTCAAGCTCGATGCGGAGGACAACCTGCTTGCCCGCAAGCATGTGACGCAATCGAAGATCATGCAGCGTATCGGCGATCTCATGATCGTCATCGTGGCGATCGCCGCAGCGCTGATGACATTCGAGCCGGTGCGCCAATACGGCGTCAGCCTGCTTGCCTCTGCCGGCGTTGCCGGTATCGTCCTGGGTCTCGCCCTGCAGCCGGTTCTCAAGAACCTGTTTGCCGGCATACAGCTTGCGATTACCCAGCCTATCCGCATCGACGACGCGCTGCTCGTGGAGGGCGAATGGGGCAATGTCGAGGAAATCACCTCGACCTATGTTGTGGTCAAGCTCTGGGACTGGCGCCGGATGATCCTGCCGCTCAGCTATTTCATGGAGAAACCGTTCCAGAACTGGACTCGCGAAAGCTCGTCGCTGATAGGCACCGTGATGATCTATCTCGACTACAGCGTGCCGGTGGCGGCCTTGCGCGCCAAGGTCGAGGCAATAGCGGCTGAATCCGCCCTATGGGACCGGCGGGTTGTCAATCTAGCCGTCACGGATTTTCGCGAAACCGTGCTGGAAGTTCGCATTCTCGTGTCCGCATCGAGCGCCGGCCGAACGTTCGACCTTCGGTGCGAGGTCCGTGAAAAACTGATCGAGTTCATTCAGTCGGAGTATCCAAAGGCACTGCCGCAGTTGCGCATGGACATGCGCGAACTGATGTCGTGCGAGACGAGCAAACCGGGCCCGGCGGCGTAAGCCCAGCAGCGCTCGCCGACGCACGCGGTCTCGCGACGCAGGGTCGATGCTTGCTGTAGATCCTGATGCGACGGTCTGCAAAAAAAGCTCCATCTCGGTAGCCTCCATCAACGCCGGTGATCGCGCCATCCGGGGCGGTGCTATGGCAAATCTGATTGAGGACATTGCGGTTTTGTCGCCCGGTGCCTCGATTCCGTCGTCTTTTCGGTGCCGTTCTTCGCATGTCTTTTTCGGTACTGGATGGTCCTACATGAGGTCAGTGTTGCGTCGGTTTGCATCCAGCATGCTTGTTCATCTCCTGGTGGTTTTCGCTGCAATGGGCAGTTGGGCCTTTTATGCCAATCGCAGGTATCCCATGCCGCAGCCCCTGTCGGCGGGGCTCGTGCAGGGAATGCTTTCGGCGCTGCTGATGGTGCTTCAGAAGTCGGCCATAGACGTGCTTGCAAGACGTTTCCCAGGCAGTGCGGCGCTCTGGGCTCCGCCGCTGATTACCGCTGCGTGTTCTGCCGTCGTCCTGATCGTGATTCATCGCCTCGGCGGCACGCCACGGATCGCCCAGACAATTACTCTGCCGCTCATCGTTTCCACCGGCTATGCGGCGACCTACAATTTTTCCATCGTTCGCCGCCGAGGCAGGCGCCTTGAGCACGACCGCGCGCTTTGATCTCCCGCGCCGTCAATAGGTCTGCTGCCTGCGGTTCCGTTCCGGGCCTTGCGTGCAAAGCCAATCCTTTCTATATCGTCTGGTAGAAACCGCAGGTTTCCGGAGCCGCTTTCGGTCCGGCAACCAATATGTCGCCGCTCTGCGGGCATGGCGCGGAATGTCATCAGAACGCGCGACAAGGGAACGGCAGGCAGACCGTGAATACACTCGATTTTGACAAGCGGCCGGAAGATACCCGCATCGTCGTTGCCATGTCCGGCGGCGTTGACAGCTCCGTGGTGGCCGGCATCCTGAAGCGCCAGGGCTACGACGTGCTCGGTATCACGCTGCAACTCTACGACCACGGGGCCGCGGTGCATCGCGCCGGTTCCTGCTGTGCCGGCCAGGATATCGACGACGCGCGCCGGGTTTGTGAGACGATCGGCATTCCTCACTACGTGCTCGACTACGAGCAGCGCTTCCGCGATACCGTGATCAATCCATTCATGGAAAGCTATGTGGCCGGTGAGACGCCGATCCCTTGCGTCTCCTGTAACCAGACCGTCAAGTTTGCCGATCTGCTGGCAACGGCAAGAGAACTCGGAGCCGACGCGCTGGCCACCGGCCATTACATCCGCTCGCGTCCGAACCCCTCTGCCGACAATCCCGGGCGCCGGGCGCTTTACCGGCCTGCCGATGCCGATCGCGACCAGAGCTATTTCCTGTTTGCTACGACCCAGGAGCAGATCGACTACCTGCGCTTTCCGCTCGGCGGTCTGCCGAAGGCCGACACCCGGGCTCTCGCCGAGGAGATGGGGCTTGTCGTTGCCAAGAAGGCTGACAGTCAGGACATCTGCTTCGTGCCGCAGGGCAAGTATTCCGACATCATCACCAAGCTGAAGCCGAACGCGGCGCTGGCCGGCGAGATCGTGCATCTCGACGGACGCGTGCTCGGCAGTCACGAAGGGATCCTGCACTACACGATCGGCCAGCGGCGCGGCATCGGCGTTGCCACCGGCGAACCGCTCTATGTGGTTTTCCTTGACGCCCGCTCGCGCCGCGTCATCGTTGGCCCGAGGGAGGCGCTGGAGACGCACCGCGTTCATCTGCGCGATGTCAACTGGCTCGGCGACGAGGCGCTGGAAGTGGCCGCTGCGGGCGAGGGGTTCGCATGCTACGCCAAGGTTCGCTCCACCCGCCAGCCGACGCCAGCCGTGCTGCATGTCAACGCGTCGGGCATCTATGTCGATCTCACGATCGGCGAGGCCGGCGTTGCCCCGGGACAGGCCTGCGCCCTCTATTCCGCACCCGGCGACAACGCCCGGGTCTACGGCGGCGGCTTTATCGAACGATCCGAACGGGAGCCCTCGGCCGAGGCGTCGCTCGCAGCGCTGCTGCGCCCCGCCGTCGCCGCCTGAGCCTTGCCAGCCGCCCGCAAGATTACCCGTCATTCGGCGCGTCGATTTTTGTCTCCGCCGCGCTTGACACTAAGGTGAAGGCGGTTTTATAAGCCGCTCAACCAAACAGACCTTTCGCCTCGAATTCCAGAGTGTCGCAAAGGTCTTGCGGCGGGGTAGCTCAGGTGGTTAGAGCAGCGGAATCATAATCCGCGTGTCGGGGGTTCGAGTCCCTCTCCCGCTACCATCCGTCCCCCCAGCAACTCCGCATCCCTTCCGATCAACGCCGCCAAGTGGCCGATTACTTCGGCTTCTACACCACCTGCAGGCGTGTCGTGAATGACCACGCTGTCGACAAGGGCTCTGAATGAGGCGATTGCGTCGGCATCAAGCCGGGGGTCCAGTTCGTCAAGCCGGCCGGCCAGATTTTCCAGCGCGGCTTGGTATTGCCTGTAGGCCTGCGGATGCAGCTCGATAACTGGTATCGAGGGCATCTCGGCAAGGTCAGCTTTCAACTCCGCGCGTTCGATCTGCAGCGGCTTGTTCTGTGCTTCGAAATCCTCGATCGACAGCAAGTCCGTGGTGTACAGATGGACCATCTTCGATAGCTGCGCTTCGAGGGATTGAAGCCGCCGCTCCTTCGCGGTCTTTTCCCGAATCCACTTCGCGTTTTCATCGCGCCGCTCCTCCCGGTAGACCCTGACATATTCCGCCAGCGCCTCAGGGTGCTGCAGCTGGGTGCGCAGTCCGGCGATCACCGCCTGCTCAATCCGATCAAGCCGGTATTTGCGGCGATTCGCGCAAACTCCACTTTCGATGGATCGCGAGCAACGGATCCTGATGGCATCGCCGTTCCGGTCATGCATCGACATGCCGCCGCCGCAATGTGAGCAGCGCAGCAGGCCTGACAGCAAACGCTTCGGCCGGCGAACAAACTCCCCATCTCTTGCTTTCTTCGCACGTCCGTCCACAGCGGCTTTGACCTGTTCGAAGACCTCTGGCGCGACGAGCGCCAAATGAGGGACGTCGACCGTCTTGATGTCAGCCTCGCCATTCGCGCGGCTCAAGCGCTTGCCCGTGTCGGGGTCACGGACCATTCTCACTCGGTTCCAAACCAGCTTGCCGGCGTAAAGCGGGTTGCGGACGATCCCGTTGCCTCGACTGGCGGAGCCGTTGATCGTGCTGGCGTTCCACGCGATGCCCCGAGGCGGGGCAATGCCGTCCGTGTTGAGCCGTCCGGCAATCTCCCGCGGCAGGCTTCCCGAAATCAATTCATCGAATATGCGACGAACCACCTCCGCTTCGCCCTCATGGATCTCCATGACGCCAGGCTGGCCCGGCACAGCGCGATAGCCGTAGGCACGCCCTCCGGCGTGGCGCCCGTCGTTGATGACGCCTGCCATGCCTCTACGGGTCTTATTCTTGAGGTCGGTCAGGAAGAGCGACGATACCAGCCCGCGTATCCCGACTTGGATATTGTCGGCCTTCCCGTCGTGGACGGAAATGATCTCCACCCCCGCAAACGTCAGGCGCTTGTGCATCCCGGCAAGATCCTCCTGGTCGCGGGACAGCCGGTCTAGGCAGTGTCCCCATAAACGGGGTTCATCTTATTGACGGTGTGTGATTCAATCTCCTTGAAAGGAGATTGCCATGCGCCGTCATGAATTGAGCGACGAAGAATGGGCTATCATTGCACCTCTTTTGCCGAACAATAGCCGTGGAATTGAACGTGTCGATGACCGCCGGGTGATCAACGGCATCCTGTGGCGTTTCAGGACTGGTTCGTCTTGGCGAGATGTGCCGGAGCGTTATGGCCCGCGCACGACGCTTTACAATCGGTTCTCCCGATGGCGCAAGGCGGGCGTCTGGGATCGTCTTCTGGACGCCGTTTCAAAGCGTTACGATGGAGACATCGTGATGATCGACAGTTCTTGTGTTCGCGTTCACCAGCATGGTGCCAACGCTAAAAAGGGGGATCTGCCGATCCTTGCATGGGACGTTCGCGCGGCGGCCTGACGACAAAGATCCACGCTCTTGTCGATGCAGATGGCAGACCGGTTCGGCTTGAACTCACCGCCGGCCAAGCCGCCGATGCACCGATGGCTGAAAAGCTGTTGAGCGACCTGCGGCCCGGCGCGACGATCCTCGCCGACAAGGCATATGACACCGACGCAATTCGTAACTTTGCCAAGCAACGCAAGTGCTGGGCGAATATCCCTGCAAAGGCCAATCGAAAGCAGACATTCAGCTTCAACCGCTGGGTCTACCGTCAGCGCAATCTCGTGGAACGGTTCTTCAACCGTATCAAGCAGATGCGAGGCCTCGCGACGCGATACGACCGGCGCGCTGATAATTACATGGCCGCCCTCAAGCTTGTCGCGACGAGGATATGGATCGCCTCAACTAATGAGTCCGTGGCCTAGTGCGGATTTTTCTGCCATCAGAATGAGTCACTGCGAATCTTTAGTTATTCAATTTCGGGTCTTGAAAATGTCAACATTATTTGTGATAAGTGCGCATCACTTCATTCGCGCGGAACAAAAATCTTAAGATCATGTTAACCGCGCAGATGTAAGAAAAAGAGGCGACCCAAGGGCCGCCTCTATCTGTCCACTAAGAAGGGGCGAACTTCTTAGACGAACGGCAGATGATCCGTAAGGATGCGAGACAAAATAGCAATAAGAGCCGGGACGAAGTAGGTAGCCACTACCTTAAATCGTGCCCGGCTTTTTGCTATCCCGTTTTGAACTACGATCGCTTCAAGATCAGCGCGGGTTTCTTCAAGGTAGTCGTCAGCTTCCTCATCCCGGCCTGCTCGTCGCAAATCGATAATCCATTGGTCTAGGGCTGAAAAATAATTCAGCGCTGAGTGCGGATCGGGAATTGCCTGTTTGATCAGTGCGTGGATGTTCTTCGGAACATTTGGTGTCATGGGTGGATCCTTTCCGATCGCGGGCGGCGCCCTGGTTGCAGTTTGGGTAATCATAGAAATCTCCTGGGTTGCTGATGGTGGTATTAGAATGTCGCCGATCACGCGGCGGCATAACTCTTCGCTTTGGCAAGGACTTTTGAGTTCAGAACGGCCATCCTGAATGCCTCGCGGCCAAGGCCATGAATGACGTAACGACGAGAGCGTTCACTTTCGTCAGTAACGACATCTTCTTGCACGAGCATCCCACGATCTATCAATCGCTCGATTGTTCTGTAGACCATGGTCAGATTCATAGCCTTGCCAGAAAAGCGGTCGGTAAGACGCAGTATGTCGTGATAGGTGAAAGCGCTGCCTCGCTTTTCCATGTAAAGTGCACAACCCAATGTCTGCACCTCATGGCGTGACAGGGGCTCAACAAAGACAGCGGCCGATGCACCTAGCGCAATCATTGCGGCATCGTGAGCATCGCCCGCTATAGTCGGCGACAAGAGATCCAGAAGCTCCAACATTGATCGCTCAATTGCGATCTCGCGCTCCCTTATTTGCTCGGCGGTCGGCGGTTGCGGAAGGTGATTTGCTGCAGTGAGCTCTGCAGCATCTCCCCTCGACTTCAAACGGAAATTCAAGGTCATGTGGTCCATCCTTTTGCACAACTGGTCTTACTTTCTTTGCTGCCAGCCACAACAAGGTTACCATTTTACGTTCGTAAAACAAGTGGTTTTTTACGAGTGTAAAATAAGGTGGAGTGCCGCCGTTTGTCGCGGTCATTTTCTTACGAGAAGCCAACCGCTGCAGTGCCGAAGAGGCGTTTCATGTTAATCCATATAGGATCCACTAAGCGACCAAGTCTCGGCTTGGCAAACATCTGGCGGTATAGTCACAAGGGACAAATCTTTACCGTCGGTGGCGGCGTAACGGAGCAGAGGTGGCATCTCTCACGGCCTTCCTCGCTAAGGGCGAATAAGCTGTGACAGCGAATAGCCCCGTGGGTCGGCCTACCATCTACAGTGAAAGCCTAGCTGATTTGATCTGTGAGCGCCTAGCTGATGGGGAAAGCCTCAAGGGCATTTGCGCTGACGAAGCTATGCCAGGCAAGTCCACGGTCTTTCGATGGCTTGCTGCTGACGAGCAGTTTCGGGACAGATACGCCCGCGCACGCGAGACGCAAGCCGACGCTTTGTTCGACGACATCCTGACGATTGCCGATGATGGGCAAAACGATTGGATGGAGAAGAAGAACGCCGACGAGGAAAATATCGGCTGGATGGAAAATGGCGAGGCGCTGCGCCGGTCGGCTCTCCGCATTGATGCACGCAAATGGATGGCCGGCAAGCTTCGCCCGAAGGTCTATGGCGACAAGCTCGATGTATCTGTCGACGGCAAGCTCAATTTCGTCATCGGCGCCAAGCCAGTGACCGAAGCAGATTGGCTCAAAGAGCATGGGTCAAAATCTTAGATTAGCCTGGGCGCCTCAGGCCGGGCCGCAGCAAGCGCTCGTTGATTGCCCGTTCCGTGAGGCGTTCTTCGGCGGCGCCCGCGGTGGCGGCAAGACTGACGGCGTCCTGGGCAAGTACGCGATCAAGGCATCGATGTACGGCTCGGCGTTCAACGCGCTGTTCTGCCGGCGCGAACTGCCAATGCTCGACGATGCCATCGAGCGCAGCAAGGAGATCTACGGCAAGATCGGCGCCGGGTGGAATGACCAGAAAAAGACGTGGACATTTCCAGGCGGCGGCCGGCTTCGTTTTCGCCCGCTCGAGCGGGTTCAGGACGCTGACAAGTATCAGGGCCAAAACGTTTCAGACGCCTGCGTCGAGGAAGCGGGCCTCTATCCGGACTCGAAGCCAATCGATCGTTTGTTCGCCATCCTGCGATCGGCGCGAGGCATTCCAACGCAACTGCTGTTGACGGGCAACCCAGGCGGCGCCGGACAGCATTGGATCAAAGCACGGTATATCGACCCGGCCCCGGGAGGCATGACGGTTCTCGAACGCCCGTTGCCTAACGGGAAAACCCATCGTTTCGTGTTTATCCCAAGCCGCATTCAGGACAATCAACTCCTGATGCAGAACGACCCGGATTACATCAACAACCTCTACCTGGTCGGCTCGGAACAGCTCGTCAAAGCCTGGTTGAACGGCGATTGGAACGCCGTCGAGGGGGCGTTCTTCGATTGCTGGAATAGCTCGAAACATGTCGTCAGACCGTTTGCGCTGCCGGCTGATTGGACGCGGTTCCGCTCAATGGACTGGGGATCGGCTCATCCGTTTTCTGTCGGTTGGTGGGCAATCGCCTCCGACGACTACCAAACCGAAACGGGCATCATTCCACGCGGATCGATCGTTCGTTACCGTGAATGGTATGGCTGCAAAGACGGCGAGGCAAACGTCGGGCTCAAGCTCACGGCCGAAGAGGTTGGTCGGGGCGTTGCAGAGCGTGAAGGCGCTGTTTTCGCCGAAAGCGGGCAGATGACGAAGGCCCCGACCGAAGACATCGAATATGGCGTTCTCGATCCTGCTGCTTTCTCTGAGGATGGCGGACCATCGATCCATGAACGCCTGTCGAAGGCAACCGATTACAAGGTTTGGTTTGGCCGTGCCGACAACAAGCGCGTTTCCATGAAGGGCGCAATGGGCGGCTGGGATCAGATGCGCTCTCGCCTCAAAGGCGACGGCGAACGGCCGGGCCTGTTCGTTTTCTCGACGTGCAAGGACTTCATCCGCACCGTTCCGCTGCTGCAACACGATCCGGACCGCCCCGAGGATCTCGATACCAAGGCCGAAGATCACATCGCCGATGAGGCGCGATACGGCTGCATGTCTCGTCCGTACCTTCCGGTCAAGGAAGTCAAGAAGCCTGTTGTTCAACGCGACTGGTTCGATGAGCCTGAAGAAGAAGAGACGAATTGGAGAGTAGCCTAGTGGACGATAAAGAATTCCATTGCTGGCTGGTCGACATGGTCGAGGAGGCACAGGACGCGAGCTACAAGTCCCGTCGGACGGCTGAGCGGGACATCGATTACTACAACGGCAAGCAGCTGACAGAAGAAGAGCTGAAGGCGCTGAAAAAGCGCGGGCAGCCACCGATCGCGTTCAACCTGATCCGCAACAAGATCGATTACCTGCAGGGCTTGGAGCGCCAGCAGCGCACCGTGCCACGGGCATTGCCGCGCACGCCGATGCATGAGCAGGACAGCGAGGCCGTTACGGACGCGCTGCGGTACGTCTGTGACGACCAGCGATATCAGGACATGAAGTCGCTGGTCTGGGCTGACATGCTCAAGGCGGGCTGGGGCGGTGTGGAGATCACCGTCGAGCAGCGTTTCGACAAGAAGTCGGCAATGGCGACCACAGCCATGACGCCGCCTGACTACGACGTGAAGATCAAGCGCTGTGCCTGGGACCGAATGTTCTGGGATCCCCACAGTGGCGAGGATGACTATACGGACGCCACCTATAAGGGGATGGTGATTTGGATGGATAGATCAGAAGCTGTTCGCCGGTATGGCGAGGCTGCTGCTTCTGTCTACGACGAAACGGTCTCGATCGCCACGACCGGCAGCACCTGGGACGACAAACCGAAGTTCGCATGGGTGAACTCAGCCAGGCGCCAGCGCATCCGCGTCAGCCAGATCTACTACATCGACGAGGAAAGCGGCGAGTGGAACTATGCCGAATTCACCAAGGGCGGCATTCTTCAGAATGGCGTTTCGCCGTGGTTGGATGAGGATGGCAAGCCAGAGGACCCATATGCGTGGCGCTCGTCATACACGGATCGCGATAACAACCGGTACGGTGCCGTTCGCGATCTGATCGACCCGCAGGATGAGATCAACAAGCGCCGGTCGAAGAAGTTGCATATCGATACTAGCCGGCAGACATACGGCAACCGGACGTTCGGCAAGGACGTGAAGGAGAATAAACGGCAGCTGCAGCGTCCTGACGGCCATGTCACGCTCGAGGGCGAGGCTCAGTTCGGCAAGGACTTCGGCATCATCCCAACCAACGATCAGTCCCAAGGCCACGCTGAGATGTATCAGCAGGCGGTGCAGATCTTCGAGGTCATGGGTCCAAACGCAGCGATGCAGGGCAAACAGGACGGCACGGCATCAGGCCGGGCAATCGCACTCAGCCAGCAGGGCGGCCAAACCCAGATGGGCTGCTCACGGACGCGCTGCGCCAGCTTGACATGGATTGCTATCGCAAAATCTGGAACCGGGTTCGTCAGTTCTGGACCGGTGAGCGCTGGATCCGAGTGACGGACGACCAGCGCAATCTGCGCTGGGTCGGGATGAACACCCAGCAGCAGATGCCCATGCAGCCGGCACAGCCGATGGGCCCGGCCGGCCAGCCGCAGGGCCAGCCGAACATGAAGGTGATGCAGTCGCATATCTCTGAGGTCGATATCGACATCATCCTCGATGAGGCGCCATCCGTCGGCGCGCTGATGGATGAGCAGTTCGCGTTGCTCATCGACCTGAAGAAAATGGATCGCAATAACGAGATCCCGTTCAAGGCGTTGATTGCAGCCGCACCGAACCTTCGCTCGAAAGCCGAACTCCTCAAGGCGATCGACGAGAAAGAAAAGCAGCCGCCAAATCCAATCCAGCTGCAAGGCGCACAAGCAGAGCTGCAGGAGAAGCAGGCGAACATCAAGGACAAGGACGCCAGCGCTACCCTCAAGATCGCGCAGGCGCAGCAGGCATTGGCCGCTGCTGGCGCAGAGGGGCAACCGCAGGCGACCGAACTCGTCAATCCGATCGAGATCGACAAGACCCTCGCGGATATCGACAACACCAGGGCGCACACCGCCAAGATATTGACCGAAGCCGAGAAGGCCAAGGTCGACACGCACATGAATGCGCTCAACACCATTCATCAGATAACGCAGCCGCCCGCACCCGCGCCGGCGTCTGCAGCCCCCGGTGCCGGGGTCAACGGGCAATAGGCGTCAGACCGTATTCTGACAGGTGGTGCCAACCTCAAAGGGCAATAGCCGGTGCCGGGCCTATGCGGGCAATCGTACTCCCCAACGAATGAGGAAATACCGTGGCTGAACAGTCTCTCGATGAAATCATGTCTTCACGCAACTCGTCGTCTGAAACTACCGCAGCCCCGGCTGTCGTGGAACAGGCACCTGCCGCTGCTCCAGCGGCAACCGGTACAGGCGATCGTGACGACAAAGGCCGCTTTGCCCCCAAAGCTCCAGGCCAGCCAGGCGCCGAACCATCGGCCGCGCCGGCCGGTCAGCAGTCAAACGGGCAAGTTCCAATTCAGGCCCTCGATGCCGAGCGCAATCGTCGCAAGGAAACCGAGGAACGCCATGAACGGGAACTGCGGGAACTGCGGGCTCAGCTTACGCGCATGCAGCCAGCTCAGGAAGCCGCTCCGCAGCCGAAGAAGCCGGAAATCTGGGAAGATCCCAACGGTTTCATCCAAAGCGAGCTGACACCAGTTCAGCAGCAGATCGCAGAAATGCGGGAAGAACTGTGGGAAAACAAGGCAGTCAGCAGGCATACCCCGGAAGTCGTCAGTGCGGCGAAGGAGGCGGCCGAAAAGCTGTTCGGAACACCCCAGGGAGCGGAACTCCATCGGCGCATCACAGCGTCAGGTAATCCGTTCGACAATCTGGTGGCATGGCACAAAGAGCAGACGATCTCATCGGAAACAGGCGGCGACCTCGAGGCGTACAAAAAGCGCGTCATTGAGGAATACCTAGCCGCCGGCAATCAGCCACAGCAGCTCCAACCATCCCCCACACCGGCTCCGGCCGCCTTACCAACGTCCTTCGCGGGCGCCCCATCTGCGGGGCCTCGCGGTGGACCGGAGTATGGCGGCCCGCGGCCTCTCTCGGAAATTATGAAGAGGTAACCTGCAATGGCAGAAACTCGCGTTACCGACGGCCTGTCTCCCACAATCTGGGACGATCAGTTCTCCGTCGAATTCTTCCAGCGTAATCCGTTCTCGGCCTACGCTGGCACCGGCTCCGACAACCCGATCGTGATGAAGGAAGACTTTGCCTCCAAGCAGGGCAACGGCATCACCATCGAATTCATCACTAACCTCGATCGCGGCTCGATCCGTGGACGCCAGCCTCTGCGCGGCCATGAAGACAAGCTCGGCGAGTTCGGCGACAAGGTCTCCTGGGACATGCGCAAGAAAGGCATTTCCCTTCACGAGCTCGACGTCGACCTTGCTGCAATCGATCTGCGCAAGGCGTCGAAGGGTGCGCTCAAGACCTGGGCTGACGAGGACGTCAAGTTTGAGGTGATCGACCGGCTGCAGGACGTCGGCCAGAACCTCGACGTCGCCTATGTCGACGCCACGGCAGCCGACAAGAACACTTGGCACACCAACAACAAGGATCGGGTGCTCTACGGCAACTCGCTCGGCAACTACACCGCCGGGAACCATGCCGCCTCGCTGGCAAACATCACGGCAGCGGGCGGCAAGTTTACCAAGGACAGCGTTTCGCTGATGAAGCGTGTTGCCCTTGCCGCCCGTCCGCGCATCACTCCGACCAGCATTCAGGACGACGAAAACCGTCGCTTCTTCGTCTGCTTCGTCGGCTCGCTGGAGATGCGCGATTTTGTCGCCTCGCTCAATGAGTCCGAACGCCAGCAGTCTGTTGCCCGTCGTTCGGAAGGGATGTTCCTCGGCGGCGACCGCGAATGGGATGGCGTCATCGTCCATGAGGTCGACGACATGCCGATCCTGGCCGGCCTTGGCAACACCGGCGTCAATGTCCAGCCGGCTATCCTGCTGGGCAATGAAGCGCTCGGCTGGGGTCTCAAGGCCCGCTATTCGTCCCGCGAGCAGAAGGACGATTACGACCAGGTCACCGGCCTCGGCATGATCGGCAAGTGGGGCATGAAGAAGCTCGGCTACACGATCGGCGACGCCGGCAAGACCGTGCTGCTCGCCGACGGCAGCTCCACCAACGTCTTCGGCAAACAGCGCGGCATCGTCAACGGCTTCTTTGCCGCCACCGGCGACTGATCAGGAAAGGATCTGAACATGCCCAATCCTATTTTCACCAACGCCATCAAGCACCCGGAAGACGCGGGTGTGGGCGTGTGGCGCCGTCGTATCCCGTTCGGCCAGGCCGGTTTCGGGACCAACGGCGTGCCGGTCGTCAACCTCGAGAAGGGCTGCATTGTGCTGCGGGCATACGTCCGCATTCCGACAGCCTTCAACGCTGGAACGACCAACGTTCTGACCCTTGGCACGGCTGCCGTCCCTGACAGCCTTGTGACGAGCGCCAACGCTGCCCCGGCGGCTACCGGCTTCAAGCAGGGCACTGGCGTGGATATCGGCACGGAACTGGCAAACGATACTCAGTTCTACGCCAAATTCACCCAGACCGGCACTCCGGCCACGGCCGGCGAGGCGGAGTTCATCGTCGAGTTCTGCAACCCGCGCAACTGGGCGCATTACGGGTCGAGGAGCCAGGGCTGATGGCAAAGGTCAGATACATCGACCATGACGGCGCCGCCGATGAGGTGAAAATCTTCGGCGTTGTCTTCAAGGATGGCGAGGTGACCGAAGTCAGCAATGACGTCGCGATCCGCCTGTTTGGTAACCGCTATTTCGAGGCTGCCGATAAAGAAACGGCGTCCGAGAACGATGACGTAACGCTCGAGGCCGTTCATCGCGGTCGCGGAACCTATGCCATCATCAGCGGCGACAAGGTCGTGAAAGACGGCCTGTCGAAGGAAGACAGCGAAGCGTTCAACGCCATGTCCGATGAGGACAAGGCCGAATACGTCAATTAACGACAGGAGCGTGGCAACATGAAAACCAGAAACGATTTGATTATTGCCACGCTCGAACTTCTTCAGGCGGACAGTGGCGCAGGGCAGGACCCGGCGCCCGAAGACGTCGTGGCGATCGAGAGCATCATCGATGGCAAGCTCGCCGAGCTGAACCGCCGGAACATCTATTGGGCCAATGATCCGAATGGATTCGATGATGAGGATATCGATCCGCTAGCCATCATCCTCGCCAATACCGCAGCGCCGAAGTACGGGCAGCCGCGTAATCCGCAATCGCTGATGGCAGCAGAGAACACGTTGCGCGAGATGCAGAATTCCGATCACCTCGGCGTCGATGTCAGGCCCTCGCAGTATTTCTGATGACAGACATCGTATTTCCGAACAGCACATCGCCTGGCGCGCGCGCCGGCGAGGGGTCCGGCCGGCTGATCAACTGCTATGCCGAACCGCTTGAAAGCGGGGCAAGAGCATCGTTCGCCCGCCGGCGCGTTCCCGGATTGACCCGCCTTACGATAAGCGCCTATCTGGGCTGCCGTGGATGTCACTACTACAACGGCGATCTGTTCATTGCCCAGGTAAACCGGCTCATTCGCGTCAACCAGGTTGGCAGCGCCTTCGTCGCTGTGGACCTCGGCCTGTTGCCTGGCAGCGGGCGCGTCACCTTCGCCCACAACAACAAGGCACCTGTTGCCGACATCGTATGCGTGACGGAAAATGGTGCGTTCATCGTGAAGCGGGACGCGTCGCCAGCTTCATTTACGGATCCCGATCTACCGCAGCCGGTGACGGTCACGTTTCTTGACGGATATTTCGTATTTGCGATCCGAGATGGCCGGTTTTTCACTTCCGGCATCAACGATATCACCATCAACGCCCTCGATTTCGGCAAGGCTGAAAGCCATTCTGGCGGCATATTGCAGGCAATGGCGTTCGGTGAGCAGCTCATGCTTATGGGGCCGTCGTCGATCGAGTTCTGGCAGAACGCAGGCAACGCAACAGGAACGCCTTTCTCGCGAGCATCGGTGCAATCAAGGGGATTGGCCGCAACCTTCGCCCTGGCCGGTACCGAATACGGTTTCTCAAGCCTGATCTTCATTGCTGACGACAACGGGGTTTACCGGCTCGACGGCGGATACACCCCCGTCAAGATTTCGAACCGGGATCTTGATCGCCTCGTTGCCGGCGTTGCCGACAAGACCCTTCTCGACGTGACGGTCTCGATAACAGAGGGCCACGCTTGGGCAACGGTCACCGGTCCCGACTTCTCGTGGACGTATGAGCTTGCATCAGGCTTCTGGCATGAGCGCGCCAGCTACCTCGACGATCACTGGCGCGGCGTTTGCTCCGCCCAGGCTTTCAGCGGCTGGGTGATCGGAGACCGGACGACTGGCGATATCTGGATGCTAGATGCCAACGCCATGACTGAAGGCAGCAATCCTGTCGTCATGCAGGCCATATCGCTGCCGGCGCTGAGTTTCCCGAACAGGGTTGCCATAAGCCGAACCGATTTCGATTTCATCGTCGGGCAAGGATTGGTGACCGGACTGGATCCCATCGAGGTCGATCCGGTCTGCCTTATTTCGTGGTCGGATGACGGCGGCGCGACCTACGGCACGCCCCTCAAGCGCAGCTTGGGACGCCTTGCCAAGTATCAGACCCGGATCACCGTCAACCGCGCCGGCATGGCGGGGCCGTATGGACGGGTTTGGAAGATCGAGATTGCCGATCCGATCTATGTCTCGGTGCTGGCAGGCGCAATGGATGGAGCTTTGAGGTCGAAATGAGCACTAATCTTGTTGCGCTTCCACCCTTACCGCCTCCGACCGCCCAGTTGGTCGACCCAACAACGGGCATGATCTCCCAGGCGTGGTTTCAGTACCTGAAGCGCGTCGACGACCACATTCGCGACATTGAACGGCGCCTGACCGCCGGAGGGCTATAAGCATGGGATTTCTTAGCAGTTTGACGGGCGGCGACATCGGCAAGGCATCGCTCAAAGCACTTAATCAAAACAAGAATTTGCTGACGGGCTTTCAGACGACCGGCAACAACATCATCAATACTGGCGAAGACAAGTCGGCGACGGCGATCAATGCCGGGATCGACGGTTATCAGCCGTGGGTCGATAGCGGCACTGCCGCAAACACCATGTACGACAACGCTATCGGCCTGAACGGTGCCGACGGCAACACGGCGGCCACCAGCGCGTTCCATACATCGCCGGGTTATGACTTCGCCGTTGATCAAGGAACGACTGCAGCGCTGCGCGGTGCGTCAGCGGCCGGCATGCTGAGTTCCGGCAATACTCTGACGGCGCTGACGGATTACGGGCAGGGCAAGGCCGATCAGGAATACGGCTCCTGGCTAGACCGGCTGAGCGGCGCTTCGTCTCAGGGTCTGACAGCAGCCGGCGGCCAGGCATCGGGTGATACCGCGCTGGCCGGGCTCTATCAGGGCACTGCAGACGACCGGCTCGGGCTCGAAAGCGGAGTGACACAGGGCCTCGAGGGCATCAACACCGATACAGCCCTAGTCAAAGAGCAGCAGACGGCGAACAAGGGCAGCTTCCTGAGCGGCCTGCTCGGTACTGGCCTCAGTCTCGGCACCAAGGCGCTGACAGGAGGGCTCTTCTGATGACTGTCGCTCTTCCTCAGGCAAACCTGTCGTGGCTCACTCAGCTGGGCTCTCTTGGCAAGCAACAGCAGGGCAACGGCTACTTCCCGCCCGCGCCGGCTGCAGCAGGCAATATCGCCGCCCCGACGCAAACCGGCAGCTTCCTTCAGAACATGCTCACTCGGCTGCCGGCCAATCAGGTCGCAACAAACCCGCTCTATCAGCCCAACATGCGGCTCGGAGGCTAACAGATGGCTATTGCAAGTCTCCGCGTCCCGATCTCCGCCCTTCCTTCGGCGGCCGGCAGTACCTCGTGGCTCGACGCGTTGAATACGTCAGTGGGCGGAGCCCTCGACAAGGCATCGCAGGACAAGGCGCTGGCGCGGCTTGGTGACGCAACCGTGACGGGGCAGTTGGCTCCGAATCAGGGGTTCCTTTCAAAGTTGTTCGGTGGTCAGCAGCAGGGCGCTGCGGCTCCTGCCGTGGCCCCGCAGGCTGCTGCAGTTCCGGCATCAGCTGCACAGCCTCAGATGGCTAAGGTTGCTCCAGTCAGCCTCCCTGCCGCCGCGCCCGATGACACGCCGCTTGGCGGGTATCTTTCGGATCCGACAAGACGCGCAACGCTGCCTGCTGGCATGCGAAACAACAACCCGGGCAATATCAAGTTCGTCGGTCAGAACGTTCCGGGCATCGTTGGCCCATCGCAGAACACCGACGAAGGCGACCCACAGGCTGTCTTTGCCACGCCAGAGGCTGGTATGGCCGCCATGCACTCACTGCTGCTGAAGAAATACAATGGCGGCAAGGTCACGGCAGATCAGATTATCGCAGGCAGTGGCGGATGGACACCTGGCAACCATGAGGCGGCCGCCAATGTTGCGCGCTACGCAGGCCTGTCTCCCAACCAGGATATCAATCTCAACGACCCAGCACAGGCTGCGAAATTTATGCGTGGTTTGATGATGCAGGAACACGGCAACTCGAGCCGCCTTTATCCGGACAGCATGATTTTATCGGCAGTCGGCGGCCAGTCGGCAGCACCATCCACCCAGACTGCATATGCTGCGCCTCCCTCTGGAAATGCCGCTGTGGACGCCATCAACGCCGTTGCCGCGCCGAGCGGATCCGTTGTGCCCTCGCAGGCCGGGCAGCGATCGGCGCTCGCGGCCCCGATCGACAGTCAGGTCACCACTGCATATCAGCAGCCCAACGCCCAGCCGCAGACGGCCCAGCCGCCGCTTGCCGACGGTAACGCACCAATGCCGAGCGCGCCTAGATCTGCCCCGCAGCAGGTCGCCCAGGCTGGCCCGCAGACACTTGCCGCCGGCGTGACACCCGTTGCCAAGGGCTCAATCAGCCCAACGCTCATCCAGCAGATGCTGAAAGACCCGCAGCTCAACAAGATC
This sequence comes from Rhizobium tumorigenes, assembly GCF_003240565.2. NCBI lineage: Bacteria > Pseudomonadati > Pseudomonadota > Alphaproteobacteria > Hyphomicrobiales > Rhizobiaceae > Arminella > Arminella tumorigenes. The sequence goes on from NZ_CP117258.1 coordinate 31,300, forward strand.
GCCCTTCAGCTCTGGCAGCAGAACGCGACCGGCAAGACTTCCGACAGTTGGGATTTCGTCAAGCTCGACGACGGCACCCTGGCGCGCGCCAACATGCAGACCGGCGAAGTCCAGAGCCTTGGCAATTTTCAGAGCTCGAAGAAGGAGCTTCTCAGCAACGGCAAGGGCGCGTTCTACGATAGCAATACTGGCCAATGGATCAGTCCACCTCCAGGCGCCGGCGGCGACGACAAGGAATTCTTCGGAACGACGGTCCCCTATTATGATGCGCAAGGCCAACTGCACTATCGGCAACTGGCCAAGGATGGGCGCAGCAAGGATATCGACTTCGGGCCCGGTGCGACTGCCGCGCCTCCGACACGCACGATCGACACGGGCACCGAACTCGTCACCGTCGGTCCCGGTGGACAGGAGATTTCGCGCGTTCCGAAGCAAAACCAGCAGGAAAACCGTGAAAAGGCTCTTGGCACCGAACTCGGCAAAGCCAGCGGCGATGCCGCAAACAACCTTCCGCAAGTCGAGGGTCAGGCCAATCAACTACTTTCAACCATCGACAGTTTGAGCAACGATCCATACCTCGGTCACATGGTCGGCCCGTGGGTGAGCCGCCTCCCGACGTTCTCGGCCGATGGAGCGCGCGTTCAGAGCAAGATGGATCAGATCGGTGGTCAGTCATTCCTGCAGGCCTTCATCTCGCTGAAAGGCGGAGGCCAGATCACCGAGGTCGAGGGCGATAAGGCCACAAAAGCGATTGCCCGTCTGAACACTGCCCAGAGCGAAACCGATTACCGTGCGGCATTGCAGGAGCTTCGCGACATTGTCACCAAGGGCGTTGAGCGGGCTCGGCAGAAAGCTGCCGGTGCCGGAGCCGCAGCGCCATCCGGTACCCAGACGAAAACCGGCATCTCGTGGAAGGTTGAAGAATAATGCCAGTTCTCAATATCGGCGGAAAGCGGGTCACGGTAGACGACAGCTTCCTGAAGCTCACGCCAGACCAGCAGAACGATACCGTCGACGAGATTGCAAAGACCATGGGCGCCGCGCCTCAGCCAAAGCTTGACCAGCCGACGGTCAAGGCAACGGTGGAAACGCCTCCCGATCCGCGCGATAGCGTCTTGGGCAAGGTGGATACGTTCGTTCGCGGCGCCGCGGATACGCTGTCGTTCGGTCTGGCGGACGAGGCTGCTGCCGCCGGTGATGCCGCTCTCAACCCTGTCTTCGGTAACGGTAATGCAGGCGAGAGCTTCTCCGATCGCTACAACGCCAATCTGGCGGCGCAGCGCGGTACCGACCAGGCAGACGCTACCAATCGGCCGGTTGCCCGTATTGCTGGTCAACTGGCCGGTGGTGTCACCGGTGGCGCTGGGCTCGCCAAAAGTGGACTGTCAATGACGGCAAACGCCGTCAACAACGGCTCAAAGCTTCTGCAGGTTGCCAAAGCATCCGCAGCAGAAGGCGCGTTGATGGGCGCTGGCCAAGGCTTCGGCAGCGGTGAGGGAGGATTTCTCGGGCGATTGGCCAACTCTGGAGAGAGTGCAGCTGTGGGCGCCGGCATGGGTGCCGTTGCTCCTTATGCTGTTGCGGGCACCGGTAGCTTCCTAAAATCCCTAGCAGCTCCGGTGATGTCGCGCCTTAATCCGACGCCAGCGGCAAACCGCGCGCTCGGCACCGCTTTGCAGCGATCTGGGAGAACGCCAGATGAAATCGCGGGGATGCTGCGGTCGGCAGCCGATGACGGACAGGGTGGATATGCCGTTGCCGACGCGCTTGGTCATACCGGTCAGCGAATGCTCTCGTCTGTAGCCAGAACGCCGAACGACGCTCGACAGGACGTTGTCACCCAGTTGCTGGATCGACAGATGGGGCAGGGCGATCGGTTGTCGAATGCGCTAGCGGAGGGCTTCGGTGCATCCGACACAGCAGCGCAGCGTGCAACTGCGTTGACCGATGTCAGAACTGCGGACGCTCGCCAGAACTACGGAGCTGCACGGCAATCCGCTGGTAGTGTCAACGTAACGCCTATCCTTGAGGAAATCGACCGTACGCTGACACCAGGTGTTAACGGGATCGTCAACCCACGCGACAACATCAATAACGACTCCATTGAGGGCGCCCTCTCACGCGTTCGTGGAATGATTGCCGACGGTCGTGGATCACAGGTCACGGATTTCAGCACGCTCTTCCGTGCCAAGCTCGATCTCGACGACATGATCCAGAAGGCGACCAATCAAGGGGCCGGCAACCGTGCCTTCGCTTTGACGCAGGTCAAAACGCGGCTCGATCGAGCGCTTGCCGATGCATCCCCTGAATACCGTAACGCCAACGATACGTTTGCGCGCCAGAGCGGCGTCATCGACTCGATCGCTGATGGCGCAACGGCCACAAGTGGTCGCGCTCGAGCTCCTGACAACATTGCTGACTTCAATTCCAGGACACCAGATCAACAGGACGCCTTCCGTGTAGGATATGGTGACCAGCTGATAGGTCGCGTCGAGGCGGCATCCGCTTCGCCAACGACAAACAAGACGAGAATGCTGAATACGCCGAAATACCAGCAGGAATTCCCAGCTATCGCTATTCCTGAGCAAGCCGATCAGCTCGGTCGACGGGTAGGCCGCGAGCAGCGGATGTTCGAAACCACCAACCAAGCCCTTGGCGGATCTCGAACGGCTGACAATCTCGCTGACATGGACGAGATGAAGAGCTTTGATCCGGCGATCCTATCGAACCTGTTCAAGGGAGACTTCAAAACTGCGGCGTTGCAAGCCGTGATGAGGACCTTGAATGAAGGAAAGGGCATGCCGCCATCGGTCATCGAGCGCGTCGGGCGCGGCCTTATGGAGACTGATCCGGAAGCCGCGAGACGCCTGCTTACCGTTGCCAGCAGCAAAACGATGAACGATACGGCAAAGCGTGGGATGGCAACGGTCATTCTAAACGGTCTGACCACTGCCGCGCCACCGCGCATCTTGGGTCAGGATGCGCGTCCGCCGTTAGAAATCACCGTCGGAGTTCCGCGGCGTTGATTTTGATTTCCACCATCCTGGGATCTTATTGCCGGTGATTTCGATCGCCCATGTCGCGATCATGCTGCCGGTGAATAAGCCAACGCAGACACTGTACCAGCTGAACTGACCACTTATGATCAGCCCGACCCATATGAATGCGCCTATCGCGAGCAGCAGCCACCACGAAACAGGCTTGAAAGCCTTCTTGGGTTCGTCAGGGTCGTGCTCGATGATGGGTCCGTTTGCCATGGCCAATACCTAAGCGAAAGCTCCGAAACATTCAATCCGCCTTCTAACGGGCCGAAATTGCAGCTAAGGATTCGATCCAACTAGGAAAACGTAGCTCGTTCGATCAGTGGCCAAACCAACTCGCTGGCACGAAGCGCAAGACGGCTAGAACGGTCGCAAAAATGAAGCCTACAACTGCGGTGCCGCCGGCAACCCAGGAAAGACGTATTCTAATCGTATCGATTTTTTTGCCTTGGGATTGTACGTCTTGAATGAGCCGATCAGTCTTAGCAGAAAGTTCCCCTAGGCTGTGCTTCATCTCCATTATGGCTTGGAGAGTGAAGTCGTGGCTGTAGCTGCCTTGCCGGGGTGTAGTAACGGCAAAGTCGACTGGGGTTGAGTCTCGATCATCGTCAGATGGTGTCGGTCTGCGAGCCATTAGGCACCCTCTGATTTAGTTTTGATCCAGTCCCAAATGCTTGTCGCAGCCCTTCCGAAATAGCTTTCCATCTTGAATACGACTGCTGAAGTCGTGCTACCATCTGAAATGCCAAGGTGATCGCAAACCTCCTTGGATGTCATTTTTGCGGATACAAGCCATTCTGTTGCATCAACACGAAGGTGATCTTCAGGAAATACTCGTTCAAGAGCTTCCTGAAGCTTGTCTTGGTGTGAAACTTTGAAGATGACAAAAATCGACATGATGCCTGCAATATTCCTGAATCGCCGTAGCCTCACACAGCTTGCGAGGCTCAACAGCTATATAGGTGCAAAGTCGCCAAGCTGTTAATGACTTTCTTCATGAAATAGGTCGATCACTTCCACATTCAAAAAATAAACGCTCGCCTGAGTCGAGCCCATTTCTCGAAATCATGAAACGCAGGCGGCCCTCGGAGGCCGCTTTTTCCATTGGGGGAACCGCATGGCCGGCTTCTGGAATAAATCGCAGTCTCAGATCCAAGACGTCAATGGAAAGCCGATGGTCGGTGCCCGGGCGTACTTCTACAAAGGCGGCACGACAACACCGATCTCGGTCTACGGCCCTTATGCCCTGGGCGCGGTCAACAAGTTGCCGAACCCAGTCGTCAGCGATGGAAACGGCTTCTTTCCCTCTGTCTTTTTCGACAGCGCCGACGAATTTTATCACGTTCGCATCACCACAGCCGGCGGCGTCATTATTCTTGATGCTGATGGCTTGCCCATCATTGGACCGTCGGGAGGCGCCGGCGGAGGTGGGGACAATCCTGTTAATCCGTATGCCGTCGCCACGACCGGCGACCTCAAGATGCGCTTCGGAACTGGCTTCATTCCAGGATGGGTGCAGCTCAACGCAAAAACCATCGGTTCGGCCATCTCCGGCGCCTCGGAACGAGCCAATGCCGACACGCAGCCGCTGTTCGAGTATCTTTGGAACAATGACCAGGATCTCGTCATCGTCGGCGGTCGCGGCTCGTATGCGGCCACCGATTGGGCGGCGAACAAGCAACTGACGCTTCCCGACGGGCGCGGCAGAACACTCATCGGCCTCGACACGATGGGCAACAGCCCGGCCGGGGCGATGGGTGGCGCAATTTTTCTTGGCTGGAACGGCGGCGAGGAGAAGCACACGCTGATCGTCAGCGAAATGCCGTCTCACAGCCACGGCGGCGTGACCGACGATGCCGGCAACAATACCCACGCCGTTAGTGGGACAGAAGCCGCAACGGGCTCAAATAACATCAGCTTTCGCGGCAATGGCGGTGAGCATTCGCAGAGCACCACGGCGGCCGGGCTCCATCGCCACGGCGTCTTCACCGAAAATGTCGGCGGTGGGTTGGCGCACAACAACGTCCAGCCATCCTTGGCCTGCACCATTTACATAAGGTTGTGACATGTACGTTGCCTCTCTCCAGCCTGTTTCCAACCGCGAAGACTGGTTCGAAACGATCGAGCTTATCGATGACGACACCAACGAGGTCATCGCCGATCTGAACGGCGTAACAGCCAAGGTCTACGTCAGCGACACCGGCCGGCGGTCTCGCGTCCTGTCCGGGACGACAGAAGACGGTCATATCGTGATTGATCCCCTGGGGGTCATCCAGTGGCATTTCACGGCCGATGAGATGAAAAACATCTGCGCTGGTACCTACGACATCGGCTTCACTGTCCAGCGCGACGGCATTGTTCAACAGGAACTGATCGGGACATTGCCGGTCGTTGATGGGATTTTAAGATGAGCAGAACCACGATCCGCATGCGCGTGTTGCCACGCTTCCCGGCCCGCATCTCCGGCACCAACGGCATTAAAAGCGTTCGGGCGGGCGCTGATCTGATCGTCAAGAACGATTTCAGCGACCTGATCCGCATCCCGGGCGTTGATAACCAGGCGAAGACATTTTTCCTGTCCTGGAATGCCGACCTCGATCTGTACTCGATCCTCTCGTTCACCGACCTCTTCTCTGCCATCCCGGGCGTGACTGGGTTCATGACAGCACCGGTGTACGATCCTCAAGGGCGTCGATCCGATGTATTTGCAGGCATCCCAGCGGGCGGTATCTCATCATTTGCAACAACCATTCTCGATGACGCGAACGGGGCTGCTGCCTGGGCAACGTTGGGCGCTTTGTCCTCCAAAGGCGTAAACGGCTACACAAAGGAGCCGGACGGCACAATTACCCAGTATGGCAAGGCTACCGGTGTCGGTAACGACTTTTCGGTTGTGCTGCCTGTTGTCTTCCCGAATGCTTTCCGGTCGGTAACTCTCACCCCGGAAGGGGTGACATTGACTGGAATACCCACGTCAGCGCTAGCTTTCGCCGCTGACATCGCCACGCTCGGGGCATTCAACGTACGGCCTCGTTTCATCACCAACGGCGGCACAGTAGGCGTTGCGACACAAAATGTGTTTTGGAAAGCGATAGGGTATTAAGCAATGAAACATGCAGTTTTTGACGCCGACGGTCTGCCGACCGCATTCTACTCACTCGACATAAACGGGGAGGATATCCCGGCAGATGCGATCGATATCTCGGATGAACAATGGCAGGAGTTCATCGACAACAACGGACATCGCAAGGCAGGACGGCGCCGTTGTCGAATATCAGCCGCCGCCACCGCCGCCGGCTATTCCGCTTCAAATTTCTGACCGGCAGTTTTTTCAGCAGCTTTCTATTGAGGGCCTTATCACCGAGGACGAGGCGCTTGATGCTGTTGGACCCGGGATCATCCCTTCTTCCATGTTGGCGCTGATCAACATGCTCCCCATGGAAAACCAGTTCGCCGCGAAGATGCTGATCCGCGGCGCGACCACGTTCGAGCGCCTGCATCCTGTTACCGTTCTGATCCAGCAGCTCTACGAGTGGAACGACGCCAAGCGAGACGAATTCTGGACGGCCGCCGCCGCTCTCTAAACTCAACCTTAAAATCCGGAGATACCCCAATGGGCGACATCGTCACCGCTCAACAAATTCGCGCGTCTGCACTCGGGACCGTGAATGAGAGCAACATGAATTCCGCACTGGTTTCTCTAAATCAGTATGGCGCGACGTTCGGCCTCGATAAACGGCATCGGGTCGCTCAATACATCGCGCAAATCATGCACGAGAGCGGCGACTTTCGATATGACCGCGAGTTGTGGGGTCCGACCCCGGCGCAAGCCCGCTACGATACCCGCACGGACCTCGGCAACACGCCGGCCGTCGACGGTGACGGCAAGAAGTTTCTTGGTCGGACAGGAATGCAGCTGACCGGCAAGGCGAACTACCTCGCCTATGAAGATTGGTGCAGGGCTCAAGGGCTCAACCCTCCGGACTTCATCGCCAATCCGGACCTGGTGAACACCGATCCGTGGGAGGGCCTCGCCGGTCTCTGGTATTGGGACACGCATGGTCTCAACCGCTACGCCGACCAGGGCGACATCGAGACCATCACCAAGCGGATCAACGGCGGTCTGAATGGCTTTGCCGACCGTCTCGCCCATTACACGCGGATCTCGCTTGTCCTTCTCGGCTACGCGCCGGATGCCGTTCGCCAGTTTCAGTCTGCCTGCGGCCTGTCGGCAGACGGTGATGTTGGTCCGAAGACGCGAGCGGCTTTGCATACGGCATTGCTGGCTCTGTCCGGAGCGTCGATCAAGGATGCCGGCATTCAGTCCGCGCCCGTCACCGATGACAAGGCCGTGGTCCCGGCCTCAATCGACAAGAAGGTGAAGGACAAGACCAACAATGCCGCAATCCTGTTTGCGGGCAGCGGTCTCGGCACGACCGTCATCACCAGTGCCGTTGGCGCCGGGTGGCAGACCGTCGTGGCGATCGGCGCCGTCTCCATCGTCGCCCTTGGTCTCCTAGTGCTTCTGCGGCGGCAGATCATCGCGGCGATCAAGGATATTCGTGGCGAGGTCGAGGCCTGATGCTGACCTGGTTGAAGATTGGTGTGGGCGCGCTGGCCGGCGCCTCCATTGCATTCACCTCCGGCTATTTCGTTGGTCGTTCTGCCGGCAAGCAATCCGTGCTGTCCAGCCTGCAGAGCGACCGCATCACAATCCTCAAGGATGGAAAAGAGATCGATGAAAAGGTTCTTGGTGCCGATGATACTGGTCTTTGCGATCTGCTCGGCGGGTGCGTCGTGCCAGACAGCACAGGTCACTGACCCATGCGACGTCCTGGTCGCGATCAATCCGAAGCCGGAAACCAATACCTACCTGGTTGCCAACGATCGTCCAGCCGCCATGGCGATAGCGAAGCATCGCGGCCGGTTTGACCTCTACAAATGCGCGGTGAGCAAGTGACGCAGTTCACGGCATAGTCATTTTATGCAACTCTGCGGAGAGTGTATGCTCTGCGAATGGATATCCTTTCAAGGTATCATCTGGCCCAACATGAAGAGGGCTCCTGGCATGTCATTGATGCCAGGACTGGCGGTCCGGCTGAAATTGAGGTCGATGGCAAGTTCTTCGTGTTCTGGAAGCTTCCGAAGGAAGAGGCTGAGCGCTGGTCAGTGTTCCTAAATCAGATCGCCACATTTCGTCAGCCAGCCCATTCTAAGTACCATGATGATCCGCGCCTATATACAGCGTTCAAAAGATCGACTGCGATAGCGGTGTCGCAAACCTAGTCGTTGATCAAAACCCGCTCTCAAATGTACAGTAGAATTATTTATCGCCAGTAACAGGCGGCTTCCCCGTGTCCGGCGAGTATTTCAGCTTGTCGCGAAGTTTTATCACTTCGTTGCTGCCTATGTAAGTGAATGGAGCTGACAATAAGATTGCTACCCAATCGCTGTCAGTCATGTAGACTATTGCTATCGCAAAAATCATATAGACAAGAAGCCAGGCGAAAACCTTTCTGGTGCGCTTCACCGCTTCTTTTTTATAGGAAGTGTTCATGTGCGCGTCTCGATATCATTGAGGGAAGCCTACGCCTCTGTCACAGCGGAGCGCTTAGAGGTATCAGCGCGCTATTCCAAAATTGCGCCGGCCGAGGCTGTATTCCAGAAGTCGTGATCGGCGCTCAAAGAGCATGCCGCAGACCACTACACAACGATATTTATAAGGTGTCGTAGTGAACCCCTCTCATTCTCGACGACCAACCGAAAGAAACAGCAATGCGATGTGAGAAACGTCCATGATGCTCGCCCATATCCGCGACAACTTCGCGGCGGCATTTTTCCCACGTCTGTCCGAATGGGCGGCTGCGGCCGGCGTGTTCTTGATCGGCCTGGTGCTTGCCGCCAATCCAGATCTGATGGCCACAACGAAGACGCAGGCCTATCAGCTAATGCTGATGATCGCCACGCAGCGGTCATGGGCCATCGGGCTTATGGTCTTCGGAGGCGCACGCCTGGTCGTTCTCCTGATCAACGGCGCATGGCGACGAAGTCCGCATCTCCGGGCAGCAATGGCTTTCTTTTCCTGCTTTCCCTACTCCCTCATCTTTCTGTCATTCCAGCCGACTTTTGGGATTTCCATGGTCCTGGCGTCGATCCCGCTGGGAATGGATATGATCAATGTGCTGCGTGCGGCTGGCGACGCCAGAACGATCGATACCAAAATGAATGCACAGAGGGCAGGAAGACGTGGACCAAGGCAACCTTAATGAATACCTGACCCTTGGCGGTGTCTTCTTTTCCGGCATCATCATGGGCCTCGTCGGATACCTCAAGAAGCGCCCGGAGCATGCAGAGGCGAACCCCGTTTTAGCCAGCGTTGGCCTTGAGCTTGGAAATCGCATGCAGATGGATGAGTTGATCAAATCAGTCGACCGCATTGGCGATATCCTCGAGGACAAGAAGCAGGTTGGCATCAAAGAAGGCCTGAAGGAAATCCTGGAGCGTATGGACGAAATGGAAAAGCAGCAAACGCGCCGCCGCTAGGCTCTTTTTGAAAGAGCCGGTTCGCCTTGTCGCGAGTGAGTTCGCACGATCGACAAGTGGCAATATCTAGTCTGGATGCGGGAACACAAACTGCGTTTTGCCCGTCAGCCGGTAGACGACCAGACCCATCCATTCGTGAACGGCGTTGTCGGCGATATCAAGTGCATCGGCAATATTGCCGGGGGGAAGGCCGAAGCCGCCGGTTCCGGTACGGTAGTCAACCGGATAGGGCGTCACGGGGAAGCCGACAGCCCTGAATGAGGCGATCGCTCTCGGCATGTTGTAGGCCGATGTCACAAGTATCCAATTGTCGGAGGGCTGCGGTTTTGCCAAAATCACGCTTTCCTCTGCATTTTCGAAGGTTGTGCGGGAGCGCCGATCAGTTTCGATTTTCTCTGACGATATTCCAACGTCAACAAGGACGCGCTGGGAAATGTCTGCCTCGGTTTGCATCTTGTCGACAACGAGATGCCCACCACCCCCTGAAAGTATAATGCGAGCAAGTGGATAGCGCCTTGCAAGCACAGCTGTTTGAAAGATCCGCTCGGCATTATTGTTGAGGGTGAGTGTGTTTCTATCCGCTGAGATATGCGTCTCTTCAGCTCCGCCAAGCATCACGATGCCGGTCACAGATCCGGGTAGTTCCGGCACCGGGAACCGATTTTCCAATGCCCTCAGCATATACGGACCAACAGGGGACCAGCCTGCGAGGCAAAGCACAACCGAGGAGGTGCCGAACAACCAACAGGCTGTGCGTTTCCATCGAAGAAAAAGCGCCACTACACCAAACAAGCCGAACACGCCTATGAAATTTGACGGAAGGCATACCGCCGCGATTAGCCCGTAAACTATGGAAGACATCGAGTGGCTACTTTCATCGAATAGTCGCCGTGAAGACGCCTTTTATTTACCTGGGAAGTCAACTCTTCCGAGCAATGAGGTGGCGCTCGATTATATCTATAACTCGTTAGAGCATTTTATCGTGCTTATCCATGTCGTGTTGCCATGCGTACCATTCATTATCACTTCGAGCGATCAGCTGAAACCGGTCGAGCTGCATCTGGACAGTTGGTCTAGAGCCCTTGCTGAAAGACACGCCAGGCGGTATCAGCCATGCATGGTTGGAGATCTATCTAATGAGGGCTATGGTTATCGCGACCGTCTTGGGCCTGCTTGCACCATGCGCTCACGCCGCTGATACGAAGGACGGTGTCAGCAACAAGGACCGATTGGATCTTGAGCAGTCGCTATGGGAAACCTACCACGAAGTGCTCGCCTGTCAGGCCAAAGCTCTCTTTTTCACAACAGCCGACATTGCAGCGTCAAAGCAATTCTTCCAAGGTAAAAGCGACCTTGTCGGGCTAGACCCGGCGGTTCGGGAAGGCATCCACGCCAAAGCTTCTGAAACGGTTAAAGGCATGACGATCAGCTCTAGATTTTGTGAGCACATTCGCAAGGGTCTGCACATCATTTGGCCGGATGCCCTAGCACCAGACAACTAGGCAGTGTCCCCATAAACGGGGTTCATCTTATTGACGGTGTGTGATTCAATCTCCTTGAAAGGAGATTGCCATGCGCCGTCATGAATTGAGCGACGAAGAATGGGCTATCATTGCACCTCTTTTGCCGAACAATAGCCGTGGAATTGAACGTGTCGATGACCGCCGGGTGATCAACGGCATCCTGTGGCGTTTCAGGACTGGTTCGTCTTGGCGAGATGTGCCGGAGCGTTATGGCCCGCGCACGACGCTTTACAATCGGTTCTCCCGATGGCGCAAGGCGGGCGTCTGGGATCGTCTTCTGGACGCCGTTTCAAAGCGTTACGATGGAGACATCGTGATGATCGACAGTTCTTGTGTTCGCGTTCACCAGCATGGTGCCAACGCTAAAAAGGGGGATCTGCCGATCCTTGCATGGGACGTTCGCGCGGCGGCCTGACGACAAAGATCCACGCTCTTGTCGATGCAGATGGCAGACCGGTTCGGCTTGAACTCACCGCCGGCCAAGCCGCCGATGCACCGATGGCTGAAAAGCTGTTGAGCGACCTGCGGCCCGGCGCGACGATCCTCGCCGACAAGGCATATGACACCGACGCAATTCGTAACTTTGCCAAGCAACGCAAGTGCTGGGCGAATATCCCTGCAAAGGCCAATCGAAAGCAGACATTCAGCTTCAACCGCTGGGTCTACCGTCAGCGCAATCTCGTGGAACGGTTCTTCAACCGTATCAAGCAGATGCGAGGCCTCGCGACGCGATACGACCGGCGCGCTGATAATTACATGGCCGCCCTCAAGCTTGTCGCGACGAGGATATGGATCGCCTCAACTAATGAGTCCGTGGCCTAGCTAACGTGGCAAAGTAAATACATGGTCTCACCGACATGCACTAGCGGCTAACACCGCTGGGCCGGAGTAGGCCAATCTCACCATCCTAGCGACTTGCATCACCAACTGCGAAACCGCCATCCCCAGCCCGGCCGCCGCAGCCAGGATGATGGCGCCACCAAGACCAAAGCTCCAATGTCTCTGAAGAATCACCAAGTCGTTCTGAGCACTGACCTGAACGTGACAATGTCGAGGATTTCGCCTTCGGGGTCAGTTATTTCAAACTGCTCAGTTTCTATGGTGCTTCCCAAAAGCACCTTCTCGGAAATAATCTCGCGGATGGCGACAACAGCTTCGTGTCTTGCGCGATCGATGTCTGGAAGGTCCACGCCATCCTCGTCGTCGATGAAGCCGCCAGGATAGCGAACATTGAAGTGATATTTAGCCATTGCCGCTCAACGCATAAGCGAGGTTTGGTGTTCCAACCCACAACTGCTCGTTATCCCATCGCCGCTGGCCGGCCAACGAAATGGATCCAATGTGCTTCCGGAGCGCGGCGATCAGTCACGCGTCAGACTTCTTGCGGATGATGCGCTGCACGGCGTAGTGGGACAGTCTGCTTGTAGATGTCGGGTAAGCTGGAAATGCTTCCCCAGCCTTTGCTGATGGAGCGGCATAACCCCAGATAACTGCCCTGTCGCCGGCGCCGATCGAGCCGGGCTGGGACGGGTGGCGGCGTTGAATGCAAGGGAAAATCTATGCAGATCTCGACCGTGTGGAGCGTGAACGGCTTCAGGCTAAGCCGCAGGGCTAGCTAAACTTACCAACGCTGAACGGAAAAGTTTTCCGCATAGCCCAATGGGCAAGAGCACTCTGCGGCGCAGTCGGGCTTGTGGCCCTTCCCAGTCGTATTTCATTTGACGTTTTCCGCATTCAGCCATCATGGCCGGGAATTGGCTTGTCCAAATTGAAACTTGCCCGAAGCTTACCAAGCTGCAGCCCGCAGAATTCTATCAAAGCTTGCCTGTTGGAACGACGCTTTTGTCATTTGCCGGACGCCGCCTGTTCAACCATCCACTTTTCCACGTCAGATGCGAACCATCGAACACACGCTTCGCTGAGCCGACGTGGTCTTGGGAAAATGCCTTGCTCCATCTTGCGGTAGATCGTTGAGGCAGCAAGTGAAGTAAGGGCCGTTACTTCCTTAAGTTTCAAAAACCGGTCCGCGGTCATAGTGCTGGCAATTGTCTTCCTCAACGGATTACCGGTCGCCTGTTCGACTGCTGACGGGACAATAGGCGGGGGATTTCGGCGGCCCATAATTTTATCGACTATCTTCTCCTCGTCTGCCGGCAAATCAGAAAACGCGGCGTCGATGGCAACGCGATCCCAGACGTCTCGTCCGTCGATCTTCTTCGGTTTGGGCATGCGCTTGTCGCAGACCATCTCATCGAACTTGGCCGCTCCAATTCCGACGTAGCGCGACGCCTCCTCACGCGAAAGCCCGCGAGGCGGGTAGGAATATGGATCGGATCACTTTGGCATCAATAAATCTCAAGATCAGTCTTTGAAGCAATGAATGCTCTCATTTCTTCAACAGCATCTGCTTCGACCGGCGAGACAGTAATCGAGCCGTCACGTTCAAGTCGGACAATAACGCCCTTTTCAACGGCGATGTCGGCAGCCATACGGATGGCCGCTTTCGTCCACCCGTGCCTTTCCGCTGAGGTCATACCCGGTCTTCATATCGTGCTTGAATTGATACTGGTTAAGTCGCTCGGCGACTACGTTTGAGAATTAGTGGGATTGCCTTTCCATCCAAGCTCACGAGCCATGGATTCCGCGGCCCTCTTGGCCGACGCCTGATTGAGGTGGCCAGCAACGGGATACTCTTTCCCGTCGTATCGAAAAGAGCCAAGTTTTTTGAGCTCATCCCAACTAAAATACATTTATCATTGCTCCCGTTTCAGTCTTCTTTGTTTACGAGCCAATCTCGACGCTCTTGTTCTTCCGTTCTCTGTGCCTTGCTCAAACCTCGCCAGATGACCGTATCGAACACGTGCTTCTGTGCAGGCGTTAGAATGCCAGTATCGCAATCGTTTGCAAGCAGTAGGGCAATGATACCGTAAGCAGGTGTGCCTTCCTCATAATTGTCCTGCAACTCGCTCAGCTGGTAGGAAAATTCCATTTCCATAATCTGACATCCTCGTTGAACGGTGCACGTCTCGCGATGAGAATGGGTGCCATAAACGTTCGACAGTCAACCGCTGCTGAAAATTTGGGATTGCGATTCCTGCCAACTACGCCGCAAATCTGCCCAGAGACACCTGGGGGGAGCGATTGAAACAGTCTCCCGCTACCAATTCATTAAATTTCAACACACCCTTGGGCTCTCCGGTACGAGCACTGGTTGCCGATAAGACACAGGGCTTGCCTCTGGAATGTCACATTTGTCGTTTTCGGACACAGTTGTCTTGCCCGCGCCGCCTGAATTGATAGTTATCAAACATACGATTCTATCAAAGGCGACGTCATGCGGAAGCTCGTACCCCTTTTCATGCTGCTGATCCTGTCCGCCTGTGCTTCGCCTTCGGATGGACCCGGGGCCGGGAGCTTCTATAACGCCAAAGATCCGCACACTAACCATCAGATCCCCGTGACCCGACTTGCGGATGCGCCGATGTCGCCGCCGATGACGGCGCCGCTGTCCTACGCATCCGGCGACCAAGGGCTGAGTGGCCTGCGTTCCGCCGGCTTCAGCGATACCAAGCTCCGCCGCGGCGATGTTATCGACATCACGATCCTCGATACCGGTGAGGACGGACTGTTCTCGTCGACCCAGAGCAAGACCCTCAACCTCGGGCGCTTTACCGTGGATTCGTCGGGCACCGTGACGCTTCCTTTCGTCGGCAGACAGCGTGTCGTCGATTCGTCGCCTGATGCCTTGAGGGCGCGAATTGTCAGCGGCTTGAAGGGATCGGCGGTCAATCCCCAGGCTGTTGTGACCGTGGTCGACAAGCCCAGCAGCGCCTTCACGGTCAATGGCGACGTGCGCGCCGCCGGACGCTTCCCGCTGACCGCGCGTAAGGAACGCGTGCTCGACGCCATCGCTCTTGCCGGCGGTGCTTCGGCTGCGCCGAGTTCGACCAGCGTCACCGTCATCCGCGGCAAGCAGCGCGGCACCGCACAGCTGCAGCGCGTGCTCGACGACGATCGCCAGAATATCTACCTGCTTCCAGAAGACCAGGTCGTTGTCGGCAAGGATGCACCGAGCTTCACGGCTTTCGGCGCGTTCAAGAGCGTCGGGGAATTCGAATTCGAACTCGGCAAGATGACATTGATGCAGGCCTTCAGCCGGGCCGGCGGATTGCTCGACGACCGCGCCGATGCCAGCAATTTCTATGTTGTCCGCAACCAGCAGGTCTACAGTTCGGCGGTCGGTACGAACGGTCTCGCGGGACCTGCCGTCACCACCAAGCCGGCAATCTACCGTGTCGATATGAAGGATGTTGCAAATCTGGCGCTGATGCAGCGCTTCCAGATCATCAATGGCGACATCCTTTACGCTACCAATTCCAAGACGGTGGATTTCGCCAAACTCTTCACGATCTACCAGAAGAGCGCGCCGACAGCGGCCGCACCTTTGCCCGGCGCCAGCAAGTGAGCCGGAGTAGCTCGTCGGGGCCGAACGCCTAGACCTGAAAGCCGCCCAGGACAGCCTGGGCGGCTTTCGCATTTTCGGGGCGGTCCGCGGGGTTTGATCGTGTGAGCTGGGCTGCGAATGCCCGAAGCGCCGATATCGAGATGTCCTCCGAAGCGCCGTCGCAACGCTCGAGCAGAAGCGAGAGCAGGCGCCCGGCCGCGTAGAGATCGCAACGGGCATCAAGCGGCTTGCCGGCGATCTGTTCGGGTGCCGCGAAATCCGGCTGGCCTGCGAAGGAGAGATCGAGCTCCGATTGGCGCGTGCCGACAGCCACGGCAACGCCAAAGTCGGCAAGTCGGATCCGGCCCGGGCGATCGCCGTCGAACAGCAGATTGGCGGGTGAGAGATCGCAGTGGACCCAGCCTGCTTCGTGGACGCCGTCGAGCGCCGAAAGCACTGACCTTGTGATGTCGAAGATCTCGGCTATCGCAATAGACCCCTCCCGAAGACGATCGGAGAGGCTTTGACTGCACCATTCGAAAACGAGTGCCGGGCGCCCGTCTTCGAGCCGTAGCAGCGCCTGCGTTGCGACGATGTGGGGGTGGCGGAGTGCCAGGCCGATCTCTGCCTCGTGTAGCAGCAGCCGGGCCGCGACCGGGTCGCCGGCATGGCAGTCTTTCAGCATCTTCACGGCATGATAGGTGCCGAGGTCGCGGTGACGGGCGCGGTGGACCACCGTCGACGTTCCCTCATGGATCTTGTCCTCAAGCTTGAAGGTGTTGGCGATATGAGCCGTCTGCCTGTCGGAAAGCCGTTCCTCGCCGCGATCCAGCGCACACCTGACCTGATCCAGTAGCCCCCTCCGCTCAGGCGCCGGTCGGGGCCGCGTACCGTCCGTGACAAGGCTTTGCCAAAGCGCTGCAAACCTCTGTTGCACCTCGTGAAAGCCGGATGGCGTATTATCAGCCATTGCTGGGGCCGACGTCGATGACGATCGCGCTGAAATTGTCGCGGCAGTCGGCGATCAACGCTTCCTGCCCCAGGACATCGGCAGCGGCGGCGAGTTCCGTCGAAATCAGTATTTCGGCGATGCTGCGCTCCGGCAGCGCGCGGCAAAGCGGGTTGCTGCAGAGAAGCAGGCGGTCGCCCTGATGGACTATGTAGGACACCACCTCCGGACTGAACTGGCCGGGGCGACCGAGATAACGGGAGAGGCCCCGCTTCAGTCCAACCTCGAGATGATCGCGGGTAAGGCAGCGCATCATCCCATCGCGAATGAGATAGCACCGCACGTCGCCGGCCCAGATCAACGCGATGCTTTGCTCGTGGATGACAAGAGCGGCGATTGCTGAGCCCGGCGGATCCCTCTCAAACGACATTTTTACCGCCTGGATCAGTCCGTGCGCGCGGCCGAGCTTGCCCTTGATGGCGCGCACGGCCTCGTCCATGGTTTCCTGAGGTACAAACTCATCAAGCGCCGCGATTGCGATCTTTGCAGCCTCTGCCGCCGTATTGCCGTCTCCGATCCCGTCCGCGAGGGCAAACAGGCCCCGTTCTGCCGCCGTCAGGTTGGCGTCCGCATTTAGCGAGAGACGTGTGCCCGGATGGGATACCTCGGTGTGGCTTAGCGCTAGCGAAGGCAGCGGTTTCGGTTTTGGCGCCGGCGGAGGCGCGGCAGGTTTCTGGGTGTTTGCCGGCTGCACCACTGCGACCGCCGGCTGGGGCGCGACGGGGGGAGGGGTTGCCGGTTGCTCGTCCACCAGCAGCCGCAGGAGGTCACCGGGCTGTGGAGCACCGGCCGTGCGAAAGCCAACGAGGCGCCGGTCGTCACCCCTCCGCCACCAGAGAGTGCCGCTTGCACGCGGGCCTGCCTCCGGTTCCAGGTCGCCGGGGTGGGGGCTTCTCAAGCGCTTCAAACCTGCCGTGAACTCCTTGATGTCGAAGTCCCGGCGGCTGGAACTCTCAGCAATTCCTTCTGCAGCGGTGAACCAGCTGTCGTCAAGGCAGATGCGGCGCGGGTCGCCGCTGAAGCCTGGAACAGAGGCGACCACGACGAGGGGAAACCTGCGGCCGACCCGGTCCAGGCTCGGCAGGATGACACCTGCAAGTGTTGCCGCTCCCCATGGGCCGCGCTCGACGACGAAGCGCCAGGTGGGCATCCTCCTGAACCGTGCCTCCCAGTCATCGGGGAAAACCTGCTGCAGGCGTTGCACGCCGGATTGCAGCCAGACTTGCAGCGCATCCTGCAGGCCGCGGGCAAGCCAGGTCGAGACGAAGTCGCCGTGGGACGGGACTTTGCCGAAGAAGCCGACCTTATCGGCTTCGGTGCTGGTCTGGCGCAGGGCACGGTCGTTCATGGCGATCCACTCAGAATTGTGCCGGGCAGGAAAACGCCGAAAGCGCTTCCAGCCGGAAGGGATTGAGGACCGAGCCGAACTGCACGTCGAATTCCGCGACCTGGCCGCTTTTGCTGAAGGATGCCCGGAAGAGATCGCTGCCCTGGTTGTCGATCTTGGCATCGTCGAAGAGGCGGAAAGGCGACCAGTCGCCGTTTTCCGTCAGCGCCTGCTCCCAGCCGCCGGGCTGGAAGGCGAGGCGGGAGACGCTGCTTGGCGATGTCGATGGCCAGGAAATCGATTTCGATTGTACGGGCCCGTGGAAATATACAACACGTTCTCCCTCGATCTCGAGCATCACTGCGTTGGCGCCCTCAGACAGCGAGACGGGCTTGATGTTGATCGCGACAGCCGGGTTCTCGCTTCCCGCCGGGAAAAAGGCGCGGTTGATCTTGTCGGCATTCTCGAACTGGGCGACTGCCTCGCTCGGGATGCTCTTCGCGCCGAACGTACCCTTCCAGCCCCAGGGGGTGGAACTGGTATCGACAAAGGCAGCCAGCTTTTCGCTGAAGAACGTCTTGAACAGGCCTTTCGGCCCGAACAGCCGGATGAAATCGCTCATCGCCACGTCTCGGGGCGATTGCCTGTCAAACGGGTATCTGCCGGCAATGACGCTGGAGCAGAAGCTAGCACCTTCTGCCGTCCAGGAGTCGCTGATCCGTGTGCGGGCGGATTTGACCGCCAGAGAGCCGACATCCGCCGCCAGTCCTGCCATCCAGGTATCGACCGGCGGTGGCAGGCGCCGTGCCTGCTGCAGGAGGTCCTGGTTGGCGTCGGTAAGCTGGCTGTCGACGTCGAATACCTTGGCGACTTCGGCCGTCGAGGTGGTAGCCCTGGACAACTGGTCATGGACTTTCTGCAGCAGCGGTTTTAGCTGGCCTATAGGCGATTTCGGGGCATCCTTGGCCTGGTCCGAGATCGGCGTCTGCCCGGCCGGCACTTCGAGCGCGGCACGCAGGCCACCGAAGGGATCCGGCGCATCGGCTGCTGCGGTCAGTGCATTCGTCGCACTAACCGGGTCTGCGTCACCGGTGGAGGCCACATCGGTGCCGGGGGCTCGAAGATCGGTGGTCGCAACGATGGATTTCGCCAAGCCCTCGACGGGGCTGGGTTCGCTTGCAAGGATCCGGGTCGTTTCCGCGGCGTCGCCGATCGTCTGGGAAGGCTTGACCCGCATGTCGCTCAGCAGCGCCGTCCAGCGCTGTTCGAAGCTGTTGAAATAAAGCTGGAGTGCTGCCTGCGCCGTCGTATCGATGGTGGTTCCGGCCGGATTGGCCTCACCGCGCACCCAGCTCTCGTCGAGCGCCTCTCGGGCTGCATCGGTGATGTCAGGCAGCACGACCGTGCGATAACCGGTCGTTGAGAAGATGCCCGGAATGCCATCCTGCAGCGGCGTCTTCGATGCACGTTCGAACGCCTGTTCGCCAAACGCGCCAAGCGCGCTTGCGGGGGTCCACGCCGGCAAATCGCGGGAGGAGCGCTCGTTTGCCAGAATATCGTAGGTTCGGCTCGCAAGGCTTTGCGGGCGGATGGTATCGCGCGCCTTGGCGATCAGGGTATCGTCCAGCTCGATAGGTGGCAGGACACCGTCCGCCATCGCCTTTGCATGGGCAATCAGCGCGTGGCGGGCTGTGGCACGCCCTTCGCCGGGGTAAAGGGCGGTGAACATGTCTTCGGCTTCGAGGCTCACAAAATCAGGCTCGATTTTTCCAAGGCCGCCGAGCATACCATAGAGCTTGAGGGCGTTGAAGGTCGCCGCCACGTCCGTGGTCTCCGTCATCTGCTTTTGCAATTGCACCAGCATGCGCGGCAGGAGAAGGGCGTTCAGCGCCCTCTGGTAGGCGTCGCGCTGCCGGGCCGCGACCTTGCCCTCCTGGTCGAGCCCGAAGCTGACGGGCCAAACGCGCGTTTTCGAGAAATCGGTGGTCACAGCTGCAAGGTTGTCGAAGGCCGGCAGAATACGGAGGAAATCGGCATCCGACACATCACGCACGCGCACGCCGCGAATGGACTGCTCGTAGGCATCGATACGGCGGTCGGCGCTGGCAATTGCCGCGGTATTCTGGAAGTAGGTTGCAGTCCAGCTGGTCAACACCACGGCGAGAACCAGAATGGCGGATGCGTAGGCCGCCCGGCGGAAGAACACCTGGCGACGCGACAACCGCTTGTCGCGGGATACGAGCGAGGCTTCCTCGAAGATGACGTCCTTGAAAAGCCGCGACAGGAAATAGCTGCGACGCGACTGGGAGGCTGCGGCGACAGAAGGGCCAGCCTGCGTGCCCGAGGCGAAATAGACGCCCCGCAACAAGGGGGGCTCGATGAGCTTGGAGCCGGAGCAAAGCTCGGCCATCACGTCGTGAAGGCGTTCCTTCAGTGCAGCGAGTTCGGCAGGAAAGCGGAAGATGCGGCCGCGCAGTTCGGGGTTGGGCTCCTGTTGCAGGCGCTCGATCAGCATCGAGCCGACCCGTTCCTGCAGCAATGTGAATTCCGCGAGATAAAGCTCGGGAAGGGTCTCGGCCTTGTAGCTCTCGTCGAGCCCGAACGTCGTCCCCCAGACCTGCTCGCGGTCCGACTTGTTGAGGCCGTCGAAGAATTCGACGAAGCCGGTCAGAAGGTCGGCCTTGGTCAGGACCAGATAGACCGGGACGCGCGCCTGCAGCTGCTCGTCGAGTTCTGAAAGGCGCTGGCGGATGACGCGGATTTCCTCGCGTTGTGCTTCTGCATCGCGGGTCAGGAGGTCGCCGATCGAAAGCGTCAGCAGGGCGCCGTTGATCGGCTGCGAGCGGCGGTATTTGCGAAGCAGCCCCAGGAAGCCTTCCCAGCCTGCCTTTGCAGTACCGTTAAGATCGTCCTGCGTGGTGTAGCGACCTGCCGTATCGATCAGGATCGCTTCGTCCGTGAACCACCAGTTGCAATTGCGGGTGCCGCCGATTCCCTGGACGGAGTTGCTGCCGAGCGCATCCCCAAGCGGAAATTTCAGACCGGAGTTTGAGAGTGCCGTCGTCTTGCCGGAGCCGGGAGCACCGAAAATCACGTACCAGGGAAGCTCATAGATATAGCCGAAGCGCTTCTTCGTGATCCTCCTCAGGAGCTGCAGTGCTTCCTTCAGCCGATTGTGGATCTCGCTGACTTCCGCGTTCTGGCTGGCAGCCGCTTCCGCTGCTGCATCCTGCTCAATGCCCTCTACAAGCTGCTTGTCGCGACGGCGGTCGCGGTAGGTCGAATAGCCGAGATAGATCAGCCAGGCGACAATGACGACGACGATGAGCGTGATCCGCGCGTTGGGCGTGGCCAATGGCTTGAAGTCGCCATAGGCGGCAAGCGAGCCGTAGAACCAGATGACGACGCAGACCGCCGCTACCCAGATGACGGTAATGAAACGCCGTCCGATGAGGCCGGCATAGGCTTCGACGTAGGAACGCAGCGTATAGAAAAGGCTCAGCGGATTGTTCATCAGTTTGCACCTGGCTTCGCAGGGGTCTCGGGCGTGACCTGTGGCTCGGCCTTGGCCGGCGGGACCTTGAGGCCGGCATCGGTCAACCTTTCCGATGGGTCGGTGAGCACGAGGATCTCGGTACGGCGGTTCATCTCGCGGCCTGCCGGCGTGGCATTGTCGGCAATCGGATCGCTATCGGCACGGCCCTCGGTCAGGATGGCACCCGGCCCGGTAAAGCTTGTGAGAATGTCACCCACGGCCTTTGCGCGCGCTTCCGAAAGATGCCAGTTCGATGGGAACTGGATCGTGCGGATGGGGATATTGTCCGTATAGCCGATGACGACCGCGCGGAAATTTTCTTGCGCGAGAGCGCCGCCGATACGCTGGATCAAGCCCTGGAATTCGGGGCTCACCTCGGCGCTGCCGACCTCGAACAGGCCGGAGTTGTTGATACGGACGAGCAGCTTCCCATTGGAATCCGACAGGGTCACCAACTTCTTGTCGACCTCCGGCTGAAGGAAGGCGAGGAGATTGTCGAGCCGGCTTGGCGGCGGAGCGATCTTCGGCGTAGGCTCGGCCGGCGGTTGAGGCTTCGGCTCGACAACGGTTGCTTTTTGCTGCTCCGGCGGCGGTTGGGGCGCGCTGATGAGCAAGCTCGGTGCATCGCGCGGCGGGAGGCCGGCAAGCCGCTGGAAGGTCCCATCTGAAGCGCCGTTGAGCGAGAGTGTGAAGAACAGGTAGCCGAGCGCAAGAACGAGCGCCAGAAGCGAGAGCAAGGTCC
The DNA here is from genome assembly GCF_003240565.2 of Rhizobium tumorigenes. Lineage (NCBI taxonomy): Bacteria > Pseudomonadati > Pseudomonadota > Alphaproteobacteria > Hyphomicrobiales > Rhizobiaceae > Arminella > Arminella tumorigenes. The sequence goes on from NZ_CP117258.1 coordinate 53,464, forward strand.
AGAGGGCGACCGACGTGCGCAGCGGCTTGTGGCGCGCCGAAACGCCCTTCCAGTGCGGTGAAAGCTCGCGTTCAAAAATCCCGTACTGACCCAGCAGCGTCTTGTAGAGACTGTCGCGAATACGACCGAGTTCGAGGTTTCCGCGCGGCGATACCCGGGTACGGCCCTCGAAGGCAAGCGACAGGCTGAGGTAGATCAGCAGCAGCAGGTCCTTGTTGGCACCGGGACTTTGATGGAAGTGATCGAGAAGGTCGAACACCCGGTCGCCGCCCGTCACGTCCATGTGGAATGTGGAGACCAGCCCGGATCGTGCCCATCCGGCGCGCACGCCCCAGGGCTTGCTGAGGATGACGTCGTCGACGGTGGCGCAGATCACGTAATGCGCGGCGCGGGCTCGCTCCTGGCTGATGCGCGCGCCCGCCAGATCCCGCTCATAGCGGCCGACCGCCTCGACCGCGACCCGCCGCAGCTGTTCGATGTCCGGCTGCTCTTCGTTGTAGCGCAGCATGTGCGCAAGGTTCAGCAACGGGGCTGCGGATCGTACCAGTGTCGGCACCTCCTCGCCGCCGAAGCGGAAGTCGCGCACCATCGTCTCGACGGACCAGCCGCCGGGCGTGCCGGCTCCCGCCGGTGTATGGCCGGCGTCCAGCACATCGTCGAGCATCTCCGCCATTTTCTGTGCGGATTGGTTCTTCCTGACACCCTCGTCGGTCACTTCGACGAGGGTCGGCTGGTCTTTCCAGCCGGGTGTGGGTTCGTTGCTCATTCTCTCAGGGCCCACAGTTCCATCTCGAGGCCCGGGAAATCGCCAGCAAGATGCATGGCGATGGCGCCGGAAGTCTCGAGTTGTTTCCAAAGCGGATTTTTGGTGTCGAGTTCGAAGTAGATCGTGCCGGACCGGTAGGGTAGCTGACGCGGCAGCACGGGCAGGGGGCGAACCGGAATGCCGGGCAAGGCGACGTTGACGAGTTCGGCGATCCGTTCGACAGGGCCGACCTTGATCTGCGCCGGCAGCTTGCGTCGCACGTCCTCTGCCGGCATTTCGGCACGCACCGCAAGCACGAAGCCCGCATCCTTCAGCAGCGACCGGTCGTTGATCGTGCCGACGCGCACCCCGTGACGGCGTTCGGCAAGCTCGATCAGGACAGCCGCCTGTTCGAGGACGGCTGACAGCGAGGCGCGCAGGTCGTCGAACACGGCTGCAAATGTTGCCTTGAGGTCGTCGTGCCGATAGGGAGGAAAGTCCGTCGCGCGCTTGCGGTCCGTTGTAAAGGTCGCGAGCTCACCGGCCAGCTGAATGCAGGTCTCGTAGAATTCCATCGGGTGCATCCGCGTTGCGTTGGCCGCGATATGCTTCAGCATGGGATCGGCGCGGTTGAGGATCTGCAGCAGGAAATAATCGCCGACTTCTGCTGTGCCGCGGATCGTGGGATCGCCGATACGCTCGGCGATTGCCTCGGCGCGGTGGCGAACGATGCCGAGCAGCTCCGTCATCAACTCGGTCAAGCGGGATTCGGCAGCACAGTTGAGGCTCGCGGCGATGAATTCAGGATCGAGGATGACGGCGCGGTCGGAGCGAACCTCGATCACCCGGGCAAGTCCGATCAGCTCGTAGCCGGCCAGTTCGTCGCCCGTCTGAAGATAGCGCAGACTCAATCGACCGACGTCGATCGGCGCCATGAAATCGGTCTCGACATTGGCGTCGGGCGCCTCGTAGTTGGAGGCGACTAGGCGAACGCTGTTCAATCTTGCGCCGCCGTTCAGCGCCACGTCGGCTTTTCCCGGCTGGCGGGCGGGGAGCGCCAGGTAGATGATGGCGTTCTTGGTCTCCTGGTCGAGATCGAGCGCGGACGGCAGGTCGGCATCGATCGGGGCCTCGAAGGGCGTGCCGTCGGGCAGGATGCCGCGCAGGTTCGACAGCGCGAACTGGCCGATTGCCAGTGCGCTGCGGTCGATGCCGATCTCGGCGACGCCCCAGGGGTAGGGGGTCAAGCCACGGGTCGTGGTGCGCACCAGCCTTTCCGTCCAGCGATCCGCCTGCTGGAAATGCTGCACGCGAAGGAACATGCCTTCGCTCCAGGCTACCCGGTTCTCATTTCTCATCGTCGCGTCGTCCCTCTTCTCCTTCAGGCGGGGCAATGCCGCCGAGGTCTTGTACCTTGAAGCCTGTCGTCGGCGCTTCGCCTGTCATTGCCGCGCGAAAGATGTCGCGGACTGAAAGCGTGCTCCCGTCTTTTTCGAATTGCATCCGGTAAGCTCGCCAGTAGTCACGGCTGCGCGTCCAGGGAAGCTTACGGCCGCTCGCATCGACGCGGGCTTCGAGGATGCGAGGCTCCATCAACCGGCTTGCCTCTCGCATCAGCTTCTCGAGGGCATCGGTCAGCCGACGCTGGCGTATCAGCAAGGCCTCGGCGCGGCTGGCGACGAAATCTTCACGGCTTTGACCAGATCGATCTGGCGCAGGCTCGATGCCCGGCTGGTCGATGTCGAACACTTGATAGGCGCCATCAAGGGTCTCTTCCATGCGCGTCAGCAGCGCTTCCATAGTGTCGACCAGAGCATTGGTGCTACCGGCAGGAAGTTGTGTGAACTCAGCGGACCCTGGTTCTTGTGCTGCTTCAGGCGGGATGAAGTCTTCCGCGCCTGCGTCCTCCGTGGCAGCCATCGGGCGTACCCGGGCGATCGGTACTGAGACGCGTGTTGCCGACCCATGTTCGATGTGATCCCCGAAGTCCGAAGACCCATCGATATGCCAGTCGTCGGGCAACAATTTAGTGGCCGATTCCAGTTGAGGCGGGCCGTCCCAGCCAATCTCGACGTTTCGCGAAGAAGGGGCACCTTGCCTGCCGCGCGTCCCGCCGGTCGGCACGTCGGTTGCGCGCATCGACCATGCGTCTCCCTCCCGCTCGCCGAGAATGCCGCTTGCGCTTCCGCCGCCTGACGAAATATCCGCAAGGATGGCGGAGATCGTGAGTGGCTCGTCGCTGAGCGCGATACCCGCGTCGGGATCTTCCACATCGTGGGCGCGCTCGCCAGATATCGAGACGGCAAAGGCAAGACCGCCAAGTTCGAGCCGCGAACGGTCGCCGAGCCGAGCCGTTTCGCCCTCGTGGACAGTAACGCCATTCACGCGCGAGCCGTTGGCGCTTTTGTCGAGCAAAACAAATCCGTCGCGATCCCGCTCGATGATGCAGTGGAGCTTGGAGACCGACCTTTGGTCTTCCGGCAGCTGCCAGTCGCAATCGGCCGACCGCCCCAGCGTCCGACGGCCCCGCTCTAAATACCATTTCGCCGGGGCGCCCGAGGATGAAGCGTTGCCGCCGATCTGCTTGAGTTCAAGCCGCATGCACACCTCCCTGGGTAATGACAGGCTGGCGCTCGACGATGATCGCGTCGCCGCTGTCCGTTACTGCCGGCTCGTGGCGTGCCCAGGTGTTCCAGCCCAGCCGTGGCCCGGCCGTCGGTGACGCTCCTTCGGCCTGGCCGAGTTGGCAAAACGGAACTTCTTCTTTCCTGAGGACAACCTGGATGTCGAAGTCGAGGGCGGCTCCGACATAGAGGCGAGCCAGCGCAAACAACTCGTTGATGTTTTTTTCGCCGGGTGTCAGCGACAGATAGTCGGCATAGCCGAGCGGCCCGATGACGATGCGAAAACCGCCGCTGAAATCGCGAATTGCGGCGCCGGCGGTGGCGTTGACGCCAAGCTGGACGCCCTGCGGACTGCCCATCTGGCTGCGTTCTGCCTGTGGCACGGTTAGCCAGCGTCCGCGGAAGAGTTCGACTTCGATCGGCAGGCCGGTGAATTCTTCCAGCATGGCGCGCAGGCTTGCGGCGTTACGGTTGCGGGATGCAAAGAAGCCGGAGAACCGCAGCAGAATATCCTCCTCGACACCGCTGACGTCGATCAGACGTTTTGTGCGGAAGCCTGACAACGCGAGTAGCGACGTGACGAATGCGTTGCCGTTCCTATCGCCTCCCCAGCGCAGGCGCCGGGCTATTCGATACTTCTCGCAGGCATCGGCGAACAGTTCCGCCATGCGGCTGCTGAAGACATCGAAGAAGCTCGCCAGGGCCCGCGAGCGGTTGCGCTCCTGGCGAAGGATCTGCTCGTCGTAAGTCGATGGCATGGATCCAAGCGGACCCGTGAGGCTGGCAAGAGCGCTGCGAACCGAGACCCGCCCGCCCTTTCGTTTGAAACCGCTGACGGGCAGCGGTGCGGTCGAGACCCCTGTATGCGCAACGATGTCCAGATCGCCTCCGGCCGCTGCCTGGGCGATACGCAAGGCGGTGACCGGCTCAAAGCGACCGGGATCGCGTTCCAGCAGATCGACGACCGCAGCCGACGGAGCCCCGGTGGGGATCACGGCAATGTCGTCAGGCTTGCGGGCGGTCGATGCATCCATGGTTGGCGTCAGATCCTCTTAGAGCAGTGGCCGCTCGGCGGCACGTGGCGGCCAGCTGGCGATCGGTTGGGACTGGCCTTTCATCGAGATGGTTAGCCGGGTGAAACTGTTGACCGACGTGTAGAGACTAAAGAAGCGGTCGAGCACCGCGCCGAACAGGAAGGCCGACGGGCGATCGATAGCAGCCGGGTCGAATTCCAGCGCGATATCGGTGCCGGGCACCATGCCACCGCTTCCGAGCCGCGCTGTCGAATGGTCGGCGCGGATGCGGATCAGCGCATCGACGAGCTGTTTCGTTTCCGGGCTGTCGCGAAAAGCATAGAGCGAGAGGATGTCCTTCAAAGCCGCTCCCTCGTTGTCGAAGAGCGACAGGTGGTTGAGCAGCAGATGGGATATGAGCCGCCAGTTCCGGCCGTCCTGATCGTTCATCCTGACCGATGGGGTCGGAGGGATCAGCGCTTCCACACCGGCCACGGCTTCATGACCGGAGGCGAGTTGCAGGAAAGGATGACCGCCGCCGAAGGGCAATTGTTCCGGCAGATCGCGATTGATGCACAAGGCATCGATGCTCGCCACGGCATCCATCCTGCCGGCCGCGTGACGGTCGCGATTGACGAAGCCGATATCCATGTCGCTGGTGCCGTCGTCCTCGTCGAACCGGCGATAGGATTGCCAGTAGGCAGCGCTGTTGCCCAGCCTTTGCGAACGGCCGAAGAATGGTTGGCAAAAATCTTCCTCACCACGCGATCCTGTCAGAAGTACCCTGTCGATTGCGTAGATTTCGCGTGTCTTCTGGCGGCGGGCATCCGGCAGGAGGCGATATTCGGTCCGCGTGCCATCGACTGCAATCGGCTCGCAGGTCTGCCGGAAAAGGTTGACGGCGGGTGCGGCATGCGGGGCGAAGTCACGGACCGACAACGCACGCTCGAGCTTCGCGTCGGTTTCCTTGAGGTAGATGAAGATTTCGAGCGGCCCGCCTCTCCAGGCTCCCAGTCCTTCGATATCGATGAACAGGAACTTTCGCGGCAGGGCGAAAAACTCCGTTAGCAACCGGTAGCCGATGAAACTTGGGGCGGGGTAAGGCAGCATCGCCTGCTGCGGCTCGAAGCCGACCGGCTTGAGGTTGCGTGCCGGCAGGAAGATCGGCGATGGATCGTCCGCGTGTTTTGCCAGCGCTATCCCGAGCGTGTTGTTGCAGAGCAGTTCGTAGATGCCGACCGCCTGCTGCCAGGGCGAGGCGATATGGAGGCGAAGACGTTCGAGGCCGAGTTCGCACATCGGCTTGCGCGGGTCAAGGGAGCGCAGCGAAAGCCTGATGCAGCCGGCGGCCCCGGCATAGGGCGAAAGCGGCGCGTTGATCGGCTGGCCGGTCAGCCCGGCGTCGTAAATCTCCACCGGCGCCATTTCGACATCCTGGGTGGTCCGAAAACGGCAGGCCTCGCCGCCCACCGGTTCGGCAAGGATTTCCGTGTGGCGCGGCACCGTCTGTATGGAGGCTAGGGTTTCGCTCGGTGTGAAGCGGACGATGCTCATCGAGGGAAGCGGGGCGAGATAGTGCGGGTAAAGCGTTTCGAGCAGCCCGTCGCTGAGTTCCGGAAATTCGTCATCGAGCTTCTGGCGGACGCGGGCAGCGGAGTAGGCAAAGCTCTGGATCAATCGTTCGACATGCGGGTCGTCGGCGACATCGCCGGTCATCCGCAGGCGACCGGCGATCTTCGGAAAAGCTTCTGCAAAGCGCGCGGCCCGCCGGCGCAGTGCCAGCAATTCATCATTGTAGCGGTGCAGGAACCCCTCAGCCATTGGCCGCCTCCACCAGGAAGCGCTGGGTCGAAGGATCGATGGTCGACTCGAAGCTGATCGGCGGCATGCCCTCGTGCAAGCGAAACGTCGCCTGTATTCTCATCCGCAAAGCCCGCTCGGTCATGGTCCGGCTCTTGAGGATCGTCACGCGAACATCCGAAAGGCGGGTCTCGAACATGGAGATGCGGCGCTCGACCATCTGCGCAAGTTTCAACTTGGCCTCGTCGGTGGCGAGATTGGCCGAGACCATGCCATCGATACCGTAGCTGACCAGCGCATCCTTGAGCTCCGAAAGGGATGCGGGCGGTGCCTCGGGGCAGCGGCGCGTGTTGAGCAGCGCCTCGAGATCACGGCGGATGGACTCGCGCATTGTACGGATCTGCTCGACGGTGCTTGCCGGCGGATCGAACAGGCGATCGGGTTCTTCGTCGATCAACCGGTCGAGGATCGATCGGGAAAGCACACGGTCACGCGGTCGATAACGCTCCAGCGGATCAGCCATTTGCGGTCTGCTTTCCAGATTTGCGGTTGTTGGAGGGGTGCGGCTGCTCCAGGCTCTGCATGTCGTGGAAGGAGACCAAGTCGTCGCCGGCGAGGAAGCAGCGCTGGCCGCGCCCGGTGGTAATCCCGGTCGGCTCTTCCACCCATTGCGTCTCCCGGCCGAGCCGCAGCTTGTCGTCGCTGCCGCTGCCGGGATAGATCGCCGGGATGAGGACGGATGCGACGGCGCCGTCGGTGAGCGACAGTTCGGCGCTGCGGAAGGCAAGGTCGCGGGGCCTCGCAATCGGCTCGACGGCAATAGCGGCGATCTTGGAAAAGTCGACCCACAGATAGCCGCCGCCGGACATGATGACTTCCAGCGCATGGGGCATGCGGTCGTCGAGATCGCGGAAGTCCGACACCGGCTTGCCGTTCCAGGTCATTGCCCGCTCGCCGCGTTGTTCTTCCAGAACTGCGAGGGTCTTTTGCGTATCTTCACGGTCGCCCGTCCGGTTGGCGATGCCGATGCGCAGCGCGAGCTTGTCGAGGTCGCTCGGACCGCCGGGGAATTCTGGGACGGCACCCGTTGCAAACCACGCGTCACGTGCTGCCATGCCGCGCAGCATGTTTCGCAGCAGGGCGAACCCCATTGTCGCCTCCGGTGCAAAGGTCGCAGCCAGGCCGCACTGGTTGTCGGCCCGCTCGTAGTCGCCGGCGAGGATCAGCAAGTCGATATAGAGATGGCGAGCGTCCTGGTCGGACGGCTTGGCCTTGATATGGGCCTTTGCCGCTTGCAGCGCCTCGTCGAGAGCGTCCCTACCTAGCGCCTCTGAAATGCTTTCGGACAAGGTCATGCGGACATCCTTTCAGGGGCTGCCGCACGCGAATTCGCGGCCGCCGTGTTTGCCGTTTCTGCGATGAGGTGGAAGCTGGTGGAAACGTCGTCGAGCTGGAAATGTGGCTGAAGACGGACGGTACAGGAGAAGGTTCCGGGCTTTCCCGGGACTTCATGCACGGTGATGCCGGCAGAGCGAAGCGGGAAGCGCGTCCTGAGGGATAGGTCGGCGTCATCGTTGCCGAGCGTATAGCCCGTCAGCCAGTCCTCGAGCTTACGCTGGATCAAAATCGCGTCGGACAGCAGGCCGATCTCGTCGCGCATGATCACCTTCAGATAATGGGCGAAACGCGATGCGCAGAGCACGTATTGCAGCATCGCAGCAAGCTGCGCGTTCTGGGAGGCATGTTCGTTGGCATAGTGTGGCGGCGCGTGCATCGACTGGTTGGAGTTGAAGATTGCCGAAGCCGACAGATAGGTGGTGCCCACCGGGATAAGGCCGAGCTCGCAGAACTGCTGTTCCTGGACGCTGGTCAGCCTTGTTTCAACCGGCGGCTGGGCCGAGAGGCCGTTGCTTTCGGTGCCGAAATCGTAAGGCGCCAATTCTGCCCCGCTTAACAGGCCGCCGTCGACGGCATCCTGCGTGACGCCGCGGATATCGGCAAACCAGCCTGCCTCGATGAAATTGCGGATCACCACGGTGGCGAAGGCAAAGGCGGCGTTGCCCCAGAGAAGCGAACTGCCATCTGCCGCGATGCTTTCGCGGAACGGAAAACCGTCGTCACGCCTGCGGGCGAAGGGCTCATGCGCGGGACGCATCAGGACACGAGGCGCGACAAGGCCCAGGAAACGCGAGTCGTCGCGAGCCCGAAGGCTGTTCCAGCGTAACCGCGCCGGTTGACTGGCCAGCCACGAAAAATCCTGCACGCGGTTGAGTTCGGCGAACTCCTCGATCCCCAGCGCTTGTGGGGAGGCTCCGGCGACGAAGGGGCAGAATGCCGCTGCTGCCGTCATGCCCAATTGCGTCAGAGCACTGACGGCGTCGGCCCCCTCGGGCTCGGTCGGCGAGAAATGGTAGTCGCCGACAAGCATGCCGAACGGCTCGCCTCCTGGCATGCCGAATTCACGATTGTAAACCAGTTCGAACAGGTGGCTCTGGTCGAAATCGGAGGCTCTCTCCATGCTGCGCGCCAGCTCCAGCCAGCTGAAACTGAGGATCTTGATCTTGACGTCGCCGCTGTGGCCGGATTCGCGCACGAGCATGGCGAGCCCACGCCAGCGCGCTTCCATGGCCTGGAAGTCGGGATGGTGCAGGATTTCGTTCACCTGGCGGTTCAGAGCCTCGTCGATCAGTGCGATCAACTGGTCCGCCCGGCGCCTCCACTCTGTGCGAGAACCCATTGTCATCCTGGTGTCAGATCCAAAGCAGTTTCGGATAAGTGCCCCGCGGCAGCCGGTCCCGAACCCTGCGTGAAATTCTAAAGCGAGTTCGGGGCGCACACGCGGCGGGGCGCCGCGTGTGCTGCCGCATCAGGACTTGGACGGAATGCGCGCGACCATTCTGAGCGAGGTCGTCAGTTCCTCCATCTGCAACCATGGCCGCATCCAGGCGACGGCATTGTAAGCGCCCGGCTTGCCGGGAATTTCCTGGACGGTGACCTTGGCGTCGCGCAACGGGTATTTCGCGCGGGACTCTTCACCGGCTTCGTCATTGGCGTTGACGTAGTTGGAAATCCAACGGTTCAGCCAGGCCTCGCAATCCTTGGCCTCCATGAACGAGCCGATCTTGTCTCGTCCCATGACCTTCAGGTAATGGGCAAAGCGAGACGTGGCCATCATGTAGGGCAGGCGGGCCGAAACGGCTGCGTTCGCTGTCGCTTCCGGGCGGTCGTAGAGCTTTGGCTTGTGCGTCGTCTGCGCACCGAAGAACACGGCATAGTCGGTGTTCTTGTAGTGGCAGAGCGGCAGGAAGCCGAGCTTGCCGAGTTCCGCATCGCGGCGGTCAGTAATTCCGACTTCCGTCGGGCATTTGAGATCGAGGTCGCCGTCGTCGCTGGCAAACACATGCATCGGCAGACCTTCAACCTTGCCGCCATTTTCCGCACCACGAATGGCGGTGCACCAGCCGCTCTTGGCAAAGGCTTCCGTCAACCGCGTGCCCATCACATAGGCAGCGTTCATCCAGCAGTAGTTCTCGTGCGGTAGTTCGCCATTCTTGGAGCCGCCGGTTTCGTCGTAGTTGAACTCGTCGATCCTGCTGGTTTGCGGTCCATAGGGCATGCGCGCCAGGACGCGTGGCATGGCCAGCGTGACGAAACGGCTGTCCTCGCTATCGCGCATCCCCCGCCATTTGGCGTATTCGACAGTTTCGAAGATTTTCTCGAGATCGCGTGGCTTAGCAAGTTCGCGGAAGTCGTCGAACCCGAACATACGCGGGCTGGCCGCCGAGATGAACGGCGCGAACGCTGCCGCCGCGATGGACGAGATGCCCTGCAGGAGCTGTACGTCGTCGAATGAATTGTCGAACTCGTAATCGCCGATCAGGGCGCCCATCGGCTCGCCGCCGGGTGTGCCGAACTCGTCTTCGTAGACCGATTTGAACAGCCGTGACTGATCGAACTCGACCGCCTTGGCCAGATCCTTGCTGACTTCACGCTTCGAAGCGTTCAGCACGCGGATCTTCAGGTTGACGCTGGTCTCGCTGTTCTTGACGAGATACTGCAGCCCGCGCCATGTGCCTTCCAGCTTGACGAATTCGGGCGCCTGCATGATCGCAGCCAGCTGGGCCGAAATTGTCTTGTCGAGTTCAGCGATGGCGTTGTTCAGCGTGATCGTCAGATTACGGTCATAGGTGACTGTGCCGGCAAGGGCCTGGTCCGTCAGGGTACGCAACAGATCCTGGGCGCGATCCGGCTCTGTCTGGCGGGTGGCCGCAACGACCTTGGCGAGCAGATCGCCATCGGCGACAGCATCGGCCTGCTGCGGGGTCTGCAATTGCGTTTCAGTGCTCATTGGTCAAATCCTTCCTACCGGGACAGCGGCTCAGATCGTCTCATTCTGGAGCGCAGTGCTGTTCGAACAAAATGGTGGAGACGGCAGCTCACCGGACGGTGTGTGCTGCCAGCACTCATTTGGCTGGGTTCGTTGCTTCACTCACCTTGTCGCGACCAAGCTGGGCAACGAGTTCGGACAGGTCGGCTTTGTTCTGCAGGATGTCTTCGAGCAGCCGTTCCAGCTCTTCGGAGCGGTCCGCCTTGCTCATCAGGTCGCGCAATTCGTTGCGGGCGTCGAGCAGGGCTTTCAGTGCAGGCACCTGGTTGACGATAGAGCCCGGATCGAAATCGTCCATGCTTTCGAATTTCAGCGAAACCGGAAGCTCGGTGCCGTCATTCTTCAGCGTGTTTTCGACGGATAGCGTTAGGCCGGGCGTCATGCGACGCATCACGTCGTCAAAATTGTCACGGTCGATCTGGACGAATTTCCGTTCGCCAAAGGGCTTCAACGGCTGCGTCGGTGTTCCGGAAAAGTCGCCGAGCACGCCGACGACGAACGGCAACTCCTTGACCACCATCGCGCCTTCGGTTTCGACTTCGTATTTGATATGGACACGGGGCTTGCGGACCCTTTCCAGTTTTTCATGCACGCTTGCCATCGGTGTTCTCCTTCCTGCCATCGGCAGATCACGATTTCAGTCTTTTGCAGATTGCTGTCGGGCAAGGCCCGTCGTCAGTTGCGCCTTCAACCTCCAGATTTGTCGGTCGAGGGGTTTATGCCGGCCGCGGTCAAAACCGCGTAGCGGGTGTTCTGTTCAGGGAGAAGTTCGGCGAGGAGTTCGGAGAAATCCATCCGTCCCCGGCGCACAAGCGTCTCTATCGAAAGAGCAATCGGCGAATGCGGCTCGGTTCGGCGAAAGTAACGGGCGACCACAGCCAATATCTCGAACGCCTGCTCGCGAGAGCGGATCGTATCTGCCGTCAGCGGTCGCGCTGCCGCCGGGTCGGCCTGAGGTTGTTCGGAAACGGATACCTGCATCTCGGGACCGTTTGCCGTTGCCGGAGGTTCCGGATCGGCTGCCTCGATACCTGCAAGAACCCGGATTGCGGCCGCCACTTCCTGCAATGCATTGCGGGTATTCGAGCTTGGCGGAGCCTGGTTTCCACACTTCTGATCCAGGATTTCAACGAGCCTATCATAGGCCTGGATGCAATCGGTAACCGACGCCAAATGGTTTTTCATGGCTGCGACACCGGCCTCGGTCGCGGCCTGCTCTAGCTCTTCGCGGCGATGCGACTGTCCATTTCGCTGTCCGAGCTGGAAGTCCCAAAGTGAGAATTGGCCGAATTTTCCGTCTGCAACCAGCGACGTCAGGCGGATGGCCTGGATTATCGTGCCTTCTCCGCCGATGCCATTAAGTCCAGCGAGCGGCGCAAAGCGTTCCTCGAAGTCGTCGTCGCCGATAGAATGAAGAGTATCGAAGTAGTTGTCCAAAAGCGACGCAGTGGCAACGTAGACATCCCGTAATCCTTCGAAGCCTCTTATCCTTAATTGAGCTTCAGCAAGCCACGCTAATACTTCGATGTCCTTGGTCTTTGAAGAAAGAAGTTGCAATCCAAGATTGTTGACATCCTGCCACGCCGGGGCCACTCCAATAGTCTCACCCGGATCTATTGCACGCTCTGCAGTTCTCGCTGACGTTCTTGCATCCTTAATACTATAGTATATCCCGCGCAATGTAGCGCTGTCGCGCACGTTTTCTCCGCACGGACTGTATTGATCAATGGGATCTGCAATCTGAAGCACATTCACGCGCAAGATACTCCTGAGATCGACGGGGATATGCTTAATAAATTAGAAACAGGCAACTTCTTGTCATAATTGGCGCCGCATTTTTCTTTGTCAACCTCCGTAAGACCACGACACATTTGTGACAATTTTAGGAATTGACAAATTTCAAGATAGAGGTTTTTTTGATCTGGACAAGGCTGGGTTGCCGCCCTAGTTGTCGTTTTGCATTTCGAAAGACCACAGAACTTCCTCAAAAAGGCAGGGCCTGCTGGATGTCGAATATCGATATCAGTCGTCTGATCAGAACTCTCGATCAGAACTTACGTGTCGGTCTTGAGACAGGTGCGTCGCTTGCGGCGCGTCACCAACACCCGGTCGTGGAAGTCTCGCATTGGCTTCGTGCGCTGTTAGACTTGCCGGAATACTCCGCCATACTTGAAGAGCTAAACATCTCGAGCGAGAGTTTGCGCAGCGAACTCGATACCGCCGTTGCCGACATGGCACGCGAGGAGCAAGCTTCTCTGGCGCTCTCCCAAAACCTTCTCGCTCTGGCGCGCGAAGCTTGGCTGACAGCATCCCTGCAATACGGACGGAGCAAAGTCGTCTTTCTCGACCTGCTGGCTGCTCTGAGCACCGATTCCGGATTGCGGGTTGTCGCGCGCGGCATCGCGCCGTCGCTGCGCCGTCTCGACAGGGCCAAGCTAGACCTGCTGCTGGAAAATGCAGCAAACTCTCCGCAGGATAATTCCAACCCGACACCAACACCTTCGCCCGTTTCGACCGCCGAAAACGAGTTTCTGCGCCTCTACACCCGCGACATGACCTCAGATGCCCGCGACGGCAGGATTGATCCGGTTATCGGTCGGGACAGCGAGTTGCGTCAGGTCGTCGATATCCTGATGCGCAGGCGGCAAAACAATCCCATCCTCGTCGGCGAGGCGGGTGTCGGCAAGACAGCAGTTGCCGAGGCCTTCGCGCTCGAAATCGTCGCCGGCAATGTGCCCGAGCGACTGAAGGACGTTAAACTACTGTTGCTGGACCTCAGCCTGCTGCAGGCAGGCGCGGGCGTTAAAGGCGAGTTCGAGCGGCGCTTGCATGGGGTTGTCGACGCTGTCAAGTCCTCGACCTCTCCGATCATCCTGTTTATCGACGAGGCCCATGGCCTTATCGGAGCCGGTGGTCAGGCGGGGCAGGGGGATGCTGCAAATATCCTGAAGCCGGCCCTGGCGCGCGGCGAACTCCGGACGATAGCAGCGACGACGTGGAGCGAATACAAGCGGTTCATCGAAAAAGATGCTGCCTTGACCCGTCGTTTCCAGATGGTCCAGGTTCTCGAGCCGGATGAGCAGACCGCGATCCGCATGCTGCGTGGCGTCGCTGAAAACCTAAAAAAACACCATCAGGTCCGCATTCGAGACGAGGCAATCGTCGCCGCCGTGCAGCTTTCGGCGCGCTATATGCCATCCCGGCAACTGCCGGACAAGGCAATCAGCCTGATCGACACCGCCGCCGCCGCAGTTGCCCTTTCGAGGCAGACCGTACCGGAGGCGATGCGGCAGCTCACCAGCGAGCGTGATCTCCTGGCGCAGGAAGCAGCCTGGTTGCGCAATGAGCCCCAGACCCCGGAAACGGCAGCGCGGATTGCCGAGATAGAGGCGACGGCGGTCGCCATTGCCTCCGAAATCGAAACCGTCCAGGCCAAGCTCGACGAAGAGATACGCCTGGCGCGCGAGGCGGACAGGCTCGAGTCCCTCTTCAGTGAGGACGGCAGTGTCGCGGAGATGAGCGCCGGCGAGGCCTCGGCCGTGGCAGACAACATCGCGTCCTTCCCGACCCAACCGATGAGTGCGGAGGGCGCCAGAGCCGCCTTGGTGGCGGCGGAGCAAACTCTTTCGGGTGTCGCCGGCGAAAAGCCACTCGTGCCCCGGGTGGTCAACAGGGATGTCGTAGCTGCCGTGGTGGCACGTTGGACAGGGATACCGGTCGGCAAGCTTCTGTCGGATCAGGTCGGGACGGTCAAATCGCTCGATGCAAAACTCAAGGAGCGGGTTCTTGGGCAGGATGCGGCGATTGACCGGATTGCGGCTGCCATGCGCGCCGCCCGTGCCGGTCTTTCCGACCCTCGTCGTCCGCCGGCAGTCTTCCTGCTGGTGGGGATGTCCGGTACCGGTAAGACCGAGACCGCGCTTTCGCTTGCCGACATGCTCTATGGCGGACCGCAGCATCTGACGACGATCAACATGTCGGAATTCAAGGAGGAGCACAAGATTTCCATGCTTCTCGGCTCGCCTCCCGGCTATGTCGGCTACGGCGAGGGCGGGGTTCTGACAGAGGCGGTACGGCGGCGTCCCTATGGCGTGCTCCTGCTCGACGAAATCGACAAGGCACACCAGGGCGTCCAGGAAATCTTCTACCAGGTGTTCGACAAGGGTGTGTTGCGCGACGGCGAAGGTCGCGACATCGACTTCAAGAACACCACCATTTTCATGACCGCCAATACTGGGTCGGAATTACTGGCGACACTCGCGACAGACCCCGACACAATGCCGGAAGGCGAGGCGCTCGAGGCGTTGCTTCTGCCTGAGCTACAAAAGCATTTCAAGCCGGCCTTCCTTGGCCGCACCACCATCCTGCCTTTCATGCCGCTCCAGGCAGAGACGCTTGCCGGGATTGTGGACATCCAGATCGAGCGCATCCGGCAGCGGATAGGCTCGGCTTACGGGACATCGGTGTCGCTTTCCAAGGAGGCGCGTGAAAGTCTGGTGGGCAGGGCCAAGGCGAGCGAGATGGGGGCACGGGCTATCGAGATCATGATTGCCCGCGACCTCATGCCCGTCCTGTCGACCTTCTTCCTGGATGCGGTATCGGAAGGTCGCAAGGTCGCTACCATCGCCATCGAGTACAGCGCACACGGCTTCGGCATCACTGCCGGCGACGCGGGCGCCCAACCGCAATTCGTCCCGCCGGGGGAAAACCGGGAGGCGGATATCAATCCCCGAAATGCCAAGCGCGCTCGGGGAACAGCACGACGAGAGGCAAAGACGCCTTAGACGCAACGAGGCAATAATCCGATCACAGGAGAGTTATGCATGCCGATTTATCTGCAGATCGATGGTATTCAGGGTGATGCAACGCATGAGCAGCATCGCAAATGGATGGATATCGAAGCCATCCACTGGAATGTTTCCCGCAACATGAACACCTCTGCGGGTTCCGCAGCCAACCGCGAAGCGTCCGAGCCGACGATTTCGGAAGTTATCCTGACCAAGGTCAGCGACTCCTCGTCGACCAAGCTGTTCCAGGAAGCTTGCTCCGGCCGCACCGGTAAGCGGACAGTGATCCATCTCGTCACGACCGGTAACCCCGGCGAGACCTATATCGAATATAACCTCACCAACACCCTGATCGCCAGCTATTCGATCGATTCCAACGGTGACCGGCCGATCGAAACGATTAAGCTCAACTTCACCAAGATGGAAGTGAAGTACACGCCGTTCGACGAGAACCAGTCGCCGCAGTCGCCGATGATCGCTTCCTACGATCTCGCCACCACCAAGGCGGCTTAACGACCTCAACGATAGCGGGCGCCGGATCGATCCGGCGCCCCTGACCCATGCACTTTGCTTTGAGGAGATTGCGGATGGGCAATCCTGACATCGATAAGGTCGCGTTGACGGACTACAATTTGATCGTCGAGGAGGTTTTCGACGAGAGCATCTTCGGCATGGTGGCACCGAACAAGAAGATCGGCGGCATCAAGCTCGTCGGGACCAGCCACCTGCAAGTCGTCCGGCGGGTCTTCACGATCACCGCTGGCGAAGACGTCTACTTCAAGGGACGGAGAATCCAGGGATCGCCCGGCGCTAGCGAATGGCTTTCGGAATTCATAAAGCCCGGAAAACAGATCACCACCCGGCCGAATGGAAAGGTCGGTGTGCTCAATCGCTATGTCGGCAAGAAGAGCATTTTCACCGCAAAGGCCCTCGAGCACTACAAGAAATCGCTGACGCTGCCCTTCATGCGCATACTCGGCGAAGATCCCGCGCCCACCCGACTGCTCTACGGCAACCCTGCGGTGACCTTCCTGGAAAAGAAGGACGAAAATCCGATCGCTGCAGCCTACTTCAACACGCGAACCAACAGGCTCGATCTGCTTCACTATTTCGAACGGCACACGCTGGTCGACAATTTCGTGCGGCATTTCTCGCAAGGCTCGCTTGCGGCAACCGGCTGAGGATCGACAAAATGGCAAAGATCGCTCCCGAGAGAGGGCAGACTTTCAGCACCCTGCCTCTGCCGGGAGCGCTCTTTGAGCATGTCGTTGGAAGGGGCAGGCCATGACAGCGTTGGCGAATGCGCGTGTGGCGCCCGGTTCCGCCGACGAGCCCCAGGACGGTCTGAGGCTCGCTTTGTCACCGACCCAGCTGGCAGCGGTGCTGGAGAACGAGACGCTGGAGCCGCAGGGCACCATCGGCAACCGCATCATCGGCGGCCTGCGGTTGCTGGGTTGCGGCACGGAATTGCTGGGGGCCACCGCGCTTCTGGCGGCGCCCGAACCGACCATGGTCACAAAGGCGGGCGGCCTGGCTCTCGGGGCTCACGGCCTTGATCAGTGTGTCACCGGGGGCCGTCAAATCTGGAGCGGGCGCAATCTGAGCTCGCTTTCCGAGCAGGGCGTCACGTCGCTGGCGAAAAGCCTCGGCGCCAGCCCGGAGACAGCCGCGAACGTTTCGCTTGCTGTTGAAATTCTGGTGCCGCTCGCAGGGTCGGCGATAGCGGGTGCCGTTCGCGTCGGCGCGGTCCGTGCCGGACGGATCTCGCTGATGCGCCAGGAGGCAGAGGATGGCGTATCCGTCGGCGGCCATACCGTCGCCCGACATGTCGGCTGGACAGACCAGGAGCTGCTCGAGCGGATGAGCGAGATGGCGAGCCGCGGGCGGGCCCCGAAATCCATCTCCACCTACAGCGACCTCGTTACCGCCGAACGCGCCGTGACGCGCACGCTGCAGACCAACCGGGCGCGGATCATTGCCTGGTCCAAAAATGCAGGAACGGGAAACGTCCTCAAGCTTGAAATGGATTTCGGGCGAAACGTCGGACGGGGAATTTTGAAATCGACGCAGAAAATTCAGCCGATGACCCGGGTGCAAGTGCGGTTGATGCGCGAGACCTATGCCGGCCGACCCTATTTCGTCCTCACCTCCTTTCCCATCCCATGATGCAGGAGAAAGAGCCGAATGAGCGCTGAACGGACTTTTCCAGCACTGGCTGACATGATGGGCAGCTGCTTCCACCAGGACATGGATCTCGAGGCCGAGACCGTACCGGAAGCTGTGGCGCTTTACGCGCGCGGTCTGTCTGCCGATGCGGGGAAGGCGCTCCAGGCGGAGATCGATAGCTTCCGGCAGCAGCATCCAGCCGATCTCGACGAGGCATTCCTGCAAGCTTTCGGCGACGATCTCGACCCGAGCGATGCGGGGTTCGGCACGGAGGAGTTCCTCCGGATGGTGGATGCTGTCGTTGAGGACCCCGCCGCGCTCCGCCAGTTTCTGGAGGCTGACCTACGGCCCGAATTCCCGCAGCTGCGCCGGCTGGCGCGGGCGTGCCTCGACTTACCCGCTCTCAGTGCCGAAGCTCGCAGGCTGGGATTGGCTGGCGCGGACAGCGTGCCCCATGCCCTGTCGATCCATCTGGGCGCTCTGCCGGCAACCGAAAGGCCGGCGCTGCTCCTCGAACTCCAGGAGTTCGAGGACCTCTACGGCGACCGTGCCACCGAGGTTTTCGGCAAGCGCTGGTTCGATCTCGAGACCGGACTGTTCGGCAGCTTTCGCCACTTCCGGCAGGCTGTCGAGCGGATCTCGGCCAACCCTGCAGATTTTAGCGGCTTCACGGTCGCATGAACGAGAGACGTTAGCCCATGGACGACATGTCATCAGCCGCCGATTTCATCCAGGCAAACCGTATC
Source organism: Rhizobium tumorigenes (assembly GCF_003240565.2). NCBI lineage: Bacteria > Pseudomonadati > Pseudomonadota > Alphaproteobacteria > Hyphomicrobiales > Rhizobiaceae > Arminella > Arminella tumorigenes. The sequence goes on from NZ_CP117258.1 coordinate 71,732, forward strand.
CTGAAGATCGTATCGCCGCTCGGCGAAGACCAGCTTCTGCCTGAGCGCGCGGTTATCCACGAAGGCATATCGGCGCTGTTCGAGATCCGTATATCGGCGCGCTCGAAGAAGGAGCAGGTCAAGCCGGAGGATCTGATCGGCCGACTGATGGATGTTTCCGTGGAGGTCGAGCAGGGGGACGGGGAGGAGGGCAGTGCGGTGCGCCGGCCTTTCAACGGCCTTGTTACCGAACTCAACGAGGGGCCGCCGATCACCCGCGGCCTGCGTGCCTATTCGATCGTACTTCGGCCGCAGATGTGGCTTCTGTCGCAACGCTCCGACTGCCGCATCTGGATGGACAAGACGTCGGTCGACATCGTCGACACGCTGTTTTCCGAGCACGGCATTCCCGCCCCCGATACCTCAGGGATTGTTTCTCCGCCACCACCCCAGCATTATTCGGTTCAGTGGAACGAGACCGATCTGGCTTATCTTACAAGGCGTTTCGAGGAGGACGGGCTGTTCTACTGGTTCTCCCACGAGGACGGCAAGCACCGGCTGCATGTGGCCGACAGCGCCTCCGGATGGCTTGGCCCGTCACCGTCGGCGAGGGGCGAGACGAAGGTACGCCTCGCCCAGGGCTCGTCGGATCGCAACCACATCAACGACTGGGCACGCCGCTTCTCCTATGTGCCGGGCCAGCGCGCCGGGGCCGACTGGAATTTCGAGACGCCGCGCATGGTGCCGGGCACGATGACGCCGTCGCTGGTGCAGATGCCGGATGCGATCAAGCGCGAGCTTTACGAATACCCGGCCCGCATCTCCTCGGTGGCCGAGGCAGAGCGCGCCGAGAAGCTGCGGATGCAGGCCTCGGAGGCCGACCACGACCGGGTCTTCGGCGCCTCGACCTCGCGCATCCTCGAAGCCGGCCGCCGGTTTACCCCTTACGAAGTCGCCCATCCCGACCATGGCTACGAGGAACACGTGATCGTCCGGGCGGTCTACGAGGTCGTCGACCGTTCCTACGAGACCAATACCAACGAGCCCGAATATACTAACCGCTTCGAGGCAATCCCGTCACGCGTACCGATGACGCCGCACCGCGAGACCAAGCGGCCACGCATCGAGGGCGCCCAGGTGGCGATCGTGGCGGGTCCAGAGGGCGAGGAGATCCATCCCGACCAGTACGGCCGCATCAAGGTGTGGTTCCCTTGGGATCGCCGGGCAAAGAAGGACGGCTCGGACACCACATGGGTGCGCGTCGCCCAATCCTGGGCCGGCTCCACCTGGGGCGGCCAGATCATCCCGCGCATCGGCATGGAAGTCATGGTGGCTTTCGTGGATGGCGATCCGGATCGTCCGCTGGTGACGGGGGTGGTGCCCAATCCGGCGAATGGGGTGCCCTATACCCTCCCGGCCAATAAAACGAAGAGCACATTCAGGACGAACACGCACAAAGGCATCGGTTTTAACGAGCTTTCCTTCGAGGACGAAAATGGCCGCGAGGAAGTTTACATGCATGCCCAGCGGGATCACCGCATTCACGTGGAAAATTCGCGTTCGAAACGGATCGACAACAATCAGGCGGAATCGATCGGCCACAACAAGACGATCGAGGTTGGAAACAACCATCACGAAGTGATTGGCGGCAACATGACGCTGATGGTCGGGCCCAACATCCTGCAAAAGGGAGTGACGGCGGCCATGGGCGTGCTGCGCAGCAATATTGGCGACCTGCTGACGAGCAAGCTCGGAGCCTTTACCGACAAACTGGGTATTCTGGCAGACGCCACAATGGGCGAAGGCAACCTCGTTATCGGCGTTGCCAAAAATAAGGCCGAAACTGTTATGGTCTCTTCGACCGAGATTGTCGGCGCTGCAAAGTCGATGACGATCGGCGGCGGACTGCAGACAACGGTCGGCGGGATCCGCAACGACTCGACCGCGATCGGCCACTACCAGGAAGTGGGCATGGCCAAGTCCACGGTCGTGGGCAAGACCTATGAGATTGTGGTGGGCAAGACCAGCGTCAGGATGGAGGCGGACGGCACGATCCACGTCAAGGGCGAAAACGTGACGATCGAAGCGGCTCAGGAACTTGTCCTGAAAGCTTCGAAAGTCGATATCCGCAGGAATTGACGGATGACCCTGGTAACGTCCGGCGGCTGGATACCCGAGGCAAATGAAAGGCGCAGCGTTCGGGACGAGGTTCGCAGCCGCTTTCAGGCACATGTCGGCATCAAGCCATTCAGTTCAATGACGGAATTGTCTTTCAGTCCGGAACATCAGGCTTCCGTTATTCAGGAACTGATAGCTAAGGCCAATCCACAGAATTCTGCCGATATCGCCACTGCTATCGGGGCATTGAGCACGGCGCTTGGCTTCGTCGGTCTTGGGACTGGCGGGCTGATGGCGGCAATTGGAACGGCGTCGCTCAACTTCGACCAACTGGTTCCGCAGGAGCTCCAGAAGTGGCATTTCCGGGAGGAAGAGGCCGATGGGTAGCGCTACAGCGGCGGCATATCCGGATACCCGGCCGCAGGGCTACCATCCACATCCGGACACCGACCTTCAGAAATACACCTACGACCGGCTCCTTCAATATTGGAGCATGGTCTATACGCTCGGTCTGCTGGGCGGCGTCCTTGGAACAGCGAATGAGCAGACGGCTGCCCGCGACGCAATCCTTGCTGCGATGGAGGGCGCAGTCAAGGAGGCGATGGGTCTTGTCGAAGCTGCCGGCGTCGCGCTCGACGATTATACCCCACCTGGTGTGGGCGCCGCGAATCTCGCCATGCAACGCAGCGAATATTGGGCTGCGCAAAAGGTAGGCACCTTTTTCGGTTACGATCCGGGCTTCAAGGATGATATCGAAAATCTCGACCGCAGCATACGGGACAGCGTCGCCGTCGACGTGAATCAGACATCGCAAGTTATCAAGGGTGGCAAGGCGACGGTCGAATGGCTCGGCAAGCGAACAGGGCTTTACGACTACAAGGCGGACACAACGAACGAGGACAAGGCCATTGCGGCCACGCAGGCGACCGTGGATGCACGCCATGCACAGGTCACTGCTGCGCTTTCCAAAGTGTGGAATGCGCTGAAAGAGACTGCGCTCGCACGTTACAAGCAATTCCTCTCTGATTGGGAAAAGGGCGGCCCGAGTTACGCTTTCGGGACGCTCGGCATCGACGGTGCCTTCCTCGCGCTGGAACTTGCTATTTCGGCAGCGGCCGGTGCTTTGACGGCCGGCGCAGGCGCTGTCGCCTTCAGGGTAGCCGTCTCGATCGGCGAGAAGGTTGGCAGCGTGGCTCGCAAGATCGTCGTCACGCTGAAGCGCGCCGCGGGCAATGTCGGCAAAACTGCACGTATCGAGCTTTCCGAGGCCAAGGTCGTGGAGCACGCGAAGGCGCACAAAGGCTTCGGCGACGATCACGCGGGGCTGCCGAGGTCGACCCATGACAATGTCAAGGATCCAGGTGGGCCGACCCCCCGGCTCTGGAAGAAAAAGGAGATCGGCGGGCGGACAGTTTACCAGCGGGATGATTTGATCGATCCTAATCTTGTCGATGCAAAGGGACGCACCAATTATCAGCGTATGAAGGCTGGCCTAGCGCCATATGGTTCGGATGGAAGTCAAATTGAATTGCACCATATGCTTCAGCAAGAGACCCTGCGAGAGACAGGCCAAAAGGGCCCGTTGGCGGAGGTTCAAAGCACATTCCATAGTGACAACTACAATACAATTCACATCTACCCGAAAGGCGACGCCGACTATATAAGCTGGAGAAAGCTGCATCCGCAGGACGAGATAGACTATAACAATTACCGGTCGAGATACTGGCGCGCCAGAGCCAAGGATTTCGGTAACGGACCGCCTCCGTGATTGCAACCGCAGGTTATTTTGGGAAACTGTGAATAGGAGTAGATAATGAGCGCCGCGATGTATGATGATGCAATCCGTAGCCTTCGAGAAAACGGGATCGACGTTCTCGGAACGAAAAGCGCTACAGAGGAGGACGTGAAGCGGATCGAGGCCCGCCTCGGCGTCATCCTGCCGGTATCATATAAGAAAATGCTGTCCGAGTATGGCGCACTCGAATTTGACACGGTCGAGATTTATGGGTGGCTATCGCAAGGTATAGACGCGAAATTCGTCACCAATGTCGTGTATGCTACCGAAAGAGAGCGTGCCAACGGTCGGATCAGCGAGACGATGATTCCTTTTCTAACGGCGGGTTATGGCCCCTTCTATGTGATGGAGTGCGCTGAAATAAACGCGGACGGCGAGGCGCCGGTCTACGAGGTCTCAACCGGCGGGCACATACACGGTAAAGACAGACTCGCGGACAGCTTTGGCGAGTTTCTGCGCAACGAGGTGCGCCGCACTGTGGAAGCGCGCGCCCAAGGCGGCCCGGAATTCGATGACGATACCAAAGACTCACCGCCATCGCGGAAATTTGTCAGCGACTATTGGAAGGATCGGGCAAAGGACTTCGAGTAGTTTGCGCACAGCCGCTAGCTTGGACGGACCGGGCGAATGTCTCGTTAAGAAGGGCAGCATGGCAGCCCGACGGTGGAGCCCGGGCCCAATCAAAAGGAGCGGTGTGGCTGCAGGTTTGTCATAGCAATTCGAGTGTGCCGGCTGTCTCGGAGAACCAAAATGAGCCTTGCCAACTATAGATTCGCTATCGAGAAACTGCGCAACAACGGAGTAAAGATCGACTACTTGATGCCTGCATCCGACGCTTTGATCGGAGCGCTCGAGCAGCGATTAGGCGCGGATCTTCCCGTTTCCTATAAGGCGATGCTTTCAGAATTTGGGATTCTGGGGTTTGGAGGCAATGAATTCTATGGCCTTGGTCGAACTGGTCTAGACGGAAAAAATGCGCCGAGCGTCGTTTTCACCACCGAGCGATCGCGTAAGGACGGCGAAATATCCGATACGATGATCAGGATAAAGGCATCGGGTTATGGTCCCTATTTCGTTATTGATTGCGCTCAAGTGACTTCGCCGGGCGAAGCGGCAATCTTCGAACTTGATGAACGAGGAATGAGCCACGGTTCCGAACTCGTGGCTGATAGCTTTGGAACGTTCTTACTCGAGCATGTGAACGAACATTTGACCTACAGAACTTAGTCAGGCGGCGCCGAGCGTTCACAACTGCGATTTAATGGAGGCGTGAGATACATCAATGGCTAATGTCTCGCTCAAAGGTCACAACCATGTCTGCCCGATGGTGGAGCCGGGGCCTAACCCGCATGTTGGCGGACCCATTTCCGAAACTCAATCGCTTGTTACCGTCGGAGGCGTTCCGGTTGCAGTAGTCGGAGATCGGTGCATTTGCATGGCCGGGCCCTCGGACACGATCTCCGTCGGCTCACCGCTCGTCTATATCGAAGGCAAGGCCCTTGCCCGTATCGGCGATCCGACAGTCCATGGCGGGCGCATCGTCGAAGGGCTCGACTGGTTTACGTCGGAGTGAAGACTGAATGTTTTCTGAGCAGCCAATAATTTGTTTGATTGACGCGTCTGTCGAGGTCTAGCGGGGGACGGCGAGGAGGGGAGTACCGTCAGGCGTCCATTCAACGGCCTCGTCACCGAGCGCAACGAGGGCCCGCCGATCACGCCTCGCCTATCTCACCCGCCGTTTCGAAGAGGACGGGCTATTTTACTGGTTCTCCCACGAGGATGGCAAGCACCGGCTGCATGTGGCCGACAGCGCTAGCGGCTGGCTCGGCCCGTCACCGTCGGCCCAGGGGCGAGACGAAGGTGCGCCTCGCTCAGGGCTCGTCGGATCGCAACCACATCAACGATTGGGCACGCCGCTTCTCCTATGTGTCGGGCCAGCGGGCCGGCTCCGACTGGAATTTCGAGACGCCGCGCATGGTCCCGGGCACGATGACGCCGTCGCTGGTGCAGATGCCGGATGCGATCAAGCGCGAGCTTTACGAATATCCGGCCCGCATCTCCTCGGTGGCTGAGGCAGAGCGCGCCGAGGAGCTGCGGATGCAGGCCTCGGAGGCCGACCACGACCGGGTGTTTGGCGCCTCGACCTCGCGCATCCTCGAAGCCGGCCGCCGGTTTACTCCTTACGAAGTCGCCCATCCCGACCATGGCTACGAGGAACACGTGATCGTCCGGACGGTCTACGAGGTCGTCGACCGCTCCTACGAGACCAACACCAACGAGCCCGAATATACCAACCGCTTCGAGGCGATCCCGTCACGCGTGCCGATGACGCCGCACCGCGAGACGAAGCGGCCACGCATCGAGGGCGCGCAGGTGGCGATCGTGGCGGGTCCTGAGGGCGAGGAGATCCACCCGGACCAATACGGCCGCATCAAGGTGTGGTTCCCCTGGGATCGCCGGGCAAAAAAGGACGGCTCGGACACCACATGGGTGCGCGTCGCCCAATCCTGGGCCGGCTCCACCTGGGGCGGCCAGATCATCCCGCGCATAGGCATGGAGGTTATGGTCGCCTTCGTGGATGGTGATCCGGATCGTCCGCTGGTGACGGGGGTGGTGCCCAATCCGGCGAATGGGGTGCCGTATGATTTGCCGGCGAACAAGACGCGCACGGTGATGCGCTCCAACACGCACAAGGGCACCGGCTTCAACGAGCTGTCGTTCGAGGACGAGGCGGGCAGGGAGAACATGTTCTTCCACGCCCAGAAGGACCAGACGACACGGGTGCTGAACGATCGCACCAAGCGGGTCGACCGCCACGAGGTGGCCTCTGTGGGCGGCAACCGCGCGGTCGAAGTCTCCGGTAGCCAGAAACACGAGATCGGCGGTTCGGTGAATACGGTGGTCGGCGGCACCGGGCCGATGGCTTTGCTGGCGATGGCCGGCGTCCAGGCGCTGTCCGGGCAGACAGCAGGCCTGCTCTCCCAGGCAGCCCAGATCGCTGGCGGCGGCGGCCCGGGCGTTGCCTCCTTCGCTACGACGCTCGCCTCCTCGGCATTGGGTTTCCTCGGAGCCGGAGGTCTCGGCAGCCGCGAAGGCGTCGTCTCCGGCCCGAGCCCTCGCGCCGACGCCGGCACGGCACTCGCTGGCAGCGGCACCGGCGTCGGCGACGCTGCCTCCAGCCTCTTCCCGATGCCCGGCATCATGAACACCATCGTCGGCGCCTTCCAATCCACCAGCGTCGGCGTCGCCAAGGCCGAACAGATCGGCGTAAGCAAGGTGGTGAATGTCGGGCAAACCTCGCTCGAAAGCGTCGGCAAGTTCAAGAAGGTCATTGTCGGAGAGGAGTTTGTCGTCGAATGCGGTGCATCTAAGTTCATCATGCGCAAGGACGGCACGGTGATTATCCTGGGCACGCATTTCAATTTCACCGCGTCCGGCCCGACGCAGATCAACGGTTCCGTCGTGGACCTCAACAAGCCTGGCGGTGGTTTTTCGGAGGCTTCACCCACATCGGCTGATTCCGCTGCTAAGGGATGATCGCTGATGTCGGTTGAAAACCATACACCTTTCCCAGCACTCGCTTTCGCCAGTATAATCTGGTGGGCGACCTCTTGGGCGTGGTGGTGGCGCGAGGAACCTTTAAACTGGCGAGCGGCGGCCCGCTCGTTGTCGACGACAACCAGCGCCCGCTTGTCATGTCCGATACCTATGACGGCGATCCGCACAAGGCGTCACAGATGGCCTGTACGGACCTGGCGCCTTACAAGCCTGGGACGGACGTGACCTTCATCGGTGCGGCCTTTGCGCCCGGTGAGCAAGCCGCTTCGTCTTGGACCTGCGGCATCAAGGTAGGCCCTGTCGGACGGCGGTTGCGTATTCACGGACCCCGCGTATGGCGCGCACGGACCCGCAAGACTTGGCGCGGTCTTTTCGATCGCGACAAGGAAGACATGCTCGATGGCTGGGATATGACCGAAGGCACCCCAGTAGACCATGTCCCGATAGACTGGCGCTTGGCATTCGGCGGGCGGATCGAGGGCGGTGAAGTATGCGAGCGCAACCCTATCGGGATCGGCCTCGTCGATGAGGCGCGCTTCCGCAAACGGCCAGAATGGCCAGCGCCGCAAATAGAAGATGCCGACCAACCGATCCGCGACGTCAAGGACCGCCTCCCACCGGCCGGTTTGGGACCCGTTTCTCCCTTTTGGACGGATCGCGTTTCCCGAGCCGGCACGTATGACGATGTCTGGCTGAAGGAGCGGCATCCGCTCTTGCCGACGGATTTCGACTTTTCCTTCTGGCAGGCCGCCCCGAAAGGCCTCGTCAGCGAGACCTATCTCAACGGCGACGAAGAGTTCGAGCTCGATCAACTACTGCCTGGACGGGCGATATTGCGTGGCCGCCTGCCGGACATTCGATTGCAGGTCGAGATCGATCAAGGAGACGGGCCATTGCGCGGCCCGATGGCCCTCGATGGCGTCCATTTCGACATGCGCCCGGGCGTCGGCCGAGTCTTCCTCACGTGGCGCATCGGCTTTCCCTGGCCGGCGCGCGTGGGTCTCCCGTGCCTAAGTTTCGTCGACGTGAGGGAGGGTGTTGCCTGATGGCAGACGACAAGCCCGTGCCAGAACCTCCAGAGCCAGAACCATTGGATTACATACGGATCGACCCAAATGCCGATTCAGCGACCCAAATCCTAAAACAACACAGGAAAAACGCCAACACACCACCCCGCCCACAGCCGCCAATCCCCTCCGCCAGAGCTCATACCGAGCGACAGTATGGCGCTCGCCATTTGTCTGTCCCCAGATGTTTGTAAATCACCGGAAAGCCCGGTTCCATATATGTCCTGGGGAAGGGCGTCCGACAGTTTGAACTACTCTCCCGATGTCCGCTCGAACGGGTTATTCATCAAGCGCCAAGACTCCAAATTTTCTTGCTGTTACGGTGATGAGCCAGGCGTCGGCCTCGGATGCAAGTCACAAACCGTAGGCGACGTTGTTGAGCCGGTAACCTCCTCGGGAATAGTTCGTGCAAACGGCATTTGGGTGCAACGGCACAGCGATCGCTGCACCTTGAATAGTGGCAATACCGAAGGCGAATATGTCAATGTAAAATCGACGGATTTTCAGGCTCCGCCAAGTTCGACGGATCATCAGGATAGGGCTTGGTATTCGGGCCTCAAGAAGGGTGCTGCCGATTTCTGGGACGGCGTAACGACCACATCTGACACAGCCAAGACAGGCCAAGGTGTAGTTTCCCGCGCGTGGGACTACACGGCCGACCCGAGCCTTATACAAAAAGACGCCACGTCTGCATGGAACGCTTTGCCAACCCCGCAGGAAGCATGGGAGGGCACTAAGAATTTCGTAGTTGGCGCCGGCACGGGGGCAGCGCATGTAGCGCAGCAGGTGTGGGACGACCCGGGCGGCAGCGCTTCGAAGTCCGCCAACTGGGTAAAGGGCGAGGCATCGTCCGCCGTGTCCGGAACCAAGGCGATGTATGCCAAGGTGGCTTGCCGAAGGTGGCAGGCGCCGCGGTTGGGGTCGTAGGGGAAGTCTTCAATCCGCTTAAAAAAGTGAAGATGGCAAAAGGGGCCGGCGAACTGCTTGAGGGGGCATCAGATATCACCAAGGCCGAGCACCGTTTGAAGGAGCAAAAAAAGCAGAAGATGAGGCGAAAAAAGCCAGGGAGCTAAAGAGGACGGAAGAAGACGGGGATAAGGGTGCCAGAAGTACACGGGAGGTTCCACTTAAGGAGGTAGAATGTTTCGAAGTTCCAGAACGGCTAAAAGGCAAATTAAAAGAATACAAACGCCAACTCGATGAGCAGATGGAATATCAATAAAAATATGTCTGCTGACGATATGGGTTACGCGCATTGGGTGATGGAAAAAGCAGGTGGTACTAACCCGCTGCGACAACCATATCTGCAGCAGAAGCATCGCAACCTCTACAAGCAGTATCTACGCTCACAGGGAAAAACAGAGGCCGATATTGCAAACGCTGTCGAAGGCAAAGCTGCGACCCACTTCCTCGACATGGTAGCTGGTGGCGACCCTGCAAAGTTTTCTGTGGATCCAAGCGGCAATCCGATCCTGGGCGATACCGAAATTAACTCATACATTGGAAATCAATGGACCCAAAAAGGGAGAGCGGCTTCGCTACGGCAGGAAGCGGAACAGATGCGAAAAACAGGTCTCGCCGGAGAACGTATGCACGTCAACCTGAAGCCTTGCGACTAAGGAGCAAAAGAATGCATGAAAATTTCAAGTATTTCTTGAACAATTATAAGCCGATCTCTTTTGGGCAAAAGCCGAGCTCGGGTACAATCGAGCGCCTCTCCAATTTGTATCCTGCGTCCCTTATCGAATTTATATCAGAATATGGGTTTGCATCATTTCATGGTGGTCTTTTCCAACTATGCGATCCGGACGAACTTAGGCCGATCTTAGCAATGGCTTTCAAGGCAGATCCTGATTTCCATCACGAGGAATGCCATGTTGTGGGATATACGGCATTTGGCACACTTCGTTGTTGGTCAAAGCAGTATTTTGATTTTGATATTGAGTTGCCGTTGGGGGCAATTTATTGTCCACCGCTAACAGTACCCGGATGGCAACAAAACGCTTCAGCCGATCATGTTGCGAGCGGCATAATACCGGATAAGGATGCTGCCGAGTTCTACGACACCAACGGAGAACCGATGTTTGATCGCTGTGCCGATCTCTATGGGGCGCCTGAGATCGGAGAATGTTTCGGTTTTGTCCCTGCGCTTGCGATCTCGGGTGCATTCGGGCCTCGCCAGCAGGTAGGAAATATCAGACGTTTGTCAGCCGTAGAACACTTTATGATTTTGGCCCAACTGGAAGATTTCCAGCTAATGCGAATAACTGCGACAGATGTGGTTCCTGTCCGCTCCATCGGTTAAATATTCTCAGTCACTCTCTACCCGCCGTTCACAACTTTTGTTCCGCCTGTGGTTTGAAGCACGTGCGTAAGATCAATTTCCGGAGTCTTTGCTATGAATTTATCGAATGACATCCGGGAATATATCGAGGACTTTGGCGCTCCAGACCCGCATTTTCCGTTCTCAGGGGAAGAGAAACACCAGTTGCAGGGAAGGTTTCCTACAGATCTGATTTTGTTTATGGAGAAGTATGGTCGCGCTATATTGCAAGAGGGACAAATACAACTTTGTCATCCGAACGATTTTCAAGGCGTGTTAGCGCTGATTTCGGCGGAGATGCCGAGTTTTCTCATCAACATTGCCACGCGTACTCCTACAGCGCGTTCGGCGAACTATTTTGTTGGCACCGGGACTATGGTTTGACAATCATTGATATTCTGGATGGAGAAATAACGTGTCGGTCACTGACTAAAAATCTGAAGATGGATGCAAATATCGAGCGGACTTTCATCACGCCTTTCGGGACAGATGCGGATTTTTATGATCTCAATAATAAGCCGCTGTTCCAACGCGCGCTCAAAAAGCTAGGTCGTGTTGATGTAGGGGAGTGCTATGGTTTTGTGCCTGCACTGGCGCTTGGCGGATCTCCCGATATTGCCAAGTTAAAGCTTCTCAAGGCTCCTGAGCATTTCGCCATTGTAGTTCAAACGGTGGATTTCATGCTTGTGGACGTTGAGAGCTATGGCGTTTCGAAAATGATACGGAAGATAGGGTAGGGAATTTCTCGTTAACAACCCGCACGGCGGCTACCTACGAGTTCGCATCATTCGGGAGTGGTCGCGCATCTAGCGCGGACAGGTGACTATGGTCGTCAAGCCACCGGGATCAGTTCAGTCTGAACGCTTACGATGTTACTTATAATGTGCCTGATCCCAAAACGGGTGCTATTAAATATATAAAAAAGCACCGTCTGCGAAATGCCGCTGGTCAGAAATTCAACAGGGTCCCTTTCAAAGGCATTGAGTGAATTAGATGTCTGAAAACATTGAATACATGGGTGCAATCGCAAAGGGTATATTTGGCTCTGACGATCTGCGTAAAGCCGACTGGAACCAGGTCTCCATCGTGTTTGAGGTTGATGCGGCAAGGGTCTGACCGTCCTGAAAGCAGGAGCGACGGCGCAGGTCACAACGAAGGTCGGGGTCTGTATTGGGTCGACGACCGCAAGGTAGAAGATGCGCGTGATGTTGAGCTTCGACCCGCAACTATCGATGAAATTTCATCTCGGGTTCTATGTAAAGACAATAGCTGGAGCATTGCTGATGCTCGTGAGTGTATGTACAGGGCGTTACTATTTCCCAAACAGCCGAACGCAATATTAGTCTCGAAGCGGCGACGATCGATCTGAACTGAGGGGGCGCCATGTGGGAGATCGACAACCGTACGCCATTTGCGGCGCTAGCGCTCCCATGACGCGCATGGGCGTGCCGGGATCACGGCTGGATGTGATAAAGATGGCGGGAGGCCAGCCTGTCGAATTCATTGAGATGAAGTTTGCGGGAGATCGGTGGCGTTCGGGCCAGCAGAGCCGATACCAAGCGATCTCCCGAGCTCGCGGGAAAAAACTTCAGGAAATCATTGTCGAACGAGACTGCCAGTGCACCGGCGATAAAGAGAAACAAACCCAACCCGTTACCGCACCACAGGAAGAGCGTCTGACTACCGGTCAGAAGATTGGCCTCGGCGTTGGCGGCGCACTGGCGGCGATCGGTATTGTTGCCTGTGCCGTCGCAGAGCCATGTGGGGCTGCGGCACTCGGTGTTCTCGGCACCGGCGGTGCAGCGGCCTTGGCAACAGCGCCTTGAGAGATGAAACGATGAATGAGAAACATTTGACACCCGCTCATGCAAAAGAACTCGATGAAGTCGCGCTGCTCAACAACGGCTTCGTTGTCGCAAGAGTGGGATTTGCTTTCGAACTCTACCTTTCGAATGGTCAGGCCGTAGAGACGCGTCTGGCGCTCTGCAGAATCCTGCGGGAATACCATGCCTTGTTCGCCGGTCAGCTTTCGCACTATCTCAAGGTCGACGCGAACCGGCTGACTAAAATCGATGGTGACGCCTATCTGGATTATTATGAAGAAAAGGCCAAGACGCTGTCGCCAGATGAGCCGATGGACGCGATGGTGTTCGGCTATCCTGGCCAGAAGGTTGTCGACGAACCCCAGGCCTTAACCGCTTCCTTCACAGCCAGTGCACCGGAGCCTCTGTTCCCCCACGGAAACTCGAGCATATGCGTCTACTTTCCATGCTCCTTCATCGTTGAAAAAGGGTACGAATATTTTCGGGATCTCGTTGGCCGCTGGTGCTCTATGGTCGATGCGGTTCACGGCAGTGCCGGCTTTAGTGTTTTGTTCGAGCATGGCGCCTTTTCCGGGAGCTCTGGAGGCGTGGCCACCATTCCCGCGCTGAAACGATTTCCCGGCCTGGATTTTTCTGACCCCAACATATTTCAGGTGGAGGCTGCGCGGAGCGATGGTCTTTTCATCAAATCGATCAACTGGCTTACCATTCTGTGCGATCAAATCGTCGAAGGACTTGGCGGGAAGCAGGCACTGGAAACGGAACTGGGAAGCTCATGCCCGGTTTTCGACTTCAAGGGCGGTGTGATAGTTCAGGCTGGCGATGAGCCACAGTTGGGCGATAACAATCGTGGCATCGTCCTCGACGACTATCGTCACGTTTCAAGAGCGCTGAAACCGGTTCGGTTCGAAGAGTACAAGCTCGCGTTGATTGTCCTGCCAGAGCCATATGACGATCTGGAAGAGACGTTGAGCTGGATTAGACGGTTCGATTAATCGCACTTCCTCTGCCCGACGTATGAGAAAGTCCCGACAAGCCGGTACCCTCCTCGAATGTGGCCTATTCGCGCGATCTTGCCAAAGGCACTGTCCGTGTTCTCCCACAGCGGAGAGATAGACGGGGTTGACGGTGCCCAAATCCGTAAACATGACGAGGATGGGAGTGCCGCGCTCACGGCTGATGTGATGAAGATGGCAGGAGACCAGCCTGTCGAATTCACTAAGACGAAGGTTGCGGGAGCTCGGTGGCGTTCAGGCCAGCAGAGCCGATGTCAAGCCATCTCCCGAGCAACGAGAAAAGCTTCAGGAAATCATTGTCAAACGATACTGCCAGTGCACCGGCGATGAACAGAGCCAAACCCAGCCCGTTACCGCACCATAGGAATAGGTGCTGACTACCGGTCAGAAGATCAGCCTCGGCGTTGGCGGTGCTCTGGCGTCTATCGGTATTGTTGCCTGTGCCGTCGCAGACCCATGTGGGGCTGCCTCACTCGGTGTTTTTGGCACCGGCGGCGCGGCGGCCATGGCAACAGGGTCATGAGAGATGCATCGATGAAAGAGAAACATTTGATACCCGCTCATTCAAAAGAGCTCGATGAAGTCGAGCTGCTCAACAACGAGTATGATGCTTGTGTGCGCCAACGGAGCAGTCTGACGCTCTGGTTAACGTCGGAGGCTATTCATGGTTGGGCAGCGCCACGACGCAAGACTAAAGCTGGCCAGCCGCGTTATTCCTAAGTGCTTGAGACCGCACTGACCTTGGACCTCGTTTCCGACTTACTCCTGCGTCAAACTGAGGGATTTCCGACATGGTGGTCCACGGCACGGCACGAGATGTTCGTACCGGCGGCTTTACCGTCACCCTTTCGGCGGCAACCGGTGGAGCGCTCATCGCCGGCTCAACCTGAGACGCCGCCATGAATGGCCGCGTATGTTGCCTCGAAGGGCGTGAACTTGAATCCGATCATCATCCCATAGGGCCAAAATGAAAAAGTCTGCAGCGTATATGGTCAACGACACCATTCTTCTGCAAGCAATGTCACTGACCGACAGCGGGCTTTGGATTGCCTACGGAGTAGTCTTCTCAATCCGTGTTGACGATCCCGTCAAGCTCACCGACGGAATCCGTAGGTCTCTCGCGAATGATAAGGAATATTCCACAATTGCACCAATGGCAGGCTGGCTCTATTTTGCTGGAAATTAACGATATCTCTGTCGCTTCCTCCTCCGCGACGGTGCCGCCGATGCTGCGCGGTCGGAATATCCGTCAATTTCAGGAGGTCGATGATGTAGATATACCACGTCTTTTCGGAAAACGGATGCAATTGGGTAACCACCCTAAAGACAGGCTCTGCCCTTGTCGTTTTTAGTCTGTTATATCCCCGCTTGGGCCGATGATCGGCTGCATATTCCTAAAAAATGTTTTCATGAAATTTGATGATCTTTCGATTGGGCAGGTCGATCGGGTCATTCCTAAAGCATTTTTCCTGGGGGATTGCATGACGTTCAAGGCTTTGAGTAAAGTATTTTCGGTGAAGACGTTGGCATCCGTGATGCTTGTTTCCAGTGCTCTTTACGGGCATTCCGGCCTCGCGCAGGAACAGCCAGCCGCTCCAATCAATGCGCCCAGCCAAAAGAATGCCGATCCTGTTGCGCAGCCACAACCGGCACCACAGGCGCGCGTGCAAAAATTCGATGACTGGTATTATCGCTGCGTCGACAGCAAAGCTAACGACGGCTCTGTGATCTCGAACTGTGAAGTCGCGCAGATCGCGACCGTCAAGCAGGCCGACAAGGACGTCAACATTCTGACCCTTGCAATTGCCAGGGTGCCTGCAGCGTCGGCGGCGGCCCAGAAGGGCGCAAAGCCTGCAGCAGGCGATGTCGTGCTGACCACTCTGGTCCCTCTGAACATGTATCTGCCGGCGGGCCTCAGCATCGATGCAGGAGACAAGCCCATCGTTCAGCTTGCCTATCGCAACTGCACCGAAGCTGGATGCTGGGCACAGCAGAAGATGGACGCGAAGATGATCGCAGCCCTTGCCAAGGCAGCGGATGGGGTTGGTCACGTGCAAATGATGAGTGGACAGAAGGTCAATATCAAATTCTCACTGAAGGGCCTTTCGGCAGCGTTGGATGCGCTGCAGAAGTCTGCTGCTAACTGAAGCCGGGTTTAACATGCCCGTCATGACAGTCTGGTGTTCGGCCAACACCGCAAGCGGCCGCCTTTCAATCGCAGGCTCGCTGGTTGCGCAAACTCTCACTGCCATACTGGTAGTGGTTGCTTCTGCGTCGATCGCAGACGCGCAATCGCCCAACGACGATTTTGCGCGCCGCCAGACGCAGCAGGCCGAACAGCAGCGGCTTGAGACGCTGGGCCGGATGACCCCCAAACCCTCGCAAGCAGGATCAGGTCTTCCAGCAACAGCTGGTGGAGAGAGAAACGGGTCGTGCTTTGCCATCCGTGATGTCTTGGTCGATGGCGTCAAACAGCTTTCGGTATCTGACATCGCAAAGATCTTGGCGCCTTATCGCAAAAACTGCATCGGTGCCGGCCAGATCAATACCCTGCTGCGGGACGTGACCCACCTCTATCTCGACAAAGGCTATGTTGCCGCGCGTGTCTACGTGCCGGCCCAGGACATCGCCGGCACGAAGGTTCTGAAACTTGTAGCGGTCGAGGGGCAATTGTCTGACATCTACGTTGATGGCAAGCCGGCCCCTCGGTCCGGCACGGTAGCCACCGCCTTTCCAGGGATGAAAGGACAGGTCGCCAACCTGCGCGATATCGAGCAGGGCCTCGACCAGATCAACCGTCTCTCGTCTAACAACGCCAAGACAGCGATGCTGCCGGGGAAGGGCGATGGCACCTCAATTCTCAATGTCGAGAACAAGCCTGATCATCCCTGGCATCTATCGGTTGGCAACAGCAATCTTGGCCAGGAACAGACCGGCTATTCGAAGACCTCGACGTCTGTCGGATACGACGATCTATTCGGCCTCAACGATCAATGGAGCTTCTCTTACGACCGTACCGGCCCCGACTATCCGTGGCACGGCGATGGCCAAGGCCGAAGCAACAGTTACAGCGCCAACACAAGCGTTCCCTATGGTTATTGGACACTGTCGTTGAACGGTTCACTGTATGACTATGACAGCAGCGTTCCGGGCAACTTCGGGCCGCTGCAAACTGCAGGCAACAGCAAGCAGGCGGGTATGAGTGCGGACCGCGTGATCTTTCGCGACAAGGACTCGATCACCACCCTTAATAGCGGTCTGACTTACAAGGAAACCAACAACTTCCTGCTCGGAAACCGCATCGAGGTCGGCAGCCGCAGATATTCGGACGCAGACCTCGGCATCTCTCATTCCCGCCGGATGCTGGGCGGTCTTTGGGTTTTCGACGTCACCTACAGCCAGGGGCTCGACCTGTTCGACGCTGTTTCGCCTGGAGACCCCGGGGCAGGCGACGCCGATCCCCGGTTCTCCAAGTTCACGGGCACGATCACCATGATGCGACCGCTTGAAGTGGCCGCACAGCATCTAGAACTCAATTCGATTGTCACGGCACAGTATTCACCCGACAATCTGTTCGGTGCAGAGCAGATGTCGCTGGGCGGCTATTCGTCGGTGCGTGGAACACGCGAAACCATGCTCTACGGTAACAACGGATTTTTCGTTCGCAACGATCTCGCCTGGCGCACGCAGCCCTTCGCTGGCAAAGCCAACCTTTCCAAAGCTTTTGGTGAGCTCAGGCCCTATGTCGGCCTCGACTACGGCAGGATCGCCTCGCAGGCGTCCCACCGCATTGAGGGCGGCGACATGTTTGGCTGGACCGTCGGCGCCAAGCTCGTCGGCGGGCATGTCGATCTCGATATCGGCTATTCGGACATTTTGGGCGGCACGATCGACCGCGGCGACGGCGGTCTTCTGTTCGTCAGTACAACTCTAAAATGGTAAATCAGAAGGTGAGTACGGTGAAGAACAATTTGAAACTATTGCATCGCGTGGCGACGAAGGCTCTGTTTGCCGTTGCTGTTGTGGGTTCCGTCATGGCGGCAGGATGCACCACGCAGGATCCACGGCTGACGGCAGCGCTCGGTACAGCCAGCATCGCCGATGTCCGAATAGAAGCAGCACCCGATGTGAGAATGGGATCGCCACTCTTGAACGGCGACACACGGGAATCGCAGGTCGCGCTTGTATCGCGCGTGCTGCAGGAACGGCTTGCAAAGGATCTGAAGGGCTATCCAGGCGGTAGAATTCCCGCAAGGCTGATTGTCACCCTTCACGACCTCGATGTGGCGTCGGCTCCCGGCAGAATTATTGCAGGCAACAATAGCTTCATCGAGGGAACCGTCCGGCTGGAAGATATACGCAGCGGGAAGCTGATTGCGCAGGCACAGGACATACGCGCCAATGACATGACGGTCCGCGGAGATGGACTGGCTCTTATTCCCGCGATGATGATCAATGCGGCCGTCACGCCCAATCAAACGGCCGTTGCAACCCAATTGGCCGAAACGTTCATGAAGCAGGTAAAGGCGTGGCTTACGCCACGAAAGTAGCCGCCAGGGGTATGTGACGCTTAGCAGGACACGGCGATGACAGACACGTCAGCATCTTTTTCAAATTTCGGAAATGGCGGATTGAACGTCAATCGTGCGGCCAAATTCGTCCGTGCGGCAACCGCAATTCTGTTGAGCGGCCTGCTTACCTTGCAGCCGATACTTGCGAACGCACAGTCGGTTTCGGCGGCGGGCTCGGCTCCTTCAGCCAACCAGCCCGGGGTCGGCGCGGCGCCGAATGGCGTACCCCTCGTCGATATTGTGACTCCGAACAGCGCCGGACTGTCGCACAACAAGTACGACAACTTCAACGTCGGCACGCCGGGGCTGATCCTCAACAACTTCAGTGGCGAGGTCGGCATGTCGAACCTCGGCGGGGTGACGCCGGGCAATGCAAACTTGAAGAATTCAGGGCCTGCCTCCGTTATCCTCAACGAGGTAACCAGTGGAAATCGCTCTGCGCTCGAAGGTCCGACCGAAGTTTTTGGTGGCAGAGCCGATGTGATCATCGCCAATCCCAACGGCATCACCTGTAATGGCTGCGGTTTCTTCAATACGCCGCGTGCGACCTTGACCACGGGGACGCCTGATATCGGGTCCGACGGTCGCCTGGCGGGCTTCGGCGTTACTCGCGGCGATGTCACCTTCGAAGGGGCAGGGGCAAATCTTGCGGCCTCCCCAGGTGCCGTCGACCTGTTCGACGTCGTCTCGCGCCAGATCCATGTCAATGCGCCGCTTTATGGCAAGACAATCAGGCTGACGGGCGGTGCCAGCAAATACGACTATGCCACCGGCGAGGCGACGTCGCTAACCGCGACCTCCGGCACGCCGGAATATGCGATCGATGGCTCGGCACTGGGCGCAATGCAGGCCGACCGCATCAAGATCGTCGTCACCGAGAAGGGTGCCGGCGTCAAGATGAGCGGTGACATGGCCGCCAATGCCGGCGAACTCACCCTGTCGGCCGACGGCAAGATCTCGATCGGCAATGCATCGGCACGGGATGGCGTCACCCTCACCTCAAAGAGACAAGTCACAGCCGCTAGGGTGACGACAAAGCAGAAGGTCAAAGTCCAGGCCGATGCGGGGATCACCTTGCAATCGGTCGCCGCTGACAGCGATATCGAATTGTTAAACGGAGCCGGCCTGCTGAGTGTGGTCGGTGACGTCAACAGCGGCACGACCGTGGTGATGAGTGCCATTGGTGGCATAACCGCTGGCAGCGTCACCGCTGGCAATGGTGCAGCGACGCTTAACGCTACATCCGGCGATATCGCGATCGCCGGCGCTGCCATCAGCACTGGCGGTCTTACTCTGACGGCCAGCCACGGCGCGATCTCGGCCGCTTCGCTGCAAAGCAACCAGAACATCGCGCTAAACGCCGGGCTCGAGATTGCTGTTGCAGGCAATGTGCTCGCTGAGGCCGGCATCAGCGCCAGCGGCCGCTCGCTATCTGCTGGCCTGATCGTCTCCGGCATCGATATCGCGGCAACCAGCGCTGATCCCAACGGTCATGTGGTTCTTGGGAATGCAGGTGACCTCAGCCTGACTGCCGTCAATGGCAGTATCACTACCGGCAACCTGCTGTCGGCTGGAAGCCTCGGCATTAGCGCGACGGGCAATGTCACCGCGGGAAGCATCCAATCGGCGAAGAGCCTGACGATCTCTGCAGCGTCGTTTTCGGCAACCGGCATGACCTCGCATGGTGCGCTTGCAGTCACCGCATCGAGCGGCGGTGTTGACGTCAGCGGGCAGGTTTTTGCGGCGAGCAACGTTCTGATCTCCGGCTCCGCTATTCAAGCGAGTGCGATTGTTTCGGGCGTCGACTTTGCCGCCACGAGCGCGAACGGTGGCAGCCTCGTTGTCGGCTCAGCCGGCACGCTCGATTTGTCGGCCGACGCTGGTATCATCACAGTCGACACATTGCTATCGGCCGGCGATCTCACTGCAAAGGCTGCGCTGCTGCAGTCTACCGACATCAGCAGCCATGGAAACGTCGAGGTAGATGGCGGCGTTGGCGTCACCGGACAATTGCTCTCCGCAGGTCCCGTCACCATCAACGGCAATGCAAACGGCGTAAGCGCCGGTCTCCTTGCCTCCGGCGTCGATTTCGCCGCCACCAAGGCGGCCGGTGGCAATATCGTGGTGGCAAGCAGCGCTGATCTGACCATCAGTAACAGCGCCGGCGCGATCAACGCAGGCACGGTGCTTTCAGCGGGCGTCATCACTGCTGTCGGCCAAACGATCACAGCCGATACGGTTACAGGGCATGGGGACGTCTCGCTGGTCGGCATTCCGAACACCTTGGCAGGCAGCGGTGGGGTGAAGATCGCAGGCCAGGTGCTTGGCGGTGGCAACGTCAGCATTGCCGGCTCCGCCATCGCAGCAGATGCCATCGTCTCTGGCGTCGATATTGCCGCCACCGATGCGGCGGGCGGCAAAGTCGTTCTTGGTGCATCAACAGCTGGAACCGGCAATCTGACATTGACGGCCAACGGCGCGCTTAGCGCTGGAGCGCTTTTGTCTTCAGGTGTCTTGAGCGCCAATGCAGCAACCATCGCGGCCGGCAGTATCTCGGCGCATGGCGACATGACGATTGCCGGTGTGATCAATGTCACGGATCAGATCCTCGGTGGCCGCAATGTTCTGATCAGCGGCCAGAGCCTTGCCGCGCAAGCGCTTGTTGCGGGCATCAACTTCGACGCTAGCGATGCCGCCGGCGGCAATATCGTGCTTGGGCAGACGGGTGACCTGAACGTGTCCGTCAGTGGAGCGGTCGCTGCGCCCACAGTGCAGGCGGCGGGCACTATCGATGTCACGGCTGCCTCCGTATCGGCCGGGACAATCACCGGTCATAAGGATATCACCCTGGCTGGTGCATCACGTGGCGTGACTATTGCCAATCAGGTGCTGGGCGGCAGTGACATCTCCGTCTCTGGGTCGAGCATTCAAGCCGGCACCATCGTTTCCGGCGTCGATTTTTCAGCCACCAATGCTGCCGGCGGCGCCATTATGCTGGCACCGTCCGGCGCGACCAATCTGACGGCCTCAGGCGACATTGCAGCGGGAACAGTGGCGGCCGCCGGGGATATAACGGCCGCGGCGGTGAACCTTAAGGCCGACAGCATCACCGGCCACGGCAATGTTGGCATTGCCGGCAGTGTTGATGTCAGCAACCAGATCATTGCCAGTGGAAATCTCACGCTGAATGGCGGTCACATCAAGGCGCCGACATTGATCTCCGGTATCGATTTTGCTGCTACCAATGCTGCGGGCGGGACTATCGTACTTGGAACCGTTGGTGAGATGAACCTCACGGCCACCGCCAGCATCGACGCGCAGAGCATGCTTTCAGCGGCCGCAATCAATGCCAGTGGCGGAACGATCACCGCCGATGCCATGACCGGGCATGGCGACATCACGCTTGCCGGGAGCAGCAGTGTCAAGATCACCGGCCAACTCATTGCTGCCGGCGACGTCCTGTTGTCGGGCTCGACGGTCCAGATCAATCAGGCCATCAGCGGTGTGGATTTCACCAGATCGGCGCAATCATCAAACGGCGCCATAGCGCTTGGAGAAGCCGGCGATCTCAATATCAAGGCGGCAAGCGCTACCGCCGGCACGCTGATCGTCGCAGGAGGGCTCGATATTGCGGCAAGCGCCTTCACGAGCGGCAATATCACAGGCCACAGTGCGGTCTTGATCGGCTCGTCCGCAAGTCCCGGTACGGTCGCGATCAACGGTCAACTTCTCGGCGCCGGCAATGTCTCGATCACAGGATCTGCGGTCAATGGCAACGTCATTGCAGCCGGCGTCGATTTTGCAGCGACAGATCGGTCGGGAGCAGGCAGCGTCATCCTTGGTCAGACTGGTGCGTTGAGGCTCACCGCCACGGCGGGAGACATTTCTTTCAACAGCCTTCTCGCTGCGGGTACCATCACGGCAAATGCCGCCAACACTGTCAGCGCCAATGTCGTTTCCCATGGCGATTTGGCGATCACTGCCGACAATGGGATCACCCTCACTGGCCAATCGCTTGCCAGCCGCAACGCCGATCTGTCTGCCCGATCGATGACGATCGACACGCTGATCTCAGGCGTCGACTTTGCCGCTACCAAGGCTGCGACCGGGGGCAGCCTCATGTTACAGCGCAGCGGCGCCATGACACTATCGGCCTCGAACGGCAGCATCATTGCCAACTCTCTCGTTTCAGGTGGCAATCTCGCAGCCACGGCGATGCAGAATATCCGTTACAACAGCCTGCAGAGCCTCGGCAGTGCCACTCTAACCGCGCAAGGCACCATCGCCTATACCAACACGACCCGGGTTGGAGGCAATCTGACGCTCAATACCGCGGCTGTCGATCTCTCCGGCAGCAGGGGTAGCCAGATGTCGGTCGGTGGCACGTTGATTGTCAACGGCGCTTCGGCCAATCTGTCCGGCAGCAATCTCGTCTTCGGCGGTCTGTCGCTCAATCTGTCGGGCAGCGCCGATCTGTCCAACGCTGAAGTCAGGACAGTCACCAATGCCGGCGGTTCCGGCGACATCGCCATCGCCGCGGCTGGTTTGACCAGCAACGCCAACACATCGCTGCTTGCCGCCCATGATCTCACCCTCAGCCTGCCGTCGCTGGCGAATGCCGGGCAATTGGCCGCTGGTAACAACCTGACTTTCAACGTTGGCGGTGACTTCAGCAATTCTGCGAGCGGGCTCGTCTTTGCCAACGGAAATGCCAACTTCTTCATCGGCGGTGTTCTGACCAACGACGCGGGCGCCATCTTTGCCAGCCATAACTTTGCCATTCAGGGCACTGCGCCCGGTCAGCGCAATGGCGCGACGATCAACGTCTCGGGCCTTCTCCAGGCCGGCGGCGACATGTCGATCCTGACGTCCAACCTCACCAACAAGCGGTCTACGACGCCCACATGGGTCACAGGTCAGCTCGTCTCGTCGGGTGGCGTCGTTGGCACCTTCGTCCTCAATCCCGATGTTGCCGGCAAGCCCTTCGCCTATCTTGAAACGGTCGACGAGAATACCTTCCAGCTCTATCCCGGTATCGATCCTCCTTCATGGCAGGACTATCAGCCACAACTCTGGTCGCAGGCGACCCTTGCCGATGGCACGAGCTACCATGCCTGGACATGGATCTCCGGAAACGGACCGACCGAGGTGCGGCCGATCTATAACTGGATCAAGGATCGCGTACCGAAGGACGCCAATGGCAACCCGGTGCTCGATCCCAACAATCCGTCAAAGTACTTCATCGTCGACAACGTCGTGCGTGGTGGCTCGGATACCAGCACGACCTATACCTGGGACCCGACTGCCAAGATCAGCCAGTCTGTTTACGAGGACAGGTTCACGAGTGCGCTTACTCCCGAAGCGGTGATCCGGTCAGGCGGCAATCTGACGGTTGACGCCACGAACCTTACGAACTCCTACAGCCGGATTGAAGCCGGCGGCAACGCGAGCTTCAGCGGATCGACGCTCACCAACGAAGGTGTTGCCCTCAACCGCACCACGACACTCACCTGCACCGCTCAAAGCGCCTGCACGGCATTCAATGCCGACGGGACCGCGGATCCGTCGCGTGACATCGCCAATGGCACCTCGATCGCGTCAGGCACTGAAACAATCGGTGGGGCTGCCGGCATCATCAAGGCCGCCGGCTCTCTCGCCATCAATTATGCGACGATCAACAACACATCGGCTGCCGGCTCTATTGCCGGCCAGAGCGCGGTAAACGCGCCCGTCACGCAGAGCAATCCACTCTCCGCCTTGAACGGCATGACGGCTGGCGGCGCTCTGTTCAATGTCAATGCGGCTCTTGCTGGTGTCAGTGCCAACGGCGGCGCAGTTCTTGGCAGTGGCCCGTCCCTGGATGGCGGCATCACCGCGAGCGGCGCTGCCGCCGTCAACGCCCATAGCCTCATTGGCAAACTGACCACAGCAATCGGCAATAGCGGCAATCTTGTTCAGATACTTCAGGCAAACGGGACCGAGCTTGCAGCGCTCTCCAAGCCTCAATCCGGCGGCGTCGGTATGACTGTGCCGGGGCAGGTGTTCCTGTTCGAGACGCGTGCAGCCTTCCTCGACGTGTCGACGTTCTACGGCTCTGGCTACTTCATAAACCGGATTGGTTACACGCCCGATACCAAGGTACCTTTCCTCGGAGACGCTTACTTCGACAATCAGATCGTCGACGAACAGATGCGCCAACTGGTCGGCGATGGCCTTGGTGCCGGATCGTTCATCCCAGGCAATGGCGCCATCGATCAGATGAAGACGCTGCTCGACAACGGCGTTGCTTACATGCAGGCCCACGGGCTTGCCCTCGGACAGGCGCTGACGCCCGAGCAGGCGGCATCTCTCACTCAGTCCATGGTTATCTACCAGGCTCAGACGATCGATGGTGCGCAGGTCCTGGTTCCCGTCGTCTATCTTTCGGCCGAGGACCGCGCGAAGGTCAATGGATCAGGTGCGACCATTGCCGGCAACACGGTCAAGATAGATGGCGGATCCGTCAACAATTCTGGCGCAATTGCTGCCGCCGACGGCCTGACCATCAACGCTACCGAAATCAAATCCAACGGCGGCATCTTCTATGCCGGCGGCAACGTGAACCTGACCGCCTCGAACGGCATCACGCTCGCGGCCCAGACAATGACCATCGGTGGCCAGAGCCTGGTCAACACCAATGTCGGTGTCTCGGCCGGCGGCAACATTCGTCTCGCTGCCAACAACAGCGATCTCAATCTCAATGGCGCCAGCGTCAAGGCTGGCGGATCGGCCCAGCTCTCCGGCAACAATGTCAACCTCGCTGCCGTCAAGGTCGACAACAGCGGCCAACAGAATGCCACAGGTGCACGGGTCACCGCTGGCAGCAATCTTGCCATTGCCGCTAACAACGATGTCAATGTCATCGGCTCCTCTGCCAAATCGGGTGGCGATCTCAATATCAAAGCCACGAATGGCGCCGTCAACGTCGTCTCGACCGATGTCGCGCGCAAGACGAACGATGGCTACACCAAGACCTCCGGGACCGATCAGCAGGCATCTCAGCTCACGGCCGGAGGCAATCTGTCTGTCAATGGCAACAACGGCGTCCTGATTTCTGGCTCTGACCTGTCGGCCAAGGGTGATGTCGGTCTGCGCTCGAACGGCGACATCAATGTCACCACCGCGCAGAGCCAGTCGGCCTCGACATTCGGTAAAGGCGCGTCATCGTCGATCACCAACAACGGTTCCACCATTACTGCCGGTGGTGACCTCGTCGCCAAGTCCAACAACGACATCAACGTCATCGGCTCGACGATGGCGGCCGACGGCATGCTCGGGCTGCAGGCGAAAAACAACGTCACCATCGCCGAGGCAACCGATGGCTATACGCTCGATGTCAAAAGTTCCACTAAGAAGAGCGGTTTCCTCGGATCCACCAAGGAGAATGCCTCCGGCCATCTGGAGACCACCACCGCGGCGGGCTCAACCCTTTCCGGCAAGGATAGCGTCACGATCATCTCCGGCGGCGATACGACGGTCTCGGCATCCAAGGTAACGGCCGGTGACGCCACCCAATCCTCCGATCTCAACATCCAGACGGGCGGCAACCTCATCGTCGCCTCGGCCAAGGACACCGAGACCGAGAATGACAGTGCCAAGCGCAAGGGTTTCCTGCGCAGCGGCAGCTCAAACTATCAGGGCTATAACGAGACGACGGTCGGCTCTGAGCTTTCCGCCTCCGGCGATGTCAATCTCGACGCCGGCAAGGCGGCCGTCATCGTCGGCTCGAAGGTCAATGCCGATGGGTCGCTGAGTGTGTCCGGCGAAAGCGTCAGCATCATCGGGGCTGAGGAGAGCCATCAGTCCGACAGCCAGCGCAAGGACTCCGGCCTCTTCGTCGGTTCAGGCGGCGGCTTCATCTCGCTTTATGGCAAGAACGAAAAGCAGGGCGCGCAGTCTTCGACCGACAATGTCGGTTCCAAGCTTTCGGCCGGCCAGGACGTCAACCTGACGGC
Source organism: Rhizobium tumorigenes (assembly GCF_003240565.2). NCBI lineage: Bacteria > Pseudomonadati > Pseudomonadota > Alphaproteobacteria > Hyphomicrobiales > Rhizobiaceae > Arminella > Arminella tumorigenes. The sequence goes on from NZ_CP117258.1 coordinate 97,976, forward strand.
GCGCGCCACCGATCTCAACATCATGGGTTCGCAGGTCAACGCCGACCGTGACATCAACCTGTCGGCTGTTCGCGACGTCAATGTCACGCCGGGGGCTGAAAGTGCGGCGCAATCCGAAGAGCAGAAGAATTCCGGCTTCGGTCTCGCCTTCTCCTCCGGCAATGGCGGTTTCTCGCTCGGCATCGGCGCCCAGTCGACCAAGGACAGCACGGCCCAGCAATCCGACACCAATGCCATGTCGGCGCTGTCAGCAGGTCGCGATCTCAACATCTCGGCCGGCAACAACGTCAACCTGCAGGCGACCAGCGCGTCCGCCGAGCGTGACGTCAATCTCTTTGCCGGCAACGACATCAATCTGCTCTCTGCCAACGATGTCACCAATTATGAGGAGATGCACGAGAAGACCTTTGACGGGGTGACGCTCTCCGTGTCGAGCAAGGTCAGCCAGGCTGCCCAAAGCATCATGAACTCGGCCGAGCGCCTGTCGGACAGCGGCGGCGTCAATGCGGTGACGAACACGGCCATCGCCGGCCTTGGCTTCTATCAGGCCTACAAGGATCTGACCGGTGTCTACGATGGTCTCACCACAACCGATCCCCTTGCCGTCAAGGGTCTTGCCTTCAGCATTGGCGTGAATGCCGGCGTTAGTCATCAGGAAAGCAAATCTTCCTCGACGACATCGACACCTGTGGTCACCGACATCCGTGCCGGTCGCTCCATCACCATGGAGGCCGAGAACGGCTCCATCACCAGCGATGGTGCGCAGATTTATGCTGGTTATGACAAATATGGCCTGCCGAACGTTTCCGGCGATCCCTTGAATGGCGATATCTTCCTGTCGGCCACCAACGGCGACATCAACCTCAACGCTGCGACCGGAACATCCGATACCAGCAGCTCCAACACATCCACGAGCGTTGGCGTCGGTGTCGACTTCGGCTGCAACACGGGCGGTGGTGCCTGCAGTGTAAATGCCGGTGTCAATGGCGCTTACGGTAAGGGCGGTTCGCAGACCTCAGGCACCACCCACACCAACACCCACATCAACGGTACTGGCGACGTCACAATCGTCACCAACGATCTGACGCTGAAGGGTGCGACGATCACCGGAAATTCGGTGACGGCGGACGTCAAGAACCTGACGATCGAAAGCCAGGTGGATACGCAGAAGGCCTCGGCTGACCAGCTCAACGTGTCAGCCCAGATCGGCATCGGCAGTGCCAATGTCTCCGGCGTCACTCAGAAGGGCAAGGGCGATGCAGTTGTCGTCACCGAGCAGTCCGGCATTCATGCCGGGGCAGGCGGCCTCGACATCGATGTCAGCGGCCACACCTCGCTCATCGGCGGCTTGATCACCAGCGAGGCGACGGCTGACAAGAACCACTTCGAGACCGGCACGCTTACCGTTGCCGATATCGACACCCATTCGACCTGGAAGGCCGACACCTATGGCGGCTCCATCGGTACCGGCGGACTATCGCTGGCACCGCCGGTCAAGGCCGGCGAGAACGAGACCGGCAAGGCGCTCTCTGCCATCGGCGGCAACATCCCGATCACCATCACCGATCCTGCCCACCAGACCCAGGATATCGGCACGATCCGCCGGGACACCGCCAACACCAATACCTCGCTGCCAGGCTTGCCGGACCTCGAGCACATCCTACGCGATCAATACAAGACGCAGGCCGATTTGCAGGAAGCCCAGAAGACTATGGCCGGGCTGGTCGGGGATATCGCGTCCGATCTCTACGGCAAGGCGACGACAGAGGCCGAACGCGATCTCTGGAAGGAAGGCGGCCAGGGACGGGCACTGTTGCAGGCCATCGGCGGCGGCATTCTCGGCGGTGTCAACGGCTGGGAAGGCGCGATCAAGGGTGCTCTGGGTGCTGGAGCTTCGTCGCTGATGGCGCCGGCCATCGCCAGCCTCGTCAAAGGCATGCTGAAGGACAGCAGCCTCTCGGCGCAAGACCAACTGACACTTGCCACGCTGATCGGCTCAAGCCTCAGCGCCGGTGTCGGCGGTGCTGTCGGCGGCGGAGAGGGGGCCGCCTATGGCGCGGCGAACTATCAGTACAATTATCTCAATCATGCTGACAATGAGGCTCTAGAAGCAGCAAAGAAAGCGTGTGGTGGCGGCAAGGGAGATGCAGGGGCTTGTAAGGAACAGGCAAGGCTGGAGGCAACAGACAAGCAACAACAAGATGCTATGAACGCCTGCCGGCAAAGCGGATATCAGGCTGACGGTTGCGGCGCGGTTTTTGCGAGCGTTGTCACGGCTCTGTTCAGTTATGGTGGCACGGCGTCTTGGCTCTTGCCCGCTGATCAATATCAGGAAGCCATCAATGACTTGAGGGTTAGTGGGGGTCTCACGCAAATCCTGAAGATTATGGCACCAGAGGGGTTCGCCAACCTTCCTCCGGATAAGCAAGACGAAGCGGGGAAGCTGATCACGCTGCTTACAGGCGATCCTTCGGGTATTGCTGTTGTCCCCTCCATTATTGCTGCTGCAAGTAAGGGGGATCCTTTAGCGCTCGTACAGCTTATTACGTTCATTACAAAATTTAAAGGAAGCGGACTTGGCCATATTCCGGAGAGCGCCGTAAGCGACAGCAATAAAATTGACAACAGTTTTCTGGACAGTACTACGGCCTCTGGTGACAGCGTATATCAGAATGCCATAAGCACAGCGATCGGAGATGACATTGCAACAAAGCGGAACTTCTATAGTGCGATAGATACAGGAAATGGCCATAACGTAATCGTACACGGAGGACTAAACTACGACGAGCTCGGGGGGGTGCCGTTCGTCAACGGTAGGGAAACAAATCCGGCTCAAATTGCAGAAGCGGTCAGAAGTAATTCGGCTTACGTCGAGGGAACTCAAGTCTGTTTCGCTTCTTGCTGGAGTGGAACAAGCGGCACAGCACAGCAGTTGGCAAGTGAATTGAACGCGCCAGTGTTCGCACCAAGCAGACCTGTCGCTTGGGATTCAGTCAGCAATAATTGGATTTTCGACACAGACGTATTCGGCATAAATGCCGTGCCCCATCCGGAGATAAAGCCGACCTGGCAGATGTTTTATCCGAGCAGAAAGTGATTTTATGGAAAATTTAAAACGCTTATTTTTATATAAGGAAAGACAAAACTCGCCCGAGTCATTGGCGGCTCCGAGTATTGAAGACAATATGAATGCAATGTCCGTCAGGCTTGCTAAAGAAGTTGCTGATTACCTAAAGCAGGGATTGATTCTCATCGAATTTGTCAGCCCCACGCTCGACCCATACAGTCAGCACGATATGGTGAGAAACGTTGTCTTTTCTGATGGCGTATATTTTTGGGACGGAGTGATACTACATTGGGTTGAGAAGTACCGAGTACGAATGCCGGAGGAATTCATGAGACATTTTTATTCTGCTACGAGTCATCCGATTCCTGTTAATGATTCAGACATACCGAAGTTGCTTGCGGCCTTTAAAACTGCTGATCCGCTTATGGCCCTTGCGCCTGAGAAAGACCGTTCACGGCATAGTAAACTTAAAGGATAATAGGCCGACAAAAGACGCCATCCGCAGAAATCTCTCATGCTCGAGCCTTTCCGCCCACAGCCTCATCGCCGGCGTGCGCAGTTCGTGATAATGGTTCGAAGGATATCGTGGCGCGGGATGTGGAATAGGTTGGCGATCGGGTCATGGGTGTAGATGTTGACCTGCCACTGCGAATTTCCTCCAGAATTGATTAGAGTCCGGCCCATTAGAGGACGGACGAATGAAGAAGCAGAGATTTACGGAAGAGCAGATCATCGGTGTGCTGCGTGAGCAGGAGGCTGGCGCAAAGGCGGCCGACCTTTGCCGCAAGCACGGAATTTCAGAAGCGACGTTTTACAACTGGAAGGCCAAATACGGCGGCATGGAAGTGTCCGAGGCGAAGCGTTTGAAGGCGCTCGAAGATGAGAATGCGAAGCTGAAGAAGTTGCTGGCCGAGCAGATGCTGGACGTTGCCGCACTCCGCGAGCTTCTTTCAAAAAAATGGTAGGGCCCGCCGCCAAGCGTGACGCGGTCACGCATCTGAAGGCCGTTATGGGGCTTTCAGAACGGCGGGCCTGCCAGATTATATCCGCCGACCGCAAGATGATCCGCTACCGATCCTGCCGACCGCCGGAAGTCGAGCTGCGATTGAGGCTGCGCGATCTGGCCAATGAGCGCCGGCGTTTCGGATACCGACGGCTGTTCATTCTGCTTCGGCGCGATGGAGAGCCGTCTGGCGTCAATCGCATCTATCGACTGTATCGGGAGGAAGGTCTTTCCGTTCGCAAGCGGAAAGCCAGGCGGCGCGCTGTCGGCACCCGTGCGCCGATCCTCGTCGAAGCAAAGGCAAATGCCCGCTGGTCGCTGGATTTCGTCCACGATCAGTTCGCCTGCGGCAGACGTTTCCGCGTGCTCAACATTGTCGCCGACGTTACACGCGAATGCCTGGCGGCAATCCCGGACACCTCGATCTCCGGCCGCCGTGTGGCTCGTGAACTGACGGCACTGATACAACGGCGGGGGAAACCGGGAATGATTGTTTCGGACAACGGCACAGAACTCACCTCGAACGCCATCCTCGCCTGGTCGAAAGATCACAAGGTTGACTGGCACTACATCGCACCAGGAAAGCCAATGCAAAACGGCTATGTCGAGAGCTTCAACGGCCGCATGCGTGACGAGCTGCTGAATGAAAGCCTGTTCTTTGGTCTCGACCATGCCCGCAGCGCTATTGCTGAATGGGCGGACGACTACAACCATTTTCGGCCGCACTCATCGGTCGGATACCAGACCCCGGCAGCCTATGCCGGAACCATCGCCGCAACCGGCTCCAACGCTACGCAATATGGAAGCTTCGCGTTTCCGCCGGTTGCTGACACCGCGCCATTTGGCGTATCAAAAACCGCCGAGGCTCTAATCGCTGCCGGATGAAAGTTCAGTGGCAGGTCACCGGGCGAATTGATAGTTTCGGCATACCCAAGATAAGCGGTCTTCAGTGATCTCAAGAAAGGCAGCCTTTTAGGAAGTTCTCTCGGAGCGGTCGTGGCTCAGGCTGCAAATACATGCGCATCGGCCGGATCTATCGCCACATGGACCTGGCTTCCGACCTGAACATCTGCGCAGCTTCGGCTCGGCCAATCAACGCGCAGGCGTACCGGGCCCTCTTCGAGATCAAGCTGCAAATAGAAGCGCGTTGTCTGCCCCTGGAACATCCGCGCGTCAACACGCGCCGGATGGCCTTGACCGGGCTCCACCATGAGCACGTCCTCCGAACGCACGAAAACCTGCGCCCTGTCGCCAATGGCCCCGACCGGAAGTAGAAGCGCCTTGCCCATCTGGACCGCACCGTTGCGCACCGCCAGATCAAACCGGTTTCTATTGCCGATGAAACCGGCACTAAAATCGGTCGCCGGCGCATTGTAGAGGTCGGCAGGCGTCGCAACCTGTTCGGCTCGACCGCTGCGCATGACGACGACACGATCGGCGACGGCCAGGGCTTCGGACTGGTCGTGGGTAACGAGTATGGCGGTGGTTCGGATGCTCTGCTGGATGCGGCGGATTTCGTCGCGCAGGTAATCCCGCACGACGGCATCAAGCGCCGATAGGGGCTCGTCGAGCAGGAGAACCGCAGGATCGGGTGCGAGCGCCCTGGCAAGCGCGGTTCGCTGCTGCTGGCCGCCGGACAGCATGTTCGGATGGTGATCGGCGCGTTCGTCGAGCCCGACAAGCGCGAGAAGTTCGTCGACACGAGCTGCGATCTTGGCCTGAGCCATTCCCCGCACCTTAAGCGGGAAAGCGATATTGTCGCGCACGGTCATGTTTGGAAACAGCGCGTAGGCCTGGAAAACCATGCCGATCGGTCGAGCCTGGGTTGGCAGTTGTGTCACGTCCTCGCCACCAAACAGAATACGGCCTTCGTCCGGCTGTGCCAGGCCTGCAATACAACGCAGCAGGGTGGTCTTGCCGCATCCGGAACTGCCCAGAAGCGCGATCATCTCGCCGCTTTCTACCTGAAGACTGATATCGTCCAGGGCAATCTTGCCGCCATAGCGTTTGGAGATGCGGTCGATGGTAATCGTGCTCATTTTCCAGCCTTTCCCGGCATGGGGGTGCCGACGGTCGAGGCGCGCCCGAGGTTGAGCGCGACCACACCGATCGATAGCGCCAGTGTGATGAAGAAGGTGATGATAGTCATTACGGCCAGCATGTTGAAGTCGGCATCCGTGCTCTTCAGGAGGTTGAGCGTGTAAAGTGGCACGGTTTCGAAGCGGCTGCCGACCAGCACCTGCACGATGGCGATTTCGTTGAAGCTGATGCCGAAGGCTAGGATGGCCCCGCTGGCGATGCCGGGGCCGATATTGGGAAGGATAACGCGGCGGATCGTCGTCCAGAGGTCGGCGCCGCAGGTCCGGGACGCCTCGGTGAGCGCCAGAACGTTGGCAGCGGCCATCGACCCGTCGATGGCCCAGTACACGAAGGAAAAAGCCACCGCGACATGGGCTCCCACGACAAGCCCGACCGTCCCCTGCAGGAATGGTGCGTTATCGCCGGTTGCCTTCAGCAAGCCGAAAGCGATGACGAGGAGCGGCACCGCGAACGGAATGGCGGCTAGAAGTTCCAGGACCGGTCGGATCGCGGGATTGCGGACCCTCTGCCAGTAGACAGCGGGGGCCACTAGCAGCACGTCGAGAAGAGCAACAAGCACGGCCAGCCATACGGAACGCCAGAGAACGGACAGAAACCGCATGTCGACGAAAGCGTCTCTCCAGTGGGCGAGCGTATATCCGTCCGGCAGAATGCTCGTCGACCAACGGGTGGCCACGCCATAGAGAAAGACGGCCAGCATCGGCACCATGATATAGGCGATCGTCAGTACCAGCAGCAGAAAAGCAGCAACCGGGAACCGCCGTGTCCGCGCCAGCAGACCGGCAACGGCGACCGTCGGCGTGGCATGCGGCGACTGTGTGGTTTGGAGGCTCAACTCAGCCATCGCGTCCCTCGTCGAACGATAATGCGGTAAAGGGTGAGGCTGAATGCCGCGAGAAGCATCAGTATGACGGCTAGAACCGGCATGCGCTGCGACCCGAACAGCGAACCCAGCATTGACTGGCTCATCTCGACGGTGACGAGACGAAAAGCCGTGGGCGATGTACCGAGAAGCGCGACCGGCACCCCGTACATGCCGACAGACCAGGTGAAAATCAGAAGCCAGCAGGCCAGCAGGAACGGCCGCAACACCGGCCATCCGATCCTGCTCCAGAACTGCAGACGGGAGGCCGAGCAGGCTTGTGCCGCCTCCCACCATTCATCGCGCAGAAGGCTCATCGCCGGCAGGCACAGAAGGACGAACAGAGGCACGTTGCTATATTCGTAGGCTATGACCAGCCCCCAGAACGTGTTGGGTGCGGGCGGTTGCACGGGCAGGCCCAGCGCCTGAAGCGACAGTGTCACCATGCCGTAGGTCCCGAGCGCCGCCACGAAGGCAAAGCCGAGGCCGATGCCGCTGAAATTGGTGGCAACGTTGAGGATGCCGAGATGGATCGCCCGGTTCAGCCGGGTCATGCGCGACACGATCCAGGCAAGCGGCGCGCCGACGAGAAGCGCGATCGTCGCGACGGTGAAGCCGAGCATCAGGCTGTTGATCATCGCGGCGCGCATCGTCTTGGCAGAAAAGACGCTTATCCAGTTGGCGAGCGTGAAGCCACCTCCCGTCGCGTCCGCGAAACTCTGACGCAGCATGACCACGCAAGGCACGAACAGCATAAATGTCGCAACGATGATGATCGGCAGGGCCAGCGACCAATCGACGAACCAGCGCTTGACGATGTGCCATCGCGAGGCCCTTGTGGGGCCTCGCGATGCGGCGGTGGAAACGGACCTGCCGATATCGGTCATCGGGATCAGCCTTCCGCGACCTGTTCCTGCCAAACGGCGGCGATCTTTTCGACGGATACCTTCGACCAATCAGGAATGATCTTGACGCCGGCGTAGTCGGCATCCGGCAGCCATCCGGCCATTGCTTCCTTAGGAAGTTTCAAATCGCCGAGCACCCAGCGGATCGGACGGGCGCCGAACTTGGCAAAGGCGATCTGCGCTTCGTCGGACAGCACGAAATCGAGAAGCAGCTTGCCTGCGTTCATCTTGGCCGTGTTGTAGCGGTTGATCATCAGCGCCGACGGTGCGTAGATCGATACGGATGGGATGACGACTTCGGCCTTGACGCCCTTTGCGCGCACGGTCTCGGCGGCGGCGATGCAGTTGAAATCGTATTTCAGCTGGATCGGCAGTTCGCCGCGTTCCAGCGTCTGTGCGTTCGAAGCGGCAGATGAGAACTGCGGCAGCAACTTCTTGGCGAATTCCACACCCTTTTCGATGTCGACTTCGCTGCCGCCGTTGGCATACGCCCATGCGATGAACATGGCGACATCGGTGCCGCTGGAGCCGCCGGCGTTGATCGCATTGATCTTGCCTTTGTATTCAGGCTTCAGCAGATCATCCCAGGTCTTCGGCACGTTCTTGATGACGTCGGTGTTGACGACCATGGCCGGCACGCCCGTGTAGGTCGCGACCCATCCGCCATTGGCGCCCTTAAGGCCGACCGGGAGCTTGGCTGCGCGCGGCGGCATATAGTCGGGCACCACCTTGCGGGCTTCGGCAACCGGTCCGAAGAGAATGCCGATATCGGCGGAGATCGCGACTGGATTGTTCTTTTCAGCGTCGAACTTGGTGATCTCCTCGAGCGAGCTCATGTCGGTATCCACATGAGTCAGCGAGAAGCCGTTGGCTTCGGCCATCTTCTTCAGGACTTCGCCGTAGTTCGCCCAGTTGTCGGGCATGCCATAGCTGTCGAACTGAGCGGCTTCGATCTTTGCCTTGGCGAGATCGACCGGAGCGGACCAGTCGGCATCGGCGGCCGCGCGTGCAGCGTTTGCGCCGAACAGCGGTAGGCCGAAGCTTGCGCCGGCGGCAAGGACCGTCGCGCCGGTCAGGAAGTCGCGGCGGTGCAGTGCCGGCGTCAAAAGGGATTTCAGAAAACGAGTCATGGTCAAGGTTTCTCCTGGGCGTTGAAAAGGCCGCACCCTTGGGTCGGTGTTGGCCCGATGATTAAGGTCTTGCAGGTCAAGTCACGGCCTCAGCCGGATCACTCCGTCATATGGATGTTGTGCTTACCGGCCGCTCGCCGCGGGCAAGTCGCGCTTCGATGTCCGTGATGACCGGCATGAGATCGGCGACGGTATCGATCACGTAGTCGGCACCGTGCGACGTCAGCGTTTGCGTTGCTTTTTCGCGCAGGGCATCGACGTCGGTCTTCGTCATCGCTGCCAGTTCGGCGACCGTGACGCCGGCTTCGTTGCCGCTGAGGGCGACGCCGACCGTCCAGCATCCCGCTGCCACGCCCTCGTCGATACCGACACCGGTATCGTCGATCTTGACGACGGCCGAGGCCGGCCAGACATTGAGGTCGAGGAAGCAGCGATACATATTCATCGGCGTAGGCCGGCCCTCGGGCAGGTCGCCCGCGCAGACGAGATTGTCGGTCTCATAGCCCTGCGCCTTTGCCAGCGGCAAAAGCCGCTCCATGATCGAGCGCGTATAGCCGGTGGTCGAGCCGATCTTCAGGCCCATGTCGCGCAATCGGGCCGCAATCTGTTGAGCGCCCGGAACGAGATCGGCAAATTTGTGGACGACCGCTTCGTTCATCGGCACGAAGACGTCGTAGATGCGGTCGATGTCGGCCTTCGTCGGCTCCGTGCCGTGCTTTTCCGCCCAGACTTGCCGGATGCGCGGCTGATCGAGCATAGCGGCAATATGATCCCACTTCGGCCGGCCCATCGGCTCCCTGGCCTCCGCGACGCTGACCTCGATGTCGAATTTCGCAAAAGCCTCGACGAAGACGCCCATGGGCGCCCGCGATCCGAAGTCGATGACCGTACCGGCCCAATCGAACACTGCAGCCTTGAGGTGGGTCATGCAGGAACTCCCTGCGTTGAATGCGCTCCGTAGAGGTCCGCGATGACCTCCTCGCCAAGCGCGAATGCCGTGGATGCGCCGGTGCCGCCCGTCACAATGACCAGGCGAACGTTCGGTTGAGGAGCGTCGACCAGCACTGTCCTGTCTGCTGCGTGCGCATAGGAGCCGGTCCAGCGCTCGATGACCTTTCGGCCCGGCATGTCGAAGACGCGGTCGAATTCGTCTAGCATCAGGTCATCGAAGCGCGCACTGCTGAAGGGCGCCGGGGCGTTGCCGTAGACATGGGTGTCGCCGACGACGAGGGAGCCGTCAGCCGACTGGACGGCAATGAGGTGGATACCGGCCGCGCGCTTCTCGGCATCTTCGAGATCCAGGCGGGCACCCAGGGCATGGGCTTCGGGCAGGGCGGAGAAGCCTTCGTAGCGCGCGAAGCTGAGATCTGACATGACCGCCGCACCGAGCGTTTCGGGCTTGGCAGGCGCTAGACGAAGCATCTGCAGGGTGCAGACATCGAGCTCGTAGGACGCGATCCGCTCGGGATAGAGCCCGGAGTAATCATCGCCTGGACAGACCACAACGGCATCTGCGCGGACCATGCCGCGACTTGTCTCGACGCCGTGGTCGGTCACCGCCCGGGCCGCCGCTCCCCAAAGGAAATCGACGCCATACGCATTCTCGAGATGGGCTGCGACCTTGGCAACGGCCTCGCGGGATTCGACGCGCAGCTCATGCGGGCTGTGGAGGATTGCCTCGATACCATCCAGACGCAGCGACGGCACCATATCCAACGCCTCGGCTTTGCCGATCAGGCGGCAATCCTTGCCCATGGGCGTTGTCAGAAAAGCCTCGAGTACAGCAGCTGCCTCTGCGCGCCGTGCCGGCATGACAAGGCCCTCATGATGCACCGCGATGCCGGCGTGCACGACGAGATCTTTCCAGATGTCGCGGCTTCGCATCGCCCGCGCCCAGTGAGCGCCGGCCTGCTGCCCGGTAACCGTGACGAAGCCGAAATTGCGAATGGATGCACCCACGGCCGCCGGATTACGTTCTATCACAACAACTTTTCGGCCCTGTGCGGCAGCAGCCAAGGCTGCCCCAAGTCCCACAATTCCAGCGCCGACAACGGCAACGTCATACGAAGAAGGCACACACGGCTCCTTGAAAATCTCATTCGACCCGTCATCGAAAGCGCACCGCCGACGCGGTTGCGCAATGACCGCGCACCGCAACGCGCGCGATCTTGAAAAAAGGCCGCAAGCTGGCTAAATCTGATATTCGCTCGCCAGAAGCGGGGTGGAGCGCTCTTCCGGGCGTCCAACCCCGCTCTGATCTGGCAGTGTACCCACGCTAGCCAGATTATGTGACAGTTTTAATAATGAGCAATATATATAGATATAACCTATAATTATATCACTGCCGTTGGTGCCTATTGAAGCGCGGCGACCACGCAGGCATTCATAGTTCTGGGCGTGCGCGCTCCTGCCCACGGGGTGTTGCGCCGGATGCGACGAAACGATGCTGGGCGGCAATCCTGAGAAAGGCGGCGATTGCCAGGTGATCCGTGCAACTCGGCAGCGCGATGATGTAGTGGCCGATATTGGCCGCGGCGTCGGACAGGAGGGCGATGTCGATATACTCGTCCTGTGACACCTCCCCTTCGATCGCGACGGCGAGACCCATGCCTGCTGCTGCCGCCGCATAGGCGACGTCAAGCGTTGCCACCTCGACCACGGGCTTTAGGATAACGCCATGTTGGGTCGCCAGCGCTTCTACCTTCATTCGGGTACCGGACGCACGGTTCCACAAGATCATGTCCTGCCTGTGCAGATCGGAAACGGCAATCGTGCCGGTTGAGAGCAGCGGATGGCCCTTTTTCCCATAGATGACGATGCCACACCGGCGGAGTTCCAGATTTTCAAAGCGCGGATCGGGGCCTGCTTGCGAGACCGACGCAACGTCCAGCTCGCCTTTGAAGACCGCAGCGGCAAGTTCCAGCGATGGTCCGCCACGCGTACTCAGTCGCATCTTTGGAAAAGCCTGCACGAAGTTGGCCAGTGCCGGCATGATCAGCCTGTGGGCGCTGAAGCCGATCGACAACTGTCCACCGACCAGGCGACCGCTGTCACCAAGGGCCCGATCGACCTCATCGACGCAATTTAGCGCAACTCGGATCTTCGCAAGAAGTGCCTCCCCATCTGCAGTGACCCGTATCGCGTGACCTTCACGGATGAAAATACGTGAGCTGCAGAGATCCTGAAAAGCCTGAACTTGCGTTGAAACTGTGGGCTGACTGACACCCACCGCCGCAGCAGCGCGTGAAAAACTTCCGGTGCGAGCCAACGCATCGACGGCTCGCATCTGAGCCAATGTGACAGACGCCATCTCAAAGAACCCCTCAATATCGGCAAATGCCCGCGGCGTTTCCGGTGCTCTTGGGGCGGGAACCTAAAGGTTATCCATTATGACGATGTCGCTTACGTACCAGCACTTAGATCTTTTCTTCAAGCGACTTATGCAATTTAACACAGTCCAAGGCGACCTCCACCAGTTGCGTTGGCGTCGTTTTTAGTTAAACGCTAAGAATTATTGAATGCTAATATTGTATGCTCCGTTCTCAATTTCGTTTGCGCAAGATGCGCGGTACCGTTCACGAATGGGGTCGAGGCTGGCGTGCAGACGCAACCTCGACCCTGTACCATAAAGCTATGTATCAGGCGGCCACCGACCACTGCTCGGGCTTGTCCCGCACAAACATCCGGTCGAGATTTAAAAAACAAACCATGTCTGCGCCCTGGACGATGATGCCATCGGAATAGGCACCAATATCAGTGGCAGGAGGCACTGGCTGTAGAAGGTCGGCGGGTATCGTGCCGAACACCAGACGTGAAGGTTGCACTCAAGATTGCACAGTCGATCTGCGCTGCCGTTGGGACCCTAAGTATTTTGCATAACGCATGGGAGTTTACGTTGGTCATCGCGAGTGTCGGTGCTTCGTCGGCTCATGCGGAGTTTCAGTCGAGCTTCTGAGTTTGGTTGCTGAGGCGACACCTCGACACCGCGAAATCATCGGGACGAAACAAGGTCTGCGTAGAACCTCGACTGAATGACTGACTAAGCGGCTCTTTGTTGAAGGCCCGGGAGCTATGTCGTTCGTTTTGACAAATCGTTCACGATTAAGCTTCAGAGATTTCCAACACCTTTGCGCTAAGGTTGAACGCGGACTTTTTGCAATTCGGTTAAATCAGAGGACTGAAGATCATGACCGCGCGATCGGTTATCGACCAGCACATAAAGCAAGCCTGCGAGACCAACAAGTTCGAGAATAAACGCCAGGTGTTTCGTTTCGCTCTCCAGATGGCAGCGGCTGTCACCATCGTAGCGGATATATTGAACCTCGCAGCGCACGTCTCGCTGAACGTCTTGGGGCTACTGCCCTATGCATTGGTGCCCGCGGCGGTCGTCGGGCTGGTCATTTCGACCGTGGTCGCTTCCGTCCTGACCTTCTCGGTTATCTATGTCATCGGCTTGGCCATCCATCGCCTGACGATTTCTCGTTCGATGTTCGAGCGACTGAGTAGAACGGACATGCTTTCCGGATTGTTGAACCGGAGGGCGTTTGTCGACGAGGTTTCAAAAGCACCTCAAGACGCCTCGCTGGTCCTATTCGATATAGACCAATTCAAGCTCATCAATGACAGTTACGGACATGATGTTGGCGATCGAGCCATCTGCATGGTGTCAAAGCAACTCGCAACCGCCCTGAGCGATAAGCATATCGTGGCGAGAATCGGTGGAGAAGAGTTCGCGGCTTTGATCGTTGAACTCACCCCAACCGAACGTCTTGCACTCGTCGAACGCTGTCGACAGCTGATCGAGGCGTCAAATGTGGGCGACGACGTTGCGCAATTGCGGGTAACGGTTTCCGCCGGTATCGCGGAACGGGGCTCCCACGAGACGTTTCAATCGCTATTCCTAGCTACCGACCGCGCGCTTTACTTCGCGAAAGTATCGGGCAGGAACAGGGTCATACATTCCAATCAGGTCCAGGAATTGATGGATAAGCCAGGCGAACGTCTCAACGGCAGCTGAAGCAGCTATCGATCGGCTCGGAATGTTGACCCCTTATCGGCGTCCAATATTCACCCCCTGTAGACGATCAGCGCTTGGCCTGCTCGGCGCTGGCCGGGGTTGCAGAGGGTAGGCCAAGTGCGGGTGATGTGTATCTTCGGCTTTAGCTTTGAGAGCGGTTCTTGAAGCGCCAGGACTCGTTTCCGGTTTCCACGATTTCGCAGTGATAGCCGGCTGGCCTATCGATCTGTCGATCGTGGCGATCAAGCCGGACTTTGCCACTTCCCTAATGATGGTGATCGATCTCGGCGCTAAATTCGGTGAGTATATCGGACAGGCGCTGGCGACCGCACTCAAGCCGCTCGAGCCAGACATCGTCGCAGCGGCGACGCTCTCCTGTTGCCATCGACGTCATCCGTGCCCTCGGCATCGACGCCTATGTTATTCTCCAGAAGTCGCCGGAACTCCATCTGGCGAACGCTCCGGAACAGCGGATTTCATCAATCACCTCCAATGGCGAGCAGCATCTTCTCCTCGACCGTGCCGCCGTTTCGCTGTCAAAGGGCAAGCGCGTCGTGGTCGTCAACGACGTAATGGTGTCCGGCTCCAGCATGAAAGGGCTCGCTGGACCTCGTACGCAAGACGGGCGCGGAGGTGGTCGGCATCGGGGTGAGCCTGAAGGAGGCGGCCGACTGCAGGCCGACGACCCCCTTGTCCACAGTCTTCCTAGAAATTGGCGGTCGCTTCTGGTTGCCTCACTTACCGCGCAGCAGTTGCGTAGATCAGCTCCGGGGCTGCAGCAAGGCCAGCACGACCGTTGATGCGGCTAGGATGGCTGTAAGTGTCAAGGGTCCCGTAGCGCCATATGTGTCGACGATATAGCCTCCAACGACCGCGCCAATCGTGATTGCCACCTGGAATGAGGTCACCATCAGGCTGCCCGCTGCCTCCAGCGCGTCGGGCGCGGCGCGGGACAGATTGGTTGGCAGCACCACCGGCGCCATGCCGAAGGCGAAGCCCCACAGCGCGGCGAAGCCGAAGGCAACGCCGATGTGCACGCCCCAAATTACCAAAGCAAGCGCCGCAAACGCCATTAAGCCAGCGGTGACTGCCAGAGCAATGCGGATATTGGCGTCGGCCATGCGACCACCGGCGATGTTGCCGATCACAGCGGCGATGCCAAATCCGAGCAGCGCCAGCGCAATCGGACCGGTTGTTAGAAGCGTAATCTTTTCAAGGAAGGGGCGCACATAGACCGACCCAGCGAAGTGCCCTGTCATGAGCAAGAGGATAGCAAGCATGCCAATCTGAATGCCACGCCGCCGTGTAAGCCGGAAGACGTCGGCAAGGCTGTTGCTTGTACTTGCAGGCAGGGCCGGCAGACTGAGCCACTGCAGCAACATGGCAAGTGCGGCCAGCCCCGCTGTCATGGCCATGGCGGCGCGCCAACCCAACCAGTCGCTGATCAATGCACCCATGGACGGTGCGGCGATGGTGGCGAGTGAGACGCCAAGCGTGACGATAGCCATGCCCCGGCCTGTTGCATCGGCGCCAACAAGTCTTGCTACGACGGCAACTGAAAGCGCCCAGAAAGCGCTCAGCGCGACGCCCAGCCCGGCTCGACCTAACAACAATAGCCAAAAATCGGAGGCAGTCGCCGTAAGAATGTTGGAGCCGACCGCTAAGGCGCTCAGACTGACCAGGACAGTCTTGCGGTTCAGTCGGCCAATCAGAACATTGCTCAATATAGCCGTCACGGCGCCGACAGAGGCGGTGGCAGTAACGACCTGTCCGGCCATTCCCTCGGTGACACCAAGATCGCGCGCCATTGGTGTCAGCATGCCTGCCGGCATGAACTCCGCAGATACCAGAGCAAAGCTGGCGGCCGCCATCGAAAGGACCGCGAACCAGGTGGCCGAGCTCCACGTGGCTGGCGGAGCGGTATCGGAGTCTTTTATTGTGCTTTCAAGCTGGAATGTTGTGTCCGTCATCGAGATGTCTCCAAGAGTTGGAGATCTTAATAAACGAGTCTTCTCGGATGCGATGTGCCTCAAAATCCGAAATCCATGTCTGTTCGTCCGGAAATTGTGCGGCGCACAACGCCCGGCGAGACCTTGGTGATACGCTTGAATGCACGCGCGAAGGACGCCTCAGACTCGTAGCCCAACCTCGTGGCGACGTCGGCAACCGAAATGCCGGTTTGGCCCAACAACTCCCGGGCAAGCTGCATACGCAGACGGGCGAGATAGTGTGCCGCGCCTTCGCCCAAAACAGCGCTGAATCGCTCCGCGAAAATCGAACGCGATTGACCTGCCACGACAGCAAGCCTTTCCAGGGTCCAGTTGTGGCCGGGATCTCTGTGCATGGCTGCCAGGGCGCGGCCGATATTGGGGTCGCGGATGGCCGCGAGCCAACCGATTGTCGAGGCGCGGTTGCAATTGACCCAGCAGCGGATCAGCCGCGCTGTCAGCAGGTCCGCCATTCGTGACAAGATAGTGGCGCTACCCATCTGTGGATGTGTTGCCTCTTCCGTCATCGCCGCCAGTAGAGGGCCAACGATCGGGTCATTGCCGGCCACGTCACAGCCCTTGATAATGGGCGGCATCAAAGTAATCAGGGGATCTAGAGCACAAGCGCCCAAGGCCATCGAGCCACAGAAAAGGGTGCTTGTTTCGCCTGTACCTTCTCGCACCACTTCGCAAACGTTGCTCCCCAACATGGTGACCTGACATCCGTTGAGAGAGTCATCGACAACGTCTGGCGCACTGGCAAGTCGATGGGCGATGCCCTGCGGTAGCAGCACCAGATCGCCATCGCGCAATTCCTGCCAGCCTTGGGCTGCCGTATGGATCCAGCAAGGACCTTGGCTGACAAAGTGAAAACGAAGCAGTTGTTTTTGTGGAAAGGCGATGCTCCATGGGTGCCGGAGCTCGCAGCGGCTATAGCTAACCCCACTCAATCGGAAGTCTTGCAGGACTTCGCTTAGTGCATCCACTGGAATGTGTGGCGAAGACGGTTGGGACGAACGGTTAGGCATTTGTGCTTTATAGAAGCCAAACGTCCGGAAGGCAACCGGCGAAAGAGGTCCGTCGACTCCCCATTCCAATCTCTTTCAGCGCCAAGGTAGGGCTGAACGCACGGCTTCTGAGAACACAGTGTGCCATGCCTCAAGTCCCAAACCGCTTTCGTTTAAGCAAATCTTTGTAAGATGAAAGCTAACTGCCGCACGTTGCACTTTATCCCATTAATGCGCTGGCGCTCGAACCGCCGTTAAGGTTTCGCGACGCTTCCGGTCAGCACGAGCAGCTCGTGTGTCCTCGGACCGAACTCCTGTTAGGTGCTACGCTTCCCAGGCCAGGCCGTGAGTGCGAGATCGATCAGCCGCTTCAGCCGCGCATTGCAGGCACCATCGCAGGCCTGTGCGGACATGCCTTGGATAATCGCACCATAGAAGCGCGCGAGCGTATCGGTATCGGTTTGCGCCGGCAATTCGCCTTCCTCGACGGCACGGTCAAAGCGGGCTTTGAGGCTCTGCATCGACGTCTCGCGCAATGCCGCCGTCATCCGCGCGACGGAGGCATTCTCTTCCGCATGCTGCAGGACGGCCGTCGAGACCATGCAACCTCGCGGTTTGTCCGGCTGGGTGTCACCGTCCGCGATATCATAAAGGAAGAGAGTCAGGGCTTCGTGGACGGGGAGCTTGGATGCTAAGATTTCCAACCGTCGGCTGGTTTCTCGGGCAATGCTGAAGTCGAGCGCCTGACGGTACAATTCCTCTTTTGAGCCGAACATTGAATAGAGGGTTGGCGGATTGATCCGCATAGCCTTCGTGAGGTCGGCGGTGGAGGTTCCTTCGTAGCCGCGCTCCCAAAACAAGCGTGCCGCGATGTCGAGCCCGACGTCGCGATCGAGGACGCGTGGTCTGCCTCGTTTACGGACTGGATTCGTCATTAAAATAGCGGTCCCTATTAAATTGTTGACAGGCGGCTTTCCACTCTTATTGTAGAGATCACTATTTAATTTAGCAACGGAGTGTTTCATGTCCCAAAGACTAGCAGACAAGATAGCCCTCATCACCGGAAGTTCGCGTGGCATCGGCCGCGCGGTTGCTCTTGCGTTTGCGAAGGAGGGCGCGGCGCTAATTGGCGTGCACTATACCGCCAACGCGGATGCGGCCACAGCCACCTTGAAGGACATCGAGGCGCTTGGCATCAAGGCCGTCGCTGTAAAGGCCGATCTTAGACAGGGCAAGGACGCGGCCGACAGCCTCTGGGCGCAGTTCAGCGAAGCCGCGCGTGCTGAGACGGGTTCCTCCGCTCTCGACATTTTGGTGAACAATGCCGGCATCGCGCCCGCAATGCCGTTGAAGCAGACGAGCGAGGCTGACTTCGACGAGGTGATGACGATCAACTACAAGGCGCCGTTCTTCCTGATACAGGCTGTGGCGGACCACATCAGTGACAACGGCCGCATCATCAATGTCTCTACCGGGTTTACGCGGATCGCCGCGCCGACCCATCCCGCCTATGCGGCGTCCAAGGGCGCGCTGGAGACATTGACACTGGCGCTGGCACCAGAATTTGCCGCTCGCGGGATTACGGTCAATGCCGTGCTGCCGGGTGTGACGGAGACGGATATGAACGCCGAGTGGCTGGCATCGCCGGACGCTCGCGCCGGCGCCGAAGCGCTCTCGGTCTTCTCACGTGTCGGACAGGCGGAGGACGTCGCCGACGTCATCGCCTTCCTTGCATCGAACGATGCGCGCTGGATGACGGGCCAGATGATTGATGCGACGGGTGGCGCTCGGATCTGATCGATCCCGACGCCCGCTGTGTTGCAGCCATTCACCGGCGGCAGAAGATGAAGATTTGACGGGGAGGGGGTTGAGATCCAGTTCCCGTCAGTCCACCAGACTGTCAAAGTGAACACGGCAGGTCGGAGGACGGAGTGGGAGCGTCACCCCGATGGGCTTCCTTGTCAGTCAGTTCCTCTTCTGCAACAGTAGAAAACTCGCTCTCAGCGTCGCGCCAATGTTTGTCATGTTGGCCGTCTGGTCGGCCTTCCGCTTCCATTTTTGCGATACGCATTCTTGCGAAGCAATTCGTCGCGATCGGTATCCAAAATATGCTCCTACAGGAATTGGCCGCATCTTTCCACTCCGGAGAAATGCCGATCTGGTCAAGACGTTTCAGACGAACCGTTTGGAATTCTCGACAACCACTTATTCACTAGCTTCGGCAAAGAGGACGGAGGCCTCATGCTTCCATGGGCCGCCAAGATACTGCCATACGTCTAGTCCTGTGATCTTGATCGAATGGGGGTGAAAGGACTCCCCCAGCTCCTTGCAGAGAGCGTCGGCGGACGCCCGTGTAGCTTTGTTCTGAATGGTGATGTGCGGTTGCCATTTCTGCATGTCCTGCGAATTCAGCCATGGCGCGAAGGCCGATTTCAGACTGCTGCGTGTCGATTGGAGTTCCCGACTATCGATCGCGAAGGCCACACCCGCGCCCAGATGACGAAGGCCAGTGACGTCGGCGGAAATGGCGGAGGCATCTCGTAACGCACGGCCGAGGTGTAGTAGTACTTCCTCGAGATGCTCTCCCGGCAGATGGTGGAACATCGTTAGATGAGCGCGAAGAAAATTGCGATCCGAAGGGAAATGCCGTCTTCGCAGAACGTCGAATGGCTCGAGATCTTCGTCGGCTATCCGCGCGGTCAGGATGAGTGGTTTTCGTGTTTTCAAATCGATGCTTCCCGGCAGAAACGAAGATTGTTACCTAGCCTAGCCGCCCCCAGCGTGGCCGTTGTCGATAATGCAACACTGACCCCGCGTGGTTGGCCTTACGGGCATTTGCCGCTGGATGTAGTGCCATTCCCCTCGTCGTCAATGTGTCCAGCAAAGGCTGGCGGTTCTCAAACCGATAATCGTGTGGCGTTGGGCTTCCTTTGCCGAACTGAATCCGGGATCCAAACCCTTCTTCTGTCGCCTTGCCGAGGTCGCCAGATGGGCTGGCGCGGCTACCTTATTTGATGGTAGTGGCGCACGCAGCCGATAGTGTTGCGTGATCTGATGGTGACCGACGGCTCTTTGGGAGGAATTCGTATGAAGCCTGCAGCAACCGCCGGGAATCTCGGCAATGCCGTGATGCTCGGCGTGGTCCTGATGCTTTTCGGCGACCTTCTCTTTGCCGTAAACGACGCCGTCGGAAAGTGGCTTCTTGCGAGCTTTGCTTTGGGCCAGGTACTCGTGATGAGGTCGCTGGGCTCATTCATCGTCCTGATACCGATGATAGCACGGCAGGGGCCGAGCGCGTTGCTGGATGTTCGACAACCAGGCCTGCTCCTCGGCCGAGCCGTCATGGCCACTGCGGATGTCTCCCTGTTCTACGCGGCGGTGGCCTATCTGCCACTTGCCGACGTGATCACCTTCTATATGGCGGCACCGATCTATGTCGCTGCTCTGTCGCATTTCCTTCTCGGCGAGAGGATCGGATGGAGGCGTTGGCTTGCTGTCGGGGTCGGGTTTGCCGGTGTGGTGATCGCTCTGAGGCCGTCGACCGCGATGTTGTCCCTGCCTTCTTTATTTGCCGTCGCCGGGAGCGTCGGTTTCGCTCTGACGATTATATCGAGCCGCTATCTTCGATCGACACGCGACACCGTTCTTGTCACCTCGCAAACGCTGGTGGTCATGGTCGTGGGCATAATCCTGTCGGTCAGCGACTGGCGGGAGGCGGGGCTTGATATTTGGATCGCAATGCTTTTCCTCGGTATTGTCGGTACGTGCGCCCATCTTCTGCTGACGCGTGCACTGAAGCTCGCGCCGGCCTCGCTGCTCGCCCCGCTGCAATATACACTCTTGCTGTGGGCGGTCGTGTTCGGGTTTGTGTTCTTCGGCGACGTTCCTGACGCCCAACTTCTCGCTGGCGCGGCGATCATCGTCTTTGCCGGCCTGTTTATCTTCCACCGAAAAAACCTCAAAGGCGAGGACATTCGGCAAGCCATTCCTTTGGACGGACGCTGAGGCAACGCGGTCCGCCAGGAACTTCAGATGCAGATGGACAAGCTCCAGCTTGAAACATGGATGGCCTCTGTTCCTATTGTTCATGGGGCGCTCGCCGGACGCCGAAGCCTCCACCTCAAAGACTGAACGTCTTACCACCGACTGACATCCGCATCCGGCACCCAAATGCGGCCATCTCCGGACTGCTTCTGGCTCGCGAGGTTTTCTTCGGCAATGTTTGGGAACATATCAATCAGGTGCTCGGTCTCTGCCACCGAAGCAACCTTTCCCCTGTCAAAGCTTCTGGCGTCACCACAACGGTCTCGTCACAGCGCCGGCGGTCACGGAGAAATGACCGTTCTCCCCAACGGGCATAAGTCACATGATCGGTCTCCTCGCGCACAGGCGCGCTTTCCAGATCCGTTCGCCTCGATGCGCCGGCGCAGCGTGTCCACGATGTTGATGACATGGCTTGCCGGCTGAATTGGGGGAGAGGCTGCCGGCTTGCCCTTCTTCACAAGCTTCAATGCCGCCCTTTTATCGGCAATCATGGCGAGCAGGCCCTCCTGGGCCGGATCCTCGACCATCGCCGGCGACCAGTCCTTTTTCCGTTGTGTGATGAGCCGCTGCACGAGCGGCATCATTTCCGGCTCGGCCTCGCCATCAATGCTTTCGCAGTAGTTGTCCTCAGGCCGGACCTTATCGCCATATCGCTAGGTCAAGAGCACGGTGCCGTCGCACGTGGTGCAAGGATGATCAATACCACCTCCCGTGGACCGCCTGAATGGCATCGACCGACCAGGAATTCGAGCCGCTCTACATCGATATGCAGACGTCGGCGCACATGGAAGCCGTTACGCTGTTTGCCACCTATGCCAAGGGTGGGGACGATGCGGCAGTGAAAGCTTTCGCCAAGAAGACGCTACCGAAGCTCGAGATGCACAAGATGCATGTTCTCGGGCTCGTCGCGGCACACTGATCCGACGCGACCGGCCGGGCATATCCTCTGGTCTGCCCGGCCATCTCCCTTGGTACTCAAAGGAGATGGCCGGTGGCGGACGACATGTGCTCGTGGGCAGCGGTCGACGACGACAAGGTCGAGGCAGCCACGTTGCACAACGACGACATGCGAAATAATCGTTGACGGAGACGCTGTTTCCGCTTCCAGTGCTGTTTCGACGTAGCGCTCTCCTTGCTATTGAAGCTGATAGGCCGTGTGGTGTGGGCCAAGCAGGGATCAGCGCACGGCTGTCCCAGAATGCCGTAAAATTCCAGTGAACGTCATCCGCTTGTCTGCCGTTGGGTCTCACCCTATGGTCCAACAATGATAACCGATCCGCTACACGATCCCTTCTGGCACGCACTGGAGCGATTTGCAGAAGGCTATGCGCAAGGCCTGTTCGAGGGTCGAAAATGGGGGGTAACCGTCAACCGCTCCGCCGATCGCAAACGCGTCTGGTTCTATGCCGAGGACCTGGCCGGATCCGACATCGTCAGCTTCAATCTCTATCGTCTGAATGACGCAAGACTGGCACTGAAGCCGTGCGAGATGTCTTCGCAGAAGGTCGTCGCTTTCGTGCTGGGATTTGTCACGGGACCGTCGGCATCGACGGCTGCACTCTAGGGGCGGCTCGAGCCCTATAACTGCCCTTCGACCGAAAGCGACCTGTTCAGTTGCCGGTTGCGACCCACTAGTCGGCATAGGGTGTGTTCTTGGCGAGCTTGCGATTATAATCCGGTGCGTTACCCTCCCACCAGACAGGCCCTCGCTCCCCAAAGGCAGTTTTGGCCTCATCGACCAGGCTGCGCGCGGCGACCGTCGCCCCCTTTTCCCCTTTGCATCCCGAACGGCCCGACTTGCCGCCATCAGTTCGACGCGTCTCGTCTCCTCCAGACCGGGATTGCTTTTGCGCCAGAGCCTGCCCAGCACCACGAAATGGTGCTTACCTTTTCTATTTTCTGCGGGTGGGTAGTTCGTATCTCTTCAAGCGCGAAAAGGTATTTTCGGCCCACGAATGACGTCATGTATCGATAAGACAAACTCAGTGGGTTGATTCTACGATGCGTGAACGAATGTGATTTGCCCTATTTAAAAGCGCTATCGCGATAACGCGACAGCGCTTTCGTAGCAAATTAGCACCTCTATTGGGCGACCTTGCCGCAAGTCGTTAGGGCATTATCAGGGGTGCAGGTCTCCATTCCCGTCTGAATGTAGGGATCAATCTTTTTGCCCTTGCTCAGGGCATCCAGGGACATGATGGTCTGGTATCCCATGTCATACGGACGCTGGCCAATGTTGTAGTGGCTTAGTCCGGCGGCGAGCAGCGGGAGTTGGGGGCCGAAATTGTCGCCGAAGACGACTACAAGATCTTTCTTGTCCAGACGTGCCTTCAATGGCTCCATCGCCTGCTTATAGGCCTGCGGTGCATACTGTGCCCAGCCGCCAACGGCGACGAAAGCACTCAAATCGGGATCGTTGGTCATGATGTCGCGCACCTGTTGGGCAGCGAGCGCGATGTCGTCATTGTTGTAAACCGGGCAACCGGTGGCTTCGGTCCAGCCATTTTGGCCCGAAAGCTTGTCGACCGGCTTGTCCTTGGCGGCGCCAGCCAAGGTGTCGCGAATGCCCTGGATGCGAGCCTTGAGGTTTTCCGAGGCCGGAGCTCCGGACTGGATACAGACCGTGCCGCCGCTTCTCTTGTTCTCTAGCACTTTCTTCGCCAGTTCGATGCCAAACTGGTAGTTGTCGGTGCCGATATAGGTGGCGCGCAATTTGGCGTCTTCCGGCAGGACGTCGGTATCGAAGGTAACGACGGGAATGCCCTTGTCATTGGCCATTTTCAGGATACGTGCCATTGCCTTCGGGTTGCCGGCCGAAATGCCGAGACCATCGACGCCGCGCGTGATCATGTCCTGCGCCAGCTGCACTTCCTTGGCTTCGTCGTATTCGGTCGGTCCGATATAGGTGCACTTGACGTCGCCGAGCTTCTTGGCCGCGGCCTGGCAGCCGGCATCAATCGGCGGGCTGAAGGCGTTGTTTAGGACCTTGAAGACCAGCGCGAATTCCCGTTCCGCAGCGCTTGCCCCTGTTGCTCCCAGGCAAGCAGCCACGCATGTAAGCAAAGCCGTGTATTTCAGAGTGTGAGACAGCGACATTGTTTTCTCCTCCTCAATTCGCTGTTGACGTCCGCCCTAGCGACGCAGGGAGCGGATTCTTTCCAGGAGCACGGCCGCCAGGATAAAGCCCCCGACGAATGTGCCCTGCCAGAATGGATTGACGCCTGCGATCAGCAGCGCGTTGCGGATCACCTCGACAAGAATTGCGCCGATGCCGGCACCGATGGCCGTGCCGAAACCGCCGGTGAGCGAGGCGCCGCCGATGACCGTTGAGGCAATGACCTGCAGCTCATAACCGGTGCCAATAGCATTGGTGACCGCGCCCAGCCATCCGACTAGAAATATGCCGCTCACGGCCGCCATTAGGCCGCTGAACGCATAGGCCGATACCTTGATGAAATTGACGGGGATGCCGGCAAGTCGCGCAGCACTTTCGTTGCCCCCGATCGCGAAAATATAGCGGCCCCACCGCGTCATCTTCAGCAGGAAATGCAGGATGACCATGCCAACGATTAACGCGTAGACTACATTTGGAAGCCCAAAGGTATAGCCGCCGCCCAGCGCAATGATGGCGTCCGTGGCATCGCCGAATTCATAGAAAACCTGGTTGTTGGTGACGACCAGCGCTATGCTTCGGCCAATCGACAAAGTCGCCAGGGTGACGATGAACGGCGGCAGCTTGACGTAGGTGATGATCGAGCCATTAACCGCCCCGCACAAGGCGCCGAGCGCCAGCGTGCCGGCGATGCCGACGCTGAGCGGCATGCCTGCATTGAGGAGGATGCCCAAGGTCACCGAGCACAGCCCGAGGATCGAGCCGACGGAAATGTCGATCCCGCCGCTGATCAGCACGGGCGTCATGCCGAGGGCCATGATGCCGATGAAACAGGCATTCTGCAGGACGTTCAACAGGTTTCCTGTTGTCGCAAATTTCGCGGATATCAGCGACACCGCGAGGCCGAGGACGAAGATTGCCAGCGCGATCCACATCTCCTGGGTCAGCATCATCCGGTGCAGGAGCGAGCGATCATTTTCCTTGAGAAGATCGATATTCATGTCGGGGACTGGGGATTGTGCCATTCGAGTGTTCCGATCTGCTGCTATGCCGTGTGGATTGCGCCGGTAATCAGGCCGGTGATTTCTTCCGGACTGGTCTGGCTGATCGCCTTGTCAGCAACCTTTCGGCCGCGTCGCATGACAACGATGCGGTCGCAGACCTCGAACACATCAGGCATTCGGTGACTGATGAGAATGACGGAAAGTCCCTGGTCCTTCATGCGGCGGATCAGCGCCAGCACTTCTGCGACCTGGCGAACACTGATGGCGGCGGTCGGCTCGTCCATGAGGACGATCTTAGATTTGGCGAGCCGCGTCCGGGCGATGGCAACGGCCTGGCGCTGCCCGCCGGACATCCGGTCGACAAGATCGGCGGGGCGGGTCTCGGATTTGAGCTCCTGGAACAGCTCGTTTGCGCGCTTGTTCATCGCGCGATGGTCGAGAATTTTGAATGGACCAACCCGGCGCATAACTTCGCGGCCGAGGAATACATTGGCCGAGGCTGTCAGGTTGTTGCATAGCGCCAGGTCTTGGTAGACCACTTCGATGCCATGGCGTCGGGCATCGGCTGGCCCCGAGAAGTGGACATGCGCGCCTTCAAGGGTGTACTTGCCTGACGTAGGCTGAAAATTTCCGGCGATGGTCTTGACAAGCGTAGATTTTCCCGCGCCGTTATCGCCCATCAGGCCAAGCACTTCGCCATGGTTGATATCGATAGATACTCCATCCAGCGCTCTGATCGCGCCGAACTGCATGACAATATTCTCAAGTACCGCGAGCTGCGTCATCCAACCTCCTCCCCAAGTTTGGATCTATTTCATAGAAAGGAACAGCAGTCCCGATCTGCTGTCAACTGTCAGTTGGTGGTCTGTTAGATCTTATTCGAAGCAAATACTTAGCGCCAAAAATGTTCTCGAAAAGACCGACGTGCCTTTCGCTGCGCAACTCCGTTTCACGGAAGTTGAAAGATCATATCCTGTAAACGCACGCCAACCTTATTCTTGTCAGCAAGCTCCATTTAGCAAAGATGCTACCAAATTTTGCACTTGGCAATGGGTTTGTTTTCGTCCTATACAAATATGATGGACGAGGCTGTTTATATTTGGGTCAGTCATCTATGCCGCTCGAATCGCGCAGGTCTGAACGGTGACTTTGACGGTTACAAGTGTTGCTTCATCGCCAAATCGTGCTGACCGCTGATCTGGATTAGCCGATCGACTTGATTCCGACTTCGTTTCAGTTTTGAGCAGTCTCCAATGAGTGTCATCAGCAAACCGGCTGCGAATTTAAAAAGCTATAGCGCCAGAAACAGGGCGGGCCGGTCTTCAATGAACGCCGTCCCCCTATCGGTCCCCAGCGACGGTTTGACGATCCTTGTCGTCGACATCGATGGCACGAATGCCGAGTTCGGTTTTGTGCAGAATGGCAAGCCGCTGCCATGCCGCCAATTGTTTTCAGTGGACATTCTTCGCGCCGGTGATCCGATCGGAGCTCGCGCGGCTATGGTCAAAGAGGTTGTCGCGCAATCCGGCCTATCGCCTCATGTCATCGTCAACACGGTTCCCGGTTTGATCGACACCGATCTCGACCATGTCTTGTATGCCGGCAACATCCTGGTACTAAACGGACGAGCGCTTTTCAGGCATTGGAGCCGGCTTTCGGGCTATTGTGTCCCGCTCGACCGGTATGCAATTCTGATGCTCACTGGTGAGGTATTCGCCGGGATCGCTCAAGAGGCCTCACGGGTTCTCGGCATTTTCTTCGGGACTGGCCTCGACGCAGCTTATCTTGATAGGGGCGTTGCATTTCGAGGCGGCGGCTGGGCGCTTGAGCTCGGCAACATGCGGGTGCGCGGCGAAGGTTGCACTATCGAAGTCGTGCGCACGGACTGCCTCGAAACTTATGCCTCCGGCCGGGCGCTTGCGGACCTTGCGACTCGCTATGGCGAGACCGCTGAGAGCGTATTCTGGGCGGCTGGCAAGGCGGCACTGCAGGATGAACCGGTGCAGTTCGTCCGCGATCAGGCCTATGGTGTCGCCGCTGCGGTAGTGATGCTGTCGCCAACCACCATCGTCCTTTGCGGTGGCGTGCTGAACATCGACGGGTATCCGCGCGATAATCTCTCCCAACTGATTGAGGCGCACGCTCCAATTTCTGAAACCGGTTGTTCAATGGATCTTCGTTGGGCAGACCATGGCTGGTCCAACGTTTTGGACGGAGCGCCACATGTCGTCGCTGACCGCTGGCTGATCTCACCGTCAGAAATCGCCAGGGTCTAATAGACCTGAATTTTACCTTTTAACCCGGGCGCAATCGCACCCGATTTCGAGAGCAGACGAGAGGAGAAACTATGGAAAAGAGCAATCAGAGACTGGATGGCCGCGTCGCAGTGGTCACGGGCGGCGCCAGCGGAATTGGCGCGGGATGCGTCGCCGCTCTGGCCGAAGCTGGCGCGCAGGTCGTCATCCTCGACGCCAATGAAGCGGGATTTGCAGAGGCGCGCAAGGGCGCTCCTGAAGGCACCGTCTTCGAAAAGCTCGAGGTTACCGACCCTGCGGCCGTCGACGCGATGGCTGAAACCCTGTTTGCTCGTTTCGGCCGTATCGACATACTCGTCAATTGTGCCGGGATCGGACGTCGGTCGGCTGCGGAAGACATTACCCCGGAAGAATGGCGCCTAGTGCTCGACGTCAATCTGAATGGGACGTTTTGGTGCGCCCAGGCTTTCGGAAAGCGGATGATGGCCGACGGCAAGGGTGGCAGCATCGTTAGCATCGGCTCAATCTCCGGCAACGTGGTTGTCCGCCCGCAGCACAATGCTCACTACAACGTCTCCAAGGCGGCGGTCCATCACCTCACCAAGACCCTCGCCACCGAGTGGGCGACACGGGGCGTCCGAGTGAACGCCATTGCGCCCGGCTTCGTCGAAACGGCGATGACGGCCTATGCGATGCAGCAGGACACCGAGATGACAAATGTCTGGCTGACGAACACGCCGCTCAATCGCGTCGCCCAGGTCAGTGAAATCGCCAATATTGTGGTCTTCCTGAATTCGGATGCGGCAAGCTTCATGACCGGCTCGATTGTCGTCGCCGACGGCGGCTACACGAGCTGGTAAACCGGTCCTTCGTTCGGACCTATGGTGATGGCGGGGAGACTCGCCATTTCTGTAGAACTGCTGAGCGGGCTTACGGCAGGCGGGCGCTGGAAAATTGGGCGCGTTATTCCCCAAGGCCGCGCCTCCCAGTGTCGCCGAAATGGGGTGAACTTGAGCAAAATGATTGACAGCAGCCTTCCCATGTGTTTGTTTTCGACGCAAACAAATTATGCTTCTGGATGGTTACGGGCATCGCCGCACCGAACTTTCCGAACGTAAATTGGCGTGTCCAGCCTGGAGGACACGCCCGCGAGGGAGGAGCGCCGGTGCGATCGTCACAGGATAGAATTCATCTCATAGGACAGGACTGATTATGCCAATCAAGCAAGACAGGCGCCTCAGGGTTGGCGTGCTCGGCGCCGGTCAAATCGCGCAGTCGGCGCATTTCGAGAGCTGCACCAAGGCCGCCAACGCCGATCTTTACGCAATCTGCGATGTCGCTGACGATCTTCGCGAACGCATGGCGATTACCCATGGCGCCGAAAAGACGTTCAACGACTACGATCGGATGCTTGCGGATCCGGATGTCGAGGCCGTTATCATCGCGACGGCCGACGCGTTCCATGTACCAGCCTCGATCCGCGCGCTGGAAGCCGGAAAGCATGTGCTTTGCGAAAAGCCCGTTGGCATCACCGTCGAGGAATGCATCCAGCTGCAGGCGGCCGTGGAAAAATCCGGAAGGGTTTTTCAGGTCGGCCACATGAAGCGTTTCGACGCCGGCCTGCAGGCGGCAAAGTCGTTCATCGACACTGAGATGGGCGACGTCGTCGCGCTAAAAGCCTGGTATTGCGACAGCACCCATCGCTATCCGATGACGGATGCCGTCCAGCCGCTGATTGTCTCCAGCGCCAATGCCCGCAAGCCTTCAGCCAATCCTAAGGCGGATCTGCGCCGCTATTACATGCTCGCGCACGGATGCCATCTGATCGACACGGCACGCTATTTCGCCGGCGACATCATTTCCGTCCATGCCCGTCTGTCGGAACGGGCAGGGATCTGGTGCTGGTTCATCGATGTCGAGTTCGCCTCGGGCACGCTCGGCCATCTCGATCTGACGGTCCAGGTACGGATGGATTGGCACGAAGGCTTCCAGATTTACGGCAAGAACGGCAGCATTCTCGGCAAGACCTATAACCCTTGGTACTACAAGTCGAGCGAGGTCGATATCTTCCGTGAGGCCGATGCCTCATCGCACCGTGTGCTTGGCGCCGATGGTCATTTCTACCGCCGCCAGCTCGAATCCTTTGCGCGCGTCATTTTGGACAAGGTGCCGATGGAGGGGGCTGATATCGCCGATGGGCTTGCCTCCGTGCAGGCGATGGTGGCCATTGCCCGCTCGGTGGAAAGCGGCAAGCCAGTCGCGCTGGCGGATGTCACGGGAGGCGTTTGATGCAGATCGGAATTTTCGCCAAGACCTTTGAAGGAACCGACCCGGCGACCGTGCTGTCTGCGGTGGCCGCCGCCGGCTATTCGGCGACGCAATACAACCTTGCCTGCTCCGGTCTTGCTTCGATGCCCGATGCGATCGGCGCTAAGGTGGCGAAGGCGGCGGCATCGGCCGCTGCCCAGGCGAAGGTCAAGCTGGTGGCAGTTTCCGGCACCTACAACATGATCCATCCGGATGTCGCAACGCGCGAGCTCGGCCATCGCCGGCTGGAGGTGCTTGCCGCCTCCTGCGCCGATCTCGGCACGGATCTGGTCACGCTCTGCACAGGAACCCGTGATCCGAACGACCAATGGCACCAACACCCCGACAACGACACGCCGGAAGCCTGGCGCGACCTGCTGAAGGCAATGGAAACGGCGATTGCCATCGCCGACCGTTACAATGTCGATCTGGGCATCGAACCGGAACTCGCCAATGTCGTCAATTCCGCCGCCAAGGCACGACAGCTGATCGATGAGCTGAAAAGCCCGCGGCTGAAGATCGTGCTCGATCCGGCCAACCTCTTCGAGCGTGCCTCGCTTGACGCGCAGAGAGCCACAGTATCGGCCGCCATCGATCTGCTCGCAGATCGCATCGCCATGGCCCACGCTAAGGACCGTACTGCATCCGGTGAATTCGCAACCGCTGGCACGGGTGTGCTAGACTATGGCCACTACCTTGCGGCACTGCGATCCGCGGGGTTTGCAGGCAGCCTCGTCACCCATGGGCTGAAGGCAAGCGAAGCCGGGCAAGTGGCGTCGTTCCTCAAAACCTCATTGACGGATCGGGCCGGGAAAGGGGCATGACGGTATCAACGTTTCTGCGCGACCAATGCCTGCTGTCCGTCGATGATGCCGGCGGAGCAGGACTGCCGATAATCTTTCAGCATGGCCTGTGCGGCGATGCAGGTCAGACGACCGAAGCCTTTCCGGCCGATACGGCATTCCGCCGCGTCACCATAGAGATGCGTGGCCACGGACGTTCCGCAGCAGGCGATCCGTCGAAATTTTCGATTGCTACCTTCACGGACGACGTCGCATCCTTCATTGCCGAAAAGCATCTCAAGCCAGTGGTGGTTGGCGGTATTTCCATGGGAGCGACCATCGCCCTGCGGCTCGCGGTCAAATATCCGCAATTGGTCAAAGGCCTGATCATCGCCCGTCCGGCATGGATCATCGATAATGCGCCGGAGAATATGATGCCGAATGCGGAAGTAGGTGCGCTGCTTGCCAGACTGCCGCCAGACGAAGCGCGGCAACAGTTCATGGCAGGCGATACCGCCAACCTGCTGAAGCGCGATGCGCAGGCCAATCTGGATTCCCTGATTGGCTTTTTCGCGCGCGCGCCGATTGATATCACTGCGGCATTGCTGACGGCGATA
Source organism: Rhizobium tumorigenes (assembly GCF_003240565.2). Classification (NCBI taxonomy): domain Bacteria; kingdom Pseudomonadati; phylum Pseudomonadota; class Alphaproteobacteria; order Hyphomicrobiales; family Rhizobiaceae; genus Arminella; species Arminella tumorigenes. The sequence continues at coordinate 129,176 of NZ_CP117258.1, forward strand.
TCGGCAGACGGCCCGGGAGTAAGTGAGGATGCCGTGCGGGATCTGGCGATCCCAACGCTCGTGGTCGGCCATGAACAGGATCTTGTGCATCCCATCGCCTATGCCCAAGCCCTGGCCGGCATGATAGCCGGATCGAACTATGTTGAGATCACGCCGAAGGCGGCCGATAAGCTCAGATATGTTTCGGAATTCAGAGCCGCAATTCAAGACTTTCTCAACGCCCATTTCCGACAGGGCTGATCCCAGCAAGGATAATAACCATGACAAATTTCCGCGAAACCGTGGCCCTCACGCATGCCGGCGCCATCAACGCCTTGAATGCCGCCGTTAGCCATGCTGAGGCGATCACGGTGCCGCAGTGCATTTTCATCGTCGACGTCAGCGGCGAAACGATCCTCAGCGCCCGGATGGATGGCGCCAAATATCTGAGCATGCACACGGCCCGTTCCAAGGCGCGCACGGCCGCGTCGATCAATGGCCCGACCGGGGCGATGGCGCCTGAATTCGGTGTAGCGGCCGGCATCGCATCGCAGGGCGGTGTGACGCATCTGCCCGGCGGTCTGCCGATCCGGTTCGATGGTAAGCTGGCTGGCGCCATCGGCGTCGGTTCCGGCTCGGGTGACCAGGATTTCGAAGTGGCACGGGCCGCTCTCAAGGCGATCGGCGCCGATCCGGTTTGATCGCCGATCCGTCTGAACGAATTCGGCAGCTTGAAAAGCAGGCGCTGAGGGTGGCCGCGGCAGATGCCAGGTTTATCTTCAACGCCTGCTTTTTCGTTTGTGTGAAAAAATCCTCCCCGATCATTCGCGATCGGGAAGGTGGGAAGAAACGATCAAGCAGCGGTGCTGCTATTGGTGATAGCCGGCCTTGACCATGGCGCGATCGGTGATGGTCTGGGCCTTCGCCAGGGCCGCATCGACGGTGATGTCGCCGGTGAGGGCAGACGAGAAAATCTGCCCGACGGCCGTTCCGATGCCCTGGTATTCCGGCAGGATGACATATTGCCAGAACGGATACTGGGTTTGTGGCTTGTTCTCCCCGGCCGAAAGCATCGCGTCCAGGGTCATCTTGGCAAAAGGCGCCGCCTTCAGATATTCCGGATTGTTGTAGAGCGATTGGCGTGTGCCTGGAGGAACGTTTGCCCAGCCCTCCTTTTGCGCAACCATCTCGATGTAATGCTTGCTCGTCGCCCAGGAGATGAATTTTTCAGCCGATGCGACCTTCTGCGAGCCAGCGGGAATGGCCAGGTTCCAGGCCCACAGCCAATTGCCACGGCTGCCGGAGCCGGCATGATCCGGAGACACGACGAAGCTGGTCTTGTCGGCCACAGTCGATTGTTTTGGGTCCGAGATGAACGATGCGGCGACGGACGCGTCGACCCACATGCCGCATTTTCCCTGCTGGAAAAGCGCCAGTGTTTCGTTAAAGCCGTTGGAAGACACGCCAGCCGGCCCTGCGTCCTTCATCAGCGTGACGTAGAAATCCAGCGTATCGTGCCAGATCTTCTGGTCGAACTGCGGCTTCCATTTTTCGTCGAACCATTTTGCTCCGAAGGAATTGGCAATCGTCGTGACGGTCGCCATGTTCTCGCCCCAGCCGGCCTTACCGCGCAGGCAGATGCCATTAATTCCCTTGGCACGATCGGTGATCTTGCGAGCAGCGTCGGCAACGAAATCCCAATCCGGCTTGTCAGGCATTTTCAGCCCGGCCTTTTCGAACAGATCCTTGCGATACATCAGCAACGACGACTCGGCATAGAAGGGCGCGGCGTAAAGCTTGCCATCCTGTGATACGGCGTTCCTGATGGCCGGAATGAGGTCGTTGGTGTCGTAGTCGGCGCCCAGCTTGTCGAGCGGCACCAGCCAGCCCTGTTTCGCCCACAACGGGACTTCATAGGTGCCGATGGTCAGAATGTCATACTGTCCGCCCTTGGTGGCGATATCGACTGTCACTTTCTGGCGAAGGACATTTTCCTCAAGCGTCACCCAGTTCAATTTGATGTCCGGGTTGGCTTTGGTGAAGTCATCCGTCATCTTCTGCATTCTGACCATATCGCCGTTGTTTACAGTGGCGATGGTCAGCGTTTCGGCAGATGCCGCAGATGAACAAAGGACCGCCAACAGCACTAGTGTGGCCTTTAACGCGAATTTCATTGCTTCCTCCTCCATTATTGTCCGCCTCAGCGGTCTTCTCGCCGGCCCGAGCCATTGACTAGCGTATGGCCGTTGCCCAGGGAGCAGCCGTCTTCGCTGACAGCCTGTCGATGCCTCATCGGCGATCGACCACAGTGCCGTCCTGCAAATCAGTCTGCCGTGAGGGCGAGACCTGGCTCAGCCGCCGATCGATCCTATTAGATTGTGCTGCTCCTGCCGGGAGAGATCCGCGCAACATCGTGCTGCGCGGATCGCAAGGCCATGGCTTTAGCGCGCCGATGTCCATCCCTTGTAATCGGCGATGTTGTCGGCGGTGATCAGCTTCGGATCGAGCAGCACCTTGGTTTCCGCAGGCTTCTTGCCTTGGAAGATTGCGAGCGCGAGGTCGAAGGACTGCGCTGCCATTGCATAGGGGTCCTGCGATGCGGTTGCCTTGATCAGCGTGTTGCCACCCTTCAGAAGCTTTTCAACATCCGGGGCGCCGTCCACCGAGGTGATGATGAATTCGTTTCTCTTCATCTGCTTGGCGGCAAGATCGCCACCAATGGCGGCAGGATCGTTAGCGGCAAACACGCCGTCAATGTGATCCTGGGCCGTCAGGATGCTTTGCATAACCTTTAGACCACCGTCACGGCTGCCTTGGGTATTTTGGTCGGCAACGACCTTCATATCCGGGTGTTTGGCGAGCACGCTTTTGCAACCGTTGATGCGATCAACCACGGCAGAGACCTGGACGGCATTGAGAAATACGATGTTACCCTTGCCGCCGAGCTTATCGGCCAGATATTCGCAAGCGTTCTCGCCGGCCTTGACGTTGTCGGTCGACACGCTGACATCGGCATTGCTCGCCGTCGTGTCGAAGGCAGCCACGACCATGCCGCCGGCCTTGGCCTTTTGCACGGCAGGCACGCTGGCCTTTGGATCGACTGGCACGATCATCATGATATCGGTGCCGGCGCCGATAAAGCTGTCAATCTGCGAGAGCTGCTTGTTGAGGTCGTAGTCCGCGTCGACGGCGGTGATCTTGACGTCAGGATTTGCTTTTTTCGCCGCTGCCGTGATGCCGGCGACCGCAGCCACGTAGAAAGGGTTGCCAAGGCTGCCGACCGAAATGCCGACGCTTTTTAAGACCTTGGCATCCTCAGCGAATACGCTTGTCGTCAGCAATGCCATGGTGGCAACCGAAACAGCCAGTACAGATTTCAATTTCATGTCTCTCTCCTCTCAATGGGCAAATTGCCCCACACACCCGCCCCAAACTCCTCAGGTGCGGATACCTCCCTTGGCCCGGTAACGATCGAGTGCAACCGCGCCGATGATGACCAGACCCTTGATGATGTATTGCCAGATGTCCGATACCCCGACGAGAATGAGGCCGTTGGACAGCACGGCGATGATCAGCGCGCCGACCAGCGTGCCCCAGACGGAGCCAACGCCGCCGACAAAGCTTGTGCCGCCAAGAATGACGGCGGCAATCGCGTCCAACTCATAGGCCTGGCCGAGTTGCAGTCCGTTCGCGGCGTAAAGCCGGGCCGCCGACATGGCGCCACCGAGACCGGCCAGCAGGCCGGAGGTTCCGTAGACGAACAGAAGTACCTTCCAAAGCTTGATACCGGTCAGTCGTGCCGCTTCAGGATTTCCACCGACGGCGTAGATCCACGTGCCCAACACCGTGCGCGTCAAGATGATCCAGGACAGCAGGATGACGACAAAGGCGATGATCACCAGCCATGGGATGCCGAATACGCCACCGTTGCCGATGAAGGCGAAAGGCAGGTCGCTGTTGAACACGGTGGTGTCACCGCCAACAAGGCGGGCGACGCCGCGAAACGCCGTCAGGGTTCCGAGCGTGACGATAAACGGTGGCAGCTTGGCTGCCGAGATCAAGATGCCGTTGAACAGGCCGCATGCGAGGCCGGCGACGAGTGCCGCGGGTATGCCAAGCATGCCCATGTCCGGCAGCAGGCTGGCAATCAGCGCAAACATCGCCGACATGGCAAGGATCGAGCCGACCGAAAGGTCGATGCCGCCGGTCAGAATGACGAAGGTCATGCCGGCAGCCAGCACCGTGTTGATCGATGCCTGCTGCATGACGATCGACAGGTTGCTGACCGACAGGAACCGGCCCGTGAGCAAGTGAAAGCCGACGGCAAGAATGATGAGGATCGGCAGCATGCCGAGCGCCTGCAGCCCCGTGCGCAGGTTCAGGTTCTTCTTTGCGACCGCAGACTTTGTCGTCTGGGAATCTACGGTATCGGTCATTTTTCTATCCTCCATGGACATTCTTCACGCCGCGACCGCAGGTGCGGTTCCCGTCGAAAAGGCCATGATTTCCTGTTGGCTGATGGTGCCGTCCGCTGCAGGGCGAACCTCGCCGCTGATACGCCCCTGGTTCATGACCAGCACGCGGTCGGAGACGCCGATGATTTCCGGAAGCTCGCTCGAGATGAGCAGGATGGCTACGCCGTTCTGCGCCAGCGCGTCGATGAGACGGTAGATTTCCGATTTGGCGCCGACATCGACGCCGCGCGTCGGTTCGTCGAGAATGACGATCTTCGGCTTGGCCTCCATGAGGCGTGCAAGCAGCACCTTCTGCTGATTGCCACCGGACAGCGAACCGACCGTAACGCCATCATGAGCGGCGCGAATGCCGAATTCCGAGAATGCCTTTTTCGACCGTTCCGAGGCGGTCCGGAAGTTTAGGAAGCCCAGCCGATGGGCATCGCGCCCGATGACGGAGACGTTGACGTTTTCCCGGATGCTCATGTCGAGGAACAGGCCGAGACCCTTGCGATCCTCCGTCAGATAGGCAATCCCGGCTGCGATCCCGTCGCTTGGGCTGTTGATGCTGGCAGCCGCTCCGTCGACGCTGACTTCGCCCTGTCTGAACGGATCGGCGCCATAGATCAGTCGTGCAAGCTCGGTCCGGCCGGAGCCGACGAGACCGGAAAGTCCGACCACTTCTCCTTCCCGGATGTCCAGCGAGCAATCGCGAACCTTGTGCCCGTCGGACAGGCTGCGGACGGCAAGCACGATGCGCGCGGCGCTTTTGTCGACGACATGGGTCTTCTTGTAGAATGTCGAGACATCGCGGCCGACCATCATCGATACCAGCGTCTCGGGCGACAGTTGCGCCCGGTCGAGGGTGCCGACCGGCTTCGCATCCCGCAAGACCGTGACGCGATCGGACAACGCATAAATCTCTTCCATGCGATGGCTAATGTAGATGACGGCAATCCCTTGCCTCTTAAGATCGCGAATGACCTCAAACAGACGGTCAGTCTCGCGGCTCGTCAGCGACGTCGTCGGCTCGTCCATGACGAGGATGCGTGGGTCGAACGACAGTGCCCGGGCAATTTCCACCATCTGCCGCTCGCCGATCGAAAGCGACTCGACAAGTGTTTCCGGCGAAAATTGCAGGCCCAGCCGCTCTAGAACGGCGGCGCATCTGCTTCTCTGCTCGCCGCGGCGGACAAAGCCGTAGCTGGCGCGCTCCGCACCCAGATAGATATTTTGGGCGATCGTCAGGTTCGGAGCCAGCGACAGCTCCTGATAGATGACGGCAATGCCGGCTTCCTTGGAGGCGCGCGGGCTGCCGGGCGCCACCAGCTTGCTGGCAACACTGACGGTTCCGCCTTCATCCGGCACATAAGCGCCCGACAGGATCTTCATGAGCGTCGACTTGCCTGCGCCGTTCTCGCCCATCAAGGCGTGTACTTCGCCGCGATGGACGGTCAGGGAGACGCCCGATAGGGCTTTGATGCTGCCGAATGTTTTCGAGATGCCGCGCATCTCAAGGATAGGAACGTCCGCGCCTTTCGGGTCGAAAGTCATTGTTTCTCCTCCGATTCTACCAGCCGTAACGATCACCAGATGGTGTATCCGGCATCGATGGTGAGGATCGTGCCGGTCATGCCGCTTGAGGCCGGTGACGCCAGGAACAGGTTGGCCGAGGCAACCTCTTCCGGCTCGATCAGGCGATCCATGGGTGTGCCGGCCATCCAGGGGCCTGAGTTTTTCGGGTCGAGGAAGGAAATGTTCGACATGGCGGTGTTGACGTAGCCCGGTGCTACGCAGTTGACGCGCACGTTGCGTGTTGCCCATTCGCCGGCCAGCGATTTCGTCAGATGATGGAGGCCGGCTTTCGAGGCGTTATAATGGGCCTGCCGCTGCGGCTTGTTGGAAATCATGCCCGACATCGAGCCGACGGTGACGATCGATCCCTTACCGCGTTCCAGCATTGGCTTGCCAAAGGCGCGGCACGTCCAGAAGGTGCCGTTGAGATTGACATCGATTACCCGGGTCCAGCTGGCATCCGACATGTCTTCTGCTGCCGTGTCGGGCCAGGCGATGCCGGCATTGGCGATGAGAATGTCAACGGGACCGACGTCGCGATTTATGCGCTCGCTGGCTTCGGTGCAGGCATCCGACTGGGTGATGTCGAGCACCACGTAACGAGCATCGTATCCGCCGCTCTTCAGCTTTTCAACGGCTTGCTGCAGGGCCGCTTCGTCCTGGCCGGATATCACCACGCGCGCGCCGGCTTCGGCCAGCGCTTCGGCGGTCGAAAGTCCGATGCCTCTTCCGCCGCCAGTCACGAAAGCGATGCTTCCATCGACGCGTGTTCTGTTCATGTACATGGTCATCTCCCTTGATTGCTAAAGTGCGTTCGTTGCGAAAGCCGGCACCAGCCGGTCTTATCAGGACGGCGGACCGTCGGCGGTTGAAGGGCTCATCGCTTTCGTGGACAGGACCGACAGATCACTGAGTACGTGCATTGCCGAACGGGCGCTTTCGGAGCCGCTCATGCCCTTGTAGACCTGATAAAGCGTGTCGTAGACGCGGGCATGGGCCAGATCGGGCGCGTATTGCCGGTGGCTGCGGGCGCCGAAGCGGGCGGCACCTTCGTCATAGCTGGCGACAAGCCCGGATGCCACGGCGCCATGGATTGCCGCGCCGACAGCGGTCGGGTTGGCGATGTCGGGAACATGGATCGGCCGGTTGATGACATCGGACATGATCTGCACTAGCAGCGGATTGTTCTGCGCCAGCCCACTGGTCATAAGGACGCGCTCGACGGCAACGCTGCCGGCTTCGAACAGCTCGATGATCGATCGGGCGCCGAAGCACAGGGACTCCATCAAAGCGCGGTACAGACCGACCGACGAGGTGTCCATCGACAGGCCCATGATCATGCCACTCAGCCGTGAATCGGCCAGAGGCACCCGATTGCCATTCCACCAGTCTAGTGCCACCAGGCGGTTTTCCCCCGGGACAAGGGCGGCCGCCTCAAGATTGTAAAGATGGAAGCTCTCGTCCGTGTTGCTGCCACGCGGAAAATTTCTGACAAACCAGGACAGCGTGTCGCCAAAACTCGCTTGGCCCGATTCATAGCACCAGAGATCGCGCATCGAACCGTCATAGGCTACGCCTTCGATGCCAGCCGGAAGTGGCTGAAAATCGCGGCTGAGCAGCAGATAGGCGGCCGATGTGCCAAGTGCGCCCACCAGGCAGCCTGTCTCGACGGCGCCGACCGCGGGCAGCACGACATGCGAATCGATCACCGAGACGGCAATCGCCGCCTTGCCGAGAATGCCCGTCTGCGCACGCCATTCCGTCGTCAGTTCGCCGGCGGCAGAGCCGACACGGTGGGGCGGGGCAAGGCGCCTGCCGAGATCAGGCAGGATATCGGGATAACCTTCGGCCGCCGAATATTGTGCCTTGTAGGCGGCAAAGCCTAGGCTTCTCGCCTCGACGCCGGACAATTGCCACACAAGCCAGTCGCCGGATTCGATGAATTTCGCCGTTTCGCTCCAGATTTTCGGCGCTTCCGCGGCGATCTGGGCGGCCTTGGCCAAAAGCCATTCGCCCGAGACTTTGCCGCCAAAATTTTCGAGATACGATCCGCCCTCGGCGTTGATCGCATTGGCATAGCCTTGTGCGGCACTGTGCTTCCACAGCTTGACATAGGCGTGCGGTTCGGCCGGAAATCTCTGTGAGAGTGGCTTGCCTTGCGCCGTGACCGGCATGGGTGAGCTTGCGGTAAAGCCGAGCCCGATACCATCAATGTCACGCCCGTTTCCAAGCGTCGTCAGGATGTCGAGCGCAGCTTCCACGTAGTCGGCTGCATTTTGCAGCGCCCAGCCGCGCTGCAGAGGCGTGCCGTCCGGCAAGCGGAGCGTCATGATGCCATGACGATAGGGATGGGTATGACTGGCCAGTTGCTGTCCGCTGCCGACGCCGATCAACACACCGCGGGCGGATTCGGAGCCGTAGTCCAGGCCAATGAGATAGCGTTCAGCCATGGGTCTTGCCCCCCGCGAATGGCGTTGGTGAGGTCATGGCGAGCGCGGCATCGGCGGGCGCATGGCGCTGCAGATGGGCGTTCACGGCGAGCGGCGCGCCATTCAGCACGCCGCGCCAGCCGAGAGCCGCCCAGCGCAGATCGAGTGTCTGGCCCGTCTGCCCGAAAGGGCCCTTTCTTTCGACGAGCGCTTTGATGCGCTCCTTCGGGAAGTCCGACATTTCGCACACGCCGCCGCCGAGGATCAGGATGTCGGGGGAAAACAGCACCGTAGCAATGCCGATCGCCGTGGTGATGTGGTCGATGAACGCCTCGATGGCGAAGTTCAATGCACTGTTGCCATCAACGGCAGACAGGGCGAAGACATCATTGATCGGCGCGCCATGTTCGTCGGCGATAGCCTGCAGTGCACGGCCGGAAACATAAGTCTCGAGGCTGTCGGTGCGCAGACCCTCTAACATGCGTCCTTCGGACCCGAATGGAATATGCCCGATTTCGAGCGCCCAGCCAGCGCCGCGAAACGGTTTGCCATTCTGGATGAACGCCGCTCCTACGCCGGTGCCGAGGTAAATGCCGAGAACCGCGGTGCTGCCAATGCCAACGCCTGCGACAGTCTCGCCCATCAGCGCAAGTACGGAATCTCTCTCAAGATAGACCGGAAATCCGAGCTCCGATGACAATTCCGATGCCAGCCGGCGACCATTCAGGGACTGAACATTTCCCGCGAAAAGTACCTTGTCCTCGTCGGCATCGAGAAAGCCTGGAACGGTGGTGACAAGCACGTCCGGCCGAATGCCGGTCTCGACGATGACATCGCCGACCATCGCGGCAAGCCGCAGGATCGGATCACCGTCCTGGAGCAGCCGCGTCGAGAAAAGCCGGTGGTAGTCCTGTGCGGCTCCGGCAATATTGAAGCCGAATTTGACATTCGTGCCGCCAATATCGGCAACCAGTATTTTTGAAACGCCGATTTGTGGCATCATCGGCCGGCTCCAGTCTGATAATGCGTGAACATAAAGGTTGTAGAGCCGAAATCGCCCGGTGGGCGTTCGCCGGCTCGCCGGGTGCTCCGCGGCGTCGCATCGCGATGCCAGCGCGCAGAAAGGAGAGGAAGTCTTGCCCTGCCTGGTGGCCGACAGCTGTCAGTGCCAAGTTGTTGTTCGACATAACTCAACTTCGCCTCCTCGCGATTAAGTATTTGTATAAGACAAATACTAATTGTGTCAATTGTGATTTTACGCCGGCGCGAGGCTGCCCTCGTCGATGGATGGCAGGTCGAACAGGGTCTCCCTTATGACCGCAGCGGCACCGACCGCTGCATCATCGCCCTGGGTTGCTGCGACCCGTATCGAAGGCGGGGCGAGGCCATAGATCAGCATGTCGGAGAGCTTTTCACGCACCCGCTTTTCGACGCATGGAAAAAGCTGGGACAGCGGGCCGCCGAGAACGATGCTTCTGGGGTCGAGAAGATGCACGGCGTTGGCGAGGCCGACAGCAAGTGCTTGCGACCAGTTCTCCAGCAAATGCGCAACGTCCTGATCCTGGTACCGCCGGCGCGCGGCCGCCGCAGCCTCGGCGATGGTGATGCCCGGCGCAAAGATCGCTTCGAAATGGTTGGCGCCCGCCAGCATTTCGAAGGAGGCCGTTTCCGTGCCGGAACTGACAATAATGTGGCCGATCTCACCGGCATAGCCATGGGCGCCGCCCACCACGCGCCCGTGCCTGACCATCGCCCCACCAATGCCTTCCGACAGAAGGATGAGGAGCATGTCTTCCGTCTCTGGGCCGGGCGAAAGCGCGCATTCTGCAGCGGCCAACGCCGACGCGTCATTCTGGATGCGAAGAATCCAAGGGTCCGGCACGCTCGATTTTATCTTGTCGCCGAGCGCGAAGCCGCGCCAACCGAGCAATGGGGCATTGACGATGACACCGTTCCTGTCGACCAGGCCCGGTATTGCGATCCCAAGCCCGGCGATTTTATCCGAGGAAAAATTCCCGTCCTCGATCAGCGATTGAATGAGTTTCAATATGCTTTCACTCACGCCGTCCGGATTGCGATAGTCGCCTGTCAACATCGTAAGGCGCGCGACGATCTCGAAGGCCAGGTTGACCACCACTGCCGAGATGCTGCGCATTCCCACCTCAACGCCGATGGCATAGGAACCGACCGGATTGAGCATGACATTGACGCCCGGTCGTCCGACCCGCGTTTCCGCGGCACTTTCGGGCGCCTCGACAACGAGACCGCTATCGAGCAGTTCGACCATGGCGTTGCCGACGGTCGCCCGCGTCAAATGCAATTCGCGTGCGATATCGGCGCGTGACAGCGCGCCGCCGCCGCGCAGAAGACGGAGGGTGCGCATGGCGTTGATGTGGCGCAGCAAGTGGGTTGTCGTGGCCAAAACTATCTCCTAAAAATTTATTCTGTACGCTCTCGCCAAGTCGCGTGCCGGCCCGCTTTACCCTTGCAATCCGCGGGTGCGAAGGTCCTGGCCTTCATCACCGAAAATGTCCATATAGGAGATATCGAACGTGTGGTGGTGCGCGATTGTCGCTGCTCCCACAGCGGATTCCTGCCTGCGGAGCCTGGGCTGCTGATCAGTCGGGTGACGGTGGCCGGTGTCACGGACAGGTGGCGGGCTATGTCGGCCCGGATGGCTTTACCCTGCATCCGCAACAATGTCGGGATCTTCAAATTATCGACGTATCTGGCGAGCGTTTGTTCAGCCATGTGTTCCGCTTGAAATTCCAACGACGACGATGTCCCGCTCGCTTTTAGCACGCTGGGTCGCGGGGTCAGCAATATGTTTCCGCAGATGGTCGCCATTGTCGACACCCTTCTTGACACTATGTTGACGCGCTTCGGCGGGCTCGACGCTTTGCACGCCAATGTCGGCATGCATGTCGGCGGTACGCGCTACTTGGTACGGCATGCGAAAATGCCCCGTCAGTTTTTCCGGTTTCACACCCGAATTTAGAAGCGTGTTTCTCCCTGTGCGGGCTGCCAACGACTATTCCCTTCATCCAGCTATCAGCGATCCACGGTCTATCCGTCAACCTGCGATATCCTTGGACGTAAGTAGTTTACCAAGGCAGCACAGCTGTGCCTTTTAGAAACTGCCCATTAAATAAACAATATATTGCAGCGCACAAATAATCGCCAACACCGCTTGACAGATGTTATCTTTGAATGAATGAATGCTATTCATACAAATTTCGCATGTAGGCGCTTATGGAAACTCGGGACCTTCAGACATTTCTTGCGGTTGCCGCCAGCGGCAGCATCACGAAGGCTGCCGAGGTGCTCGGGAGATCCCAACCCTCTGTCACCCGCACCATCCAGGACCTTGAAGCCGAACTCGGCTTCGAGCTGCTACACCGCATCGGTCGACGTGTTCAGCTCTCCGAGGAGGGCATCGCCTTTGAGGAAGAGGCACGGCGACTGCTGATGTCGTTCACGGAACTCGCCGCGCGGGCAAAGATGATTGCCGGCGGCAAGGGTCGGATCCTGCAGATCGCGACGACGGCCGCCATCGGCACCGGATTGATTCCCAAGGCCATGGCGCAACTGAAGGACGTCGAAGTCCCGCACGAGACGCATGTCGGCCAGTTTCTCGCCTCGACCGTCGCGCAGGAAGTGCGGAGCGGCCGGGCGGACATCGGTTTCAGCAGCCTGCCGCTCGATATTCCCGGCCTGGATGTCCTCCGCCTCTATTCGGCCCCGACTGTCGTTGCCCTTCGCGAAGACGACCCGCTCGCGGGCCTCGATGTCGTGCCGTTGGCGGCCCTTGCCGGTCGGCGGATTGCGACGATGCTCAATCCGCTGCGATTTCAACGCAATATCGCGCGGGCGCTCGCGTCCCAGGGCATCGAGACCGGCCCGGTCATCCGCACGAACAATTCCTATGGGGCGTTGCAGTTCGTCCGCCAGATAGAGGGTGTGATCGCCATCATCGATCCGGTGACGTCCTATGGCGTCAGCGAACCCGGCACTGTCGTCCGGCCGATCAATCTCGAGGTGCCTTTCTATTGGGGCGTTCTATCCGTCGAAAAGATCCCCCTACGCCCAGCCGCGCGCGCGCTGATGGACGCGGTCGAGGCGGTGGCAAAACGCTCGATCGTCGGGTTCACCAAGCTCGATCCGGCCCTGGCCGGCCAACTCGTGACCGGCCAGCCGTCGGGCACAGATCAGGGAACTGATTTATGACGCATATGCCCACCAACCCCCTGTCGATCGGTCTTGCGGCGCTGGAAGCACAGCTTGCGCAGGATCTCGACTATCTCGAATTGCCGGCAAAGCCCTGGGTTCCTCAGACGGTGCATGACGGTCGATCCGTGCGCGATGTCGTCGTCATCGGCGCCGGCATGTGCGGCCTCGCCGCCACGGCAAAGCTGGTGCTGACGGGAATGACCAATGTGGTCGCTTACGATGCCGCACCGGAAGGACTGGAGGGACCCTGGGTCACGTTCGCTCGCATGCAGACGCTCCGTTCGCCGAAGAGCCTGCACGGACCGGCACTCGGCCTGCCGCAACTGACCTTTCGGGCCTGGTTTACTGCGCAGTGGGGACGGGACGCATGGCAGTCGCTCGATAAGATCCCGAAAGGCCAGTGGATGGACTATCTGGTCTGGTACCGAAAAATACTCGATCTCCCGGTCCGCAACGGCGTGCGGATGACCGGCATTTGCTCCGTCGACGGTCTCATCGCAGTCGACATCGAGGGCTCTGAAACCGGGCGGGTTCTGACCCGTCATCTGGTTCTGGCAACCGGTCGTTCCGGATTGGGTGGGTTCGCTGTCCCAGATTTCCTCAAGGGGATCGACCAAGCTTACTGGGCTCACTCGGCAGACGAAATCGATTTCGCCGGATTGAGGGGCAAGCGCGTCGCCGTGATCGGGGCCGGTGCCTCCTCAATGGACAATGCGGCGACGGCGCTGGAGGCCGGAGCCGGACAAGTGGACCTCCTGATCCGCCGCAAGGAAATGCCCCGCGTCAACAAGATGACCGGCATCGGCAGCCAGGGCGTCGTTCACGGCATGCACCAGCTTCCCGATGCCTGGAAGTGGAAGTTCGTCGAATACACCGCCCAGACACAGACCCCGCCGCCGCGCTCCTCGACGCTGCGGGTTTCCGGCCACGAGAATGCGCGGTTCTTCCTCGATTGCGGCATCGTCTCGGTCGGCCAGGACAGGGACGGCTTGTTGATCGAGACGACGCAGGGACCGATGCGCTACGATTTCCTGATCGCCGCCACGGGCTTCACCAACGACTTCAACGGCCGTCCGGAGTTCGCGCAGATTGCTCCCTATATCCGGAGTTGGTCCGATGGCCGGCAGACGGCGGACATGGGACCCTCGCGACGCGGCATGTCAGAGGCGCCGGATCTCGGTCCGTCCTTCGAATTCCGCGAGAAGGTTGCCGGCTCCTGCCCGATGCTTTCCCATATCCACTGCTTCAACGACGCCGCGATGCTCACCCATGGCAAGGTATCCGGCGACATCCCGGCTGTCAGTGCCGGCGCCGACAGGCTTGCTCGCGGCATCGCTGCATCGCTGTTTGCCGAAGATGTCGAAGCGCACTTTGCCAATCTCGTTGCCTACGACATCCCCGAGCTTCAGGGCGACGAATGGGTGGATTCAACCCCGATGCTTAATAAGGAGACCGTGCTGTGATCGATGCGATGGACAAGGCCGCAGGCCTATCCCCGGACGACGCCATTTTCAACGCCCGCCGCTTCCGGCCGGAGTTCGTTCAGGGCGCAGAACTCTGCCGCCTGTCCGTACTGACGCCTGAGCATGGCCTCGGTCTGTCGACTGTGTTGCGCATCGCGCTGGCCCGAAGGATCGCTGCATCGAACGCGGACAAGGTTCTGGTCGCGGATTACGAAGCCCAGCTGGCGGCGCTTCAGCCGGGCGAGGACCTGCTGGCTCTGGCGAACGGGGCGACCGATCTCGGCGAACCGCTGGCCACCATTGCCCGCCATGTCGATCTGATCACGCTGTCTCCGATCAAGGCGCAGGCGAGCGACATCACCCGGCTTGTCGAGGCCGGGTTCGATAACCCGCAGATCGTCGCGCTCTCCGAGCTCATTGCCTTCGTAAACTTCCAGACGCGGGTCGCCACCGGCCTGAGATTGATGAGGGCCGCATGATTTCCTCGGTGAAATTGAAGCCGCTGACCTGGCATCCGCACATCGCGCCCGTCGAGCTTTCAGAAGCGACGCCGGAACAGCTCAAGGCCATGAAGGTCACCCCATCGGCCAAGAAGGTTTCGGAATATGTGCGCACCCTCGTCCACGACCCCGAGAGCTATGTCGCCCGCACCGTGCTTTTCAACGCGATCATGTATGTCGAAGGCGGTCTCGCGCGTCCTGACCGCGAACTGGGTGCGCTCGGTGCGTCGCTGGTCAACGGCTGCACGTTTTGCGCCGTAACGCATGCCCGGCGTCATGCGGAACTCACAAACAGCGACGACGTGGTCAGTGCCCTCTATCTCGACAAGGCGGACACGCTCGGCCCGCGCGATGCGGCGATCTACAGCTTTGCCCGTCGCCTGTCCGTGACACCATCCGAGGCGACTGCCGAGGACATCGCGGCGCTGCGAGCCGCGGGCATGGACGACGTCGAGATCATCGACCTCATCCATGCGATCTCGATCTTCGGCTGGGCAAACCGGCTGATGCATGTCCTCGGCCATGCCGAGATCGGGAAATAGCACGGCTGGAAATTGTGCCGGCTTCGGTGGCCCTGGCAGGCGCGATCGAACCGCCGGGCTCATGAAAACAGAAGGGGTCTGAAATGCGCATGAAATCGAAGACGCAAATTGTCACGCCCGGAAGGATCAGAAATGCTTGAAATCAAAGATCTAAAGCTGTCCTACGGATCTTCGCAGATCCTCAACGGCGTCAATCTCTCCGTCAAGCGCGGCGATGTCGCGTCGATCATCGGACCGAGTGGCACCGGCAAGACGACGCTGCTGAAGTGCATCAACTACCTGGCCAAGCCGGCATCCGGGACGATCACGTTCGACAATATCCACATGGACTACCAGCGCGCCGACAAGAACGCGGTACAGGCGATACGGCTTCGCACCGCCATGGTTTTCCAGCAGTTCAACGTCTTCAAGAACATGACCGTACTCGAAAATGTCATGGACCCGCTCGTCGTGGTGCAGGGCAAGTCCAAGGACGAAGCACGGCAGGTGGCCATGGAAGAGATCGACCGCGTTGGTCTTTCCACGCGCAAGGATCACTATCCGTCGCAGCTCTCAGGCGGCCAGTTGCAGCGCACGGGCATTGCACGCGCGCTCGCGGTCAAGCCGGACATGATGCTCTTCGACGAGCCCACCTCGTCGCTCGATCCGGAGCTTGTTGGAGAAGTCCTCAAGGTGATCAAGGACGTTGCCTCGTCTGGGATCACGTCGCTGCTGGTCACCCACGAGATGCAGTTTGCGAAGAACATCTCGAACCGCATCCTCTTCATGGACAAAGGCGTCGTCGCTGCCGATGGCAGCCCTTCCGAAATCTTCGACCAGCCCTCCAACCCCCGCCTCGCGCAATTCCTCAATTCTGAACTCGTGCATTAACCCAAAGGGAAACCAAGAAATGTCTGCATTCCATTCGACCTTTCGCCGTCAGTTCAGCCTTGCCGTCGCCGGCGGTATCGCGATCGCCCTTGCGACCGCAGGCGCCAGCCATGCCGACGCCGTCCGCACCATCAAGATCGCCACCTCCGCAGAATCCAAGCCGCTGGCTTGGGGCGCGCTCGGCGAACAGCCCCAGGGTTACGAACCCGATCTCCTCAGGGCGATCAACGCAAAGCTGCCGCAGTACAAGTTCGAAATGGAGGGCGTCGCCGATATCGCCCAGGAAACCGGTCTTGCGACCGGCAAGTACGACATGGCCGTTGGCGGCTACTACAAGTCGGACGCCCGCGTGAAACAGTTCTTCATCCCGGAAAATCCAGAGGGCGCCAGCCTGATGAAGATCTACAGCAAAAAAGACAGCGGCATCAAGGATATGAAGGGCCTGGTCGGGAAGTCGCTCGTGCCAGTCACGGCTGGCGGCGGCACCTACAAGTTTATCATGGGCTGGCAGGAGCAGAACCCGGGCTACAAGATCAACGTCACCCCCTCCAACGCCGGCGTTCCCTATCCGAACCGCCTGAACGAAATCCAGCAGGGCAAGTACGACGCGATGGTCCTGCCATCGAACCTGGGCGAACAGACCGTCATCGAGCAGCAGAAGCTGGACGTCGTGGCAAGCGAGCCGGTCTACATCAACAACACCTTCGTGCTCATTCACAAGTCGGATGAAAACAAGGTGTTGTCCGACGACGTGAACAAGGTCCTGAAAGAGCTGAAGGACGACGGCACGGTTGCCAAGCTCTCGCAGAAGTGGTTCGGCGAAAACATCTCCACCTACATGAAGTGATCAAAGTTCAGCCTTCACGAACCGCTGCATCCGCAGCGGTTCAAGGTTGAACCTTTAAGGGAGTGTTCCAAGTGGATCTTTCTGCAATGATTCCCGAGCTGCTGTCGGCGATGCCGCTGACACTCGCGATCATGTTCGTGGCCATGATCGCCGGTTTCTGTCTCGCTCTCATTGCGACGACGTTCCGCGTTCGCAGAGTGCCGGTGATCAGCCAGCTGGCCGATCTCTACGTCTCCTATGCCCGAAGCGTGCCGGTCGTCTTGCAGCTGTTCGTGGCGTTCTACGGGCTTCCCCTTTTGGGCGCGGTATTCGGCGTTCCGGACTTTCTCTCGGCAACGGCTGCGGCGATGATCGGGCTCAGCTTCTACCACGGGGGCTATCTCTCGGAGGTGATGCGGCCTGCCTATCTCGCGGTCGAACGCGGCCAGCACGATGCGGCCGATAGCCTCGGTTACACATTCCGCCAGAAGATCATGCGCGTCGTCGGTCCGCAGGCGATCCACATCGCGCTGCCGGGCTACGGCAACTCCATCATCTACTTGATCCACAACGTCGCGCTCGTCATGTACATCGGTGCCGCCGACGTGATGGCGACGGCGCATCTGATCATGGAACGGGATTACAACCAGTATCAGTTCCAGACCTACCTCGTGCTGGCGGTCATCTATTCCGTGATGTGCCTGGTAACCTGGCTCATCGTTCGCGCCTTCGAGCTGCGGTCGTCCAAGTACGCGTCAAAGACAGCCACGATCAAAACCGTCGCCCTGGCAAGCGTCTGACAGAGAGGACCGGCACATGTTTGAATCTGAAGTCCTGATCCCGGACCTATGGGAAATCCTCGGCGCCGTGCCTGTGACGGTGGGAATGGCGGTCCTGGTCTTCGTCTTTTCGACGATCATCGGCAGCATTTTCGCGTTGATCGAATACAGGCGCATCCCCGTCCTGAGGGAACTCGTGATTGGCTACAAGGTCATCTTCAAGGGTGTCCCGATGGTCGTCGTGATCTTCCTGTTCTACTACAGCCTTCCCTACATCATCCAATATCTTGCCTCGCTGGTGGGACTGAAGATGAACGGCTTCGGCACCCCGAACTGGGTCATCCTCGTCGTTGCGCTGATCGCCTGCGTCTCGGCGTTCCAGGCAGAGGTCGTCAAAGGCGCGCTGAACTCGTTCGATACCGGGCAGGCCGACGCAGCCCATTCGCTGGGATACACCGGTACCCAGTTGTTCCGCCGTATTCTGTTTCCGCAGATCGTCGTTGCGGCCATCCCGGACCTTGCCAACTCGGTGATGGTGATCATGAAGGCCTTGTCGCTCGGTTTCGCAATCGAAGTGGTCGACATCTTCGCGCAATCGCAACTGACCGCTGCCTTGAACTTCTACTACCTCGAGGCCTTCCTTATTGCCGTCGTGATCTACATGCTGATCGCCTACATCGTCACGCAGATTGCCGACAGGACCGAGAAAGCCTTCCGGCTCAGGACCTGACGTCTGCCACGCGGCAGACGGTTCCGGCGACAGAAATCCTTAGAGCAGCTCGGGCATTGGGATCCGTAAAACTCCGATGCCCGATGCGTCCGCAGTGACGGTCAAATTTGCGCAACGCCCGCCGCTGCCGAGGATCGCAACCACATCCCATTTCCGGCCAACACGACTGACATTACGAGGAATATTTTCCATGCGTATCGCAATTCTCGGAGCCGGCTCAATCGCGTTCGGTGTCGCTGCCTTCCTGGCGAAGGAGGGACACCAGCCGGTTCTGTGGTCGCCTTCGGGCAAAAGCACGCAGGGCCTCGCCGAGGGGAAGGCACTCGTTGCCACGGGCTCATTCGAGTTTTCCGGCGCGGTCGCCGTTGCCGACGATTGTGGCAGCGCACTTGCGGAGGCCGACGCGGTACTCATCGCGATGCCGACCAACGGTCATCGCGCGGCGATGGACGCGGCAGCACCTTACCTTCGCAGTGGGCAACCGGTCATCATCAGCTCCCACAGCTCATTCGGAGCTCTGTATCTGTCAAAGATCCTCGCCGATCGTCGCATCGTGCTGCCGATCATCGTCTGGGGAACGACTGTGTTGACGGCGCGCCGGCTGAGCGACCACGAGGTGCAGATCAATACGGTGCGCCAAAAGGTCGACATCGCGACTGTACCGCAATCCGCCGGCAGCGTGGGCATGGAACTCTGCAGCCAGCTTTTCGGTGAACGGTTCGTCGAACGGGACGGGCTGCTGGCGATCGCGCTCAGCAATCTCAATCCGCAAAACCATCTTGGCATCGCACTCATGAACCTGACGCGCATGGAGAAGGGGGAGAGCTGGGGGCAGGGCGAACATGTCACGCCGCTAGTCGGACGCTTCATCGAAGCGCTCGATACCGAACGGCTGGCGATTGCTGAGAGCTTCGGGCTTTCCGTCAGGACAGTGCGCGAGCATTTCTCGCTGTCGTTTCACGTTCCGATGGGAACTGTCTCGGACATGAACCAGCAGATGCACCTGGAAGGGCGCGGTGGCGTGGGGCCGAAGAGCGCGGATAGCCGCTACGTGCTGGAAGACGTACCGTTCGGCTTGCTGCAAACGGTGCTGCTCGGCCAGTTGAGCGCCCGGCCTGCCGTTTTGCATGAAGCCGGCGTCAATATTTTCTCGGCCGCCTACGGCCTGGATCTGGCGGGCACCAACGATCTTCTGCCGGATCTAGCCCTGGAGAATATGTCGCCCGCGGATCTGAACGCGCTTTGCAGAGAGGGCTTTGTCGCCTGAGGGTCGATCGGCCAGTACAGCCGCATGAATTCCTGGGGCAAAGGCTGCGCCGATCTCAGCTTGCCAACGCGCGCCAGGCCATACCCAGGCCGAATATCAGGATCACGCCGGCGAACAGCCCGTTCAATGTCGATTGATAGGGCTTCAGCCGATGCACCAGGCTGCAGCCGAGAACCGAGCCGAAG
Source organism: Rhizobium tumorigenes (assembly GCF_003240565.2). Classification (NCBI taxonomy): domain Bacteria; kingdom Pseudomonadati; phylum Pseudomonadota; class Alphaproteobacteria; order Hyphomicrobiales; family Rhizobiaceae; genus Arminella; species Arminella tumorigenes. The sequence goes on from NZ_CP117258.1 coordinate 149,005, forward strand.
GCCCCGCCGGCAACGAAGACCGTCGCCAGCGGCCAGTCGACGAGCCCCGAGAAGGAATAGATCGCAGCGGTCGTTGATCCAAACGTCACGATGGCGACAAGGGACGTCGATACCGCATTGATCGTCGAAATGCCGGCGGAAAAAACCAGCCCGGGCACGATCAGAAATCCGCCCCCGATGCCGAAAAATCCGGAGACCATTCCGGTTCCCGCGCCGACCGCAAGCACTTTGGGAGCCCTGCTGCTGTCGAACGCACTGACGTCGTCGCTCACCAGTCTGATGCGCCGCATCATCAGGATGGCAACGACGATCATCAGTCCCGAGAACCAGACAAGCAGATGGTCGCCATCGAGCGTCTTGCCAAAGGTGGCGCCGACCACTGCGCCGAACACGCCTGGCACACAATAGAAGAGCGCATAACGCCAGATGACGGTGCCGCGGCGCGCATGCATCACGAGGCTGATCAGCGCATTGGCCGCCACGGCCACGGCGCTCGTGGCGATGGCGACGTGGGCGTTGGCCAATCCGACGGCATTAACGAGGAGCGGCACCGCGAGGATCGAGCCTCCACCGCCGAGCAGTCCCAGGGTAAAGCCGACCAGCGCCCCACACAGGGTCCCGATGCCATATTGATAGAGATCCAGCGACATATCTGTCGGTCCAACGCGCGACGGAGACAATTTTGCAGCTTGCCGAAACCTGTGCCCGGCAAGACCTTCGCTCAGGACCAGACAGCGGCCTGGAAAGCCCCGATTGGCAATTTGAGATAACGCATCCCGGTCTCTTCCGGCTCGGGAAGTTGGCCGCCGTTGATGTTGACCTGCAGCGCATGCAGGATCAGCTTCGGCATCGGCAATATCCGGTCCCGCTTCTCGCGAATGGCGACAAACTTCGCCTCGGTCGGTGACTGCCTGAGGTGGATATTTTCGGCCCTCTGCCGTTCGACCGAGCTCTCCCAAAGGGGCTTTCGCCCGCCGGGCTGGTAGTCATGCCCAACAAACAGCCGCGTATCGTCAGGCAGCGCCAGGATGTCCTGGATGCTGGACCACAAGGAACGGGCACTGCCGCCCGGGAAGTCCGCGCGGGCCGTGCCGCTGTCGGGCATGAACATCGTGTCGTGGACAAAGGCCGCATCGCCGGCGAAATAAGTAATCGAAGCCAAGGTGTGCCCCGGCGAATACATGACGCTGACGTCGATATCGCCGATGGAAAACCTGTCTCCGGCGGCAAACAGCCGATCCCACTGACTGCCGTCGACGCGCAGATCCGGCCAATTGTAGATCTGCGACCAGATCTTCTGGACGTCGGTGACATGGGCGCCGATGGCCATAGGTGCGCCGGTCTTCTCCTTGAGATACGCGGCGGCCGAAAAATGATCGGCATGCGGATGGGTGTCGAGGATCCACCGAAGATCCAGCGTCTGGTCGCGGATATAGTTCAGCAATGCATCGGCGTTTTGGGTAGCGGTCGAGCCCGATTTCTCGTCGAAATCGAGGACGGGATCGATGATCGCGCAGGCCTTGGTCCGCGGGTCGCTCACCACGTACTGGATCGAATAGGTGCGCGGATCGAAGAAGGCTGCGACGTCGGGCCTATGCATGGACCATTTCCTGCCGCGCCACGGTCAGCGGTGTGAAAATGGCGCGCGCGGGATCGAATTTATACTGGGCCTCGTAGGTGACGGCGTCCCGTGCCAGCTGGGCGACGGAGGCGAGAATGAAGGCTATTTTCTCGTCCGACAGCAGCACACTGAGATTGAGCCGCGTGAAGCCGGGCTTCTCGATTTCGCGGCCGTCGAGGATCGCCTGCCGCATCCGCTCCGACGCCTCGGCGTCGATGGCAAGCAGCCGGTGCACGTAGGGGCCGGCACAGGCGCATCCGCCACGGGCCTGGATGCCGAAACGGTCGCTGAGCATCCGGGTGACCAATTGCTGGTGGACATAGCCGCCCTTGCCGTCGCGGATCCGAAACGAAAAGATCGGCAGCCGGGCCATCTCGGTCGAGCCGAGCAGCTCGATCTCCGGCACATCCTGCCAGGCAGCAAAGGCCCGCTCCGTGAATGCGTCGTTCATCCGTTGCATTTCGTCCGCCCCGATGGCCTCCTTGACGAGGAAAGCGAGGGCAGCGCGGATATCACCGATGACGTTCGGGGTGCCGGCCTCCTCGCGCGCTTCCAGGCTGTCGCTGTAGTCATGGCCGGTCGGCGAAACGAACTTGACGGTGCCGCCGCCCGGCCACGAAGGCTTCCGGGTGGTGACGGCGTCGTACCGCACGATCAGCACGCCGGATGCGCCGGGGCCGCCGAGGAATTTGTGCGGTGACACAACGATCGCATCGATGTCTGCACCTTGCTCGGGCGTCATCGAAATCGGCAGGTAAGGTCCGGCGCCGGCGTAGTCCCAGACGACCCTGGCGCCCGCAGCCTTGGCAACTCTGGTAATCGCCGCGATATCGGTCTGGATGCCGGTGACGTTCGAGGCGGCAGAGAATGTGCAGACGATCAGGTCTGCCGTGATGCCCGCGAGCGCTTCCTGCAGCAGGATGGGATCCGGCCCGCCATCGGGGCCTTCGGCGATCTCTATGACCTCCGCTCCGCTCTCGCGCCAAGGCAGGATGTTCGAATGGTGCTCGTAGGGGCCGATGACAATGCAGACGCGTTGACCGGAGGCGACAGCTGCGGTGACACCCAGGAGATTGACCAGCCGGTTGAGGCCCGCCGTTGCGCCGGATCCGGCAAAGATCACCGCGTGATCCGTGGTCGCTTCACAGCACGCTGCTATCACCGACCGAGCCTCGCGGCGCAGCCGGGTCATCATGCCCCCGCAATAGGACGCTTCTGTGTGGCTGTTCGCGTAGTAGGGCAGGACCTCTTCCAGGATGAAGTCCTCGACCTGCCTGAGGGCGCGTCCCGAGGCGACGTAATCGGCATAGACAAGTGCCTTCTGGCCGAACGGACCGTCCACTTTCGCCTTCGCGCCAATCAGGCCGTCTCTCAATGCGGCAATCGGCTCCCGCACATCAAGGCTGGCTTTGAACTTGCCGAGAACGGTGACGAGCTCTTTCGAAGTGCGGCGTTCGGTTCGATCGCGCATTGTCTGGTCTCCAGATAGGAATTGACAACAATACTAATGCGTATCAAGGTTGAAAACCTCACCATTCTTACGAAAAATCCCCCACGATATGGGTCGTATGATCGAAAAAGAGCTGAAAATCGATGACATTGATCTACGAATGCTGACATGTCTCCAGCGCAACGCTGCGCTTGCTCAGCGTGATTTGGCCGAGCAGGTAGGGCTGTCGCAGAATGCCTGCTGGCGACGTCTCCAAAGGCTGCAGGCATCAGGCGTGCTGGGAGGATCGCGCAGCGAGATCAATCTCGAGTTGCTGGGCTTCGACCTGACGGCAATCGTCATGATCCGCACCCGCCACCATTCCAAGGAATGGTCGGAGGATTTTCGCAACCATGTCAGCCGGCTCGCCGAGGTTATCGATTTCTATCGGATCGGCGGAGATTGGGACTACCTGATCAAGGTGGTGACGCGCGGCATATCCGGCTACGACGCTTTCTACCAGAAACTGATCACGAACTTCGACCTCGCGACGGTCACTGGCTACTTTGCGATGGAGGCCATCATCCGAAACCGGGCTGTGGACCTCGGCCGCATAAAGTAGCCACAGCGGGCCTCCGCTTGCGGACGGCCAAACGAACCGGGCGCATCCACCCAGACTGGTGGAGCATGACTGCAGGCGCCGCATGGTCCGGCGGACAATAGCACGACGACTTCTCGGTGATGGAGAGCAGGACGTGCGCATCGCCCTGGCGAGCCCGCGTCAACGAATATTGCTCTTTTCATGGATTTTCCGCTTGCCGCTCTAGTCGCTAGAGGTTGTACCGTCGGCTTCTGACCCATGAAAGTTGCCTGGATTGTCTCATCCCCAGGTACGGCCACGGCCAGAGTTCCGGGCGCGTCGAGCGATCAGCGGCGCCCCGTTGCAGATTGAATTCAAGTCCGACAGGCGAGAGTCCGGCTTGCGTCTACAATACCCAGGAGGGCCGCGCCATGAGCGAAACTACACAGACCCGCTACCGCGTCGAAGGCATGGATTGTGCGAGCTGCGCCACGAAGATTGATACCGCCGTACGCCGCATGCCCGGCGTGGACGACGTGTCGGTCTCGGTGACGGCCGGCACCATGACGGTCAGCCACAGCGCGGAGAGCGATCTTGCGGCGATCGCCAAGAAGGTCACCGGCCTTGGCTACGGCGTCGCTCCCCTCGGAGCGAAGGTTCCTGCATCCAGCCATGACCACGCCGCACATGAGGACGATCACGCCGGCCCCGATCATTCTGACCATGATCATGACCACGCGGAACACGATCACCACGCCGGCCATGCCCATGCCCACCATGATCATTCCGGTCACGACCACGCCGCCAAGCCAGCGGCCGATCTTCATGGACACGACCATGGACCATCGTCCGGCCCCTGGTACGCCAGCAAAAAAGGACAGCTGGTCATCTTCTCGGGCGCCGCCCTGGTGGCTGCCTATGCAGTGAGCCTGCTCCTCCCGCAACAGAACGATTACCTCTTCATCGCAGCCATGCTGGTCGGCCTGGTGCCCATCGGGCGTCGCGCCATCATGGCGGCGCTGGCCGGCATCCCGTTCTCGATCGAGATGCTGATGACGATTGCCGCTATCGGCGCCGTTATCATCAACGCAGGCCAGGAAGCAGCCATGGTCGTGTTCCTGTTCCTGGTCGGTGAATTGCTGGAAGGCGTCGCCGCCGGCAAGGCACGCGACAGCATCAAGTCGCTGACGACATTGGTCCCCAAGACGGCGCTGCTGGAGCAGGGCAGCGAAACGAAGGAAGTGCCGGCCGAGTCCCTGAAGGTCGGCGCTGTCATCGTCATCCGACCCGGCGACCGGATCGCCGCAGACGGCGAGATCATCGAGGGCAGCAGCGCCATTGATGAAGCCTCGGTCACCGGCGAAAGCAACCCCGTGCGCAAGACCGTGTCTGCCAAGGTGTTCGCCGGCACGATCAACGGCGAGGCCGTTCTCAAGGTTCGCGTGACAGCCGCGGCATCCGACAACACGATCGCGCGGATCGTCAAGCTCGTCGAGGAAGCACAGGAAAGCAAGGCGCCGACCGAGCGTTTCATCGACCGGTTCTCACGTTACTACACCCCGGGCGTCGTCGTCGTGGCGGCGCTGGTGGCGGTCCTGCCGCCGCTGGTGGTCGGCGCGAGTTGGTCGGAGTGGGTCTACAAGGCGCTGGCCATCCTTTTGATCGGCTGCCCTTGTGCGCTGGTCATTTCCACGCCGGCCGCAATTGCGGCGGCCCTCTCCGCCGGTGCCAGGCGTGGCCTGCTGCTGAAGGGCGGCGCCGTCCTCGAAAGCCTCGGCAAGGTCACCACGGCGGCTTTCGACAAGACGGGCACGCTGACCGAAGGCAAGCCGAAGGTCACCGACATCATCGGATTCGGGCGAACGGAAGCGCAGGTGCTGTCCCGGGCGGCGGCCCTGGAGCGTGGCTCCAGTCACCCCCTGGCGCTCTCCATTCTCGCGCGGGCCAAGGCGGATGGCGTGCCCGTGCCACCCGCAGCAGACTCCATCGCCTTGCCAGGCAAGGGTGTTTCCGGACGCGTCGGCGGCGAAGACCTCCTGCTGCTGTCGCCATCGGCAGCCCGCGAACGCAAGGCTCTGACACCCGAGCAGGAAAGCCAGATCGATACCCTCAACGGCGACGGCAAAAGTGTCTCGATCCTTGTGGTGAACGATGACGTGGCCGGGCTGATCGCCATGCGGGACGAGCCCCGCACCGACGCCCGTGCCGGCATCGAGGCGCTGAAGGCCGCCGGCATCCGCTCGGTCATGCTGACCGGCGACAATGCCAAAGCGGCGGCCGCCATCGGCAGGACGCTGGGCATGGAGACCCATGCGGAACTCTTGCCGCAGGACAAGCAGCGGATCGTGCGGGAACTCCAGGCAAAGAAGGAGATCGTCGCCAAGATCGGCGACGGCATCAACGATGCGCCGGCGCTGGCGGCCGCCGATGTCGGCATCGCCATGGGCGGCGGCACGGACGTCGCACTCGAAACTGCCGATGCGGCCGTGCTGCACGGTCGCGTCACCGACGTTGCCAACATGGTCCTGCTGTCGCGGGCAACGATGAGCAACATCCACCAGAACATCACCATGGCGCTCGCGCTGAAGGCGGTGTTCCTGGTGACGACGGTGGTTGGTATTACGGGCCTATGGCCGGCCATTCTGGCCGATACCGGCGCGACGGTCCTCGTAACCGCCAACGCCATGCGACTGCTGGCCTGGAAGGCCAAGGCCTGACGGGGGCATCACGCAATAATGCTGATTTTGACGAAGCCGACCAGGGCGCGGCCACCGGCGGGTAGCTGGCAGGTCACGATCGGCCCCGTCATAGTCGATGCCGAGCTCTTGCCACACCGGAAATGCGACCATCGCTCCCACCGGCAGATCGAAGTCGCGCGACGCAAGGCAAAACACAATGGTACGGGCGACATTAACCATCAATCTCGGCCAGCACAGAGAACCGTGCCGGCATGATTTTGGCGCAAGTCCATCGTAACGTCGGCGCGTCCATGTCGGGCGCGTCGGCATCTTCGATCAATGTTAGGGGTTTCTTTACCATAAATGCCTCACGATCATGCCCGCACCTGTTTCTGTGTCGCATGAAAGGTTGAGTATCCTTGTCTCACTGTCAGTCAGTCGCGTCGTCGTTGTTCAGCTTGCCTCGCAGAGCAGGCAAGACATTTCTGACATCGGTGTTGATCGGCGTGGCGCTGTTGGGATCAGCCTCTGCCTCCTTCGCGGCAACCCAGACGCTGAAGCTCTATTTCGTCCATACCGGAGAAAAGGCGTCGATCACGTTCAAGCGCAACGGGATATACGATCCGAGGGGCCTGGCACAGGTCAACCGCTTCCTGCGGGACTGGCGCAAGAACGAGCCCGCCAAAATGGATCCCGAGTTGCTGGATCTCATCTGGGAAGTCCACAAGCGCAGCGGCTCGAGGGACTACATTCACATTGTCTCCGGTTATCGCTCTCCGGACACCAACAATATGCTCAGGAGTCGCTCGGCCAATACCGGGGTCGCCAAGCGCAGCCAGCACACGCTGGGCAAGGCAATGGATTTCTATATCCCCGGTGTGAACCTGTCGACGCTGCGTGCAATCGGCATGCAGATGCAGATCGGTGGCGTCGGCTTTTACCCGACCTCCGGCTCGCCCTTCGTCCACATGGACGTCGGCAATGTCAGGGCGTGGCCGCGCATGTCCCGTCAGGAGTTGGCAAAGATTTTCCCCGATGGAAGAACCCTGCATCGTCCAGCCGATGGCCGTCCTTTGCCGGGATACAATCAGGCGCTGGCCGCCGCCCGGCAGAAGTCCGGCACAGGCGTCGCCAATCCTGGCGCGGATGACGACAGCGATGTCGTTTCGCCCGGTTCGGACAATAGCCTTTTGACAGCCATGCTTCCCGTTCCAAAAACCAGGCCGTTGGCCGACGCCGGGCGGAAGCCCGCCATAGGCGTCGCCGATCCGACCGCAGACGAAGACGGCGATGTCGTTTCGACCGGTTCAGGCGACAGCCTTCTGACGGCCATGCTTCCAGTTCCGAAGACCAGGGCGCAGGCGATGTTCGACAACCAGCTCGGCCGCGGAAATCCTCTTGATGACGATTTGGCCCTGCAAATGGTCCCGCTTCCCACGCTCCGCCCCCCGCAAATCAAAGTCGCCGCGGTCGAAGTCGGGAACCGTGGTCGGCCCACGGCTGAGGCTGAAAAATCCGTCCCGCGCGTCCCCCGTGTTTTCTTCACCGAGCCGCTGACATCGATCGCCTCTCTTCCCATGCACGGCGCCGTAGCGCGTTCCGCCCAGAGGTTCAGAGGCCACGGCGCGTTCGCAACCCAAAGCATCCGGCCGTCGGCGCAGGCAACGACAGCGAGTTTGGCGACCTTTGAGCGGCGCCCCCAGGAAGAGGCAGCCATCACTGGCACGATAGCCCCCCGCACCGGATCAGCAGAATTCGATGCCGGACGCTTCTCGTCTGAAGGTTGAACCGGGTAAGCAGGCATGCTTGTTTCGTTCAGCTCCTGTGCAGCAATGGTTGACGGACCCGCGATTGCGCATTTGCGTGTGACGACAGTGAGCAGCAATCGCCGGGTCGCAACACGTCTCCGCAGCCGTCTCGCAGGCGCTCCGCCCTTGCAGCTTCTACCACTGTCACGTACAGCCGGCGACACATGCCGAGCGCCGTGGCTGGTCGAATCCCGGAGTCATGGCGCCCGCAGTGACGTCGAGGTTTGGTGTCATGACCTAGGCAGTGTCCCCATAAACGGGGTTCATCTTATTGACGGTGTGTGATTCAATCTCCTTGAAAGGAGATTGCCATGCGCCGTCATGAATTGAGCGACGAAGAATGGGCTATCATTGCACCTCTTTTGCCGAACAATAGCCGTGGAATTGAACGTGTCGATGACCGCCGGGTGATCAACGGCATCCTGTGGCGTTTCAGGACTGGTTCGTCTTGGCGAGATGTGCCGGAGCGTTATGGCCCGCGCACGACGCTTTACAATCGGTTCTCCCGATGGCGCAAGGCGGGCGTCTGGGATCGTCTTCTGGACGCCGTTTCAAAGCGTTACGATGGAGACATCGTGATGATCGACAGTTCTTGTGTTCGCGTTCACCAGCATGGTGCCAACGCTAAAAAGGGGGATCTGCCGATCCTTGCATGGGACGTTCGCGCGGCGGCCTGACGACAAAGATCCACGCTCTTGTCGATGCAGATGGCAGACCGGTTCGGCTTGAACTCACCGCCGGCCAAGCCGCCGATGCACCGATGGCTGAAAAGCTGTTGAGCGACCTGCGGCCCGGCGCGACGATCCTCGCCGACAAGGCATATGACACCGACGCAATTCGTAACTTTGCCAAGCAACGCAAGTGCTGGGCGAATATCCCTGCAAAGGCCAATCGAAAGCAGACATTCAGCTTCAACCGCTGGGTCTACCGTCAGCGCAATCTCGTGGAACGGTTCTTCAACCGTATCAAGCAGATGCGAGGCCTCGCGACGCGATACGACCGGCGCGCTGATAATTACATGGCCGCCCTCAAGCTTGTCGCGACGAGGATATGGATCGCCTCAACTAATGAGTCCGTGGCCTAGCACTACTTTGGCAGATTCGGGCAAGCCTGGTTTGAGATGATTTGCGCTCTCACTTTTGGGGCGCGATATGGCGGATTGGGATATAGAGCTTTCAGCATTTTTGCAGCCGTTTCTGGAGAAGCTTGGACACAAGAAACGGCGACAGATGTGTCCACTTTATGTGTCGGGGCTTATCGGTCCCGGAGACCGCAAGAGTATTGAGCCGATGGCGGAACGGTTCGCTCCAGGCCAGTACGACCGTCTCCACCATTTCATTTCCGACGGCCTTTGGGATGCTGTTCCTCTTGAGGCCGAGCTCGCGCTGCAGGCGGACAGGATCGTTGGCGCATCCGATGCGTTTCTGGTGATTGATGACACCGGCCTGCCGAAGAAGGGGGATCATTCCGTCGGAGTAGCGCCGCAATACGCCTCGATGCTGGGCAAGAGAGCAAATTGCCAGACGCTGGTGTCAGTGACGCTTGCGCGAGACGAGGTGCCGGTCCCGGTTGGCCTGCGTCTGTTCCTGCCGGATAGCTGGATCGGTGATCAGGAGCGCATGGCGAAGGCTGGGGTCCCAGACGACATGCGGACCTCTCGCACGAAGCCGGAGATTGCTCTTGCCGAGATCGATCGGTTGATCGTGACCGGTGTCCGGTTTGGCACAGTGCTGGCTGACGCAGGTTACGGCCTGTCGGCTGCGTTCCGAAAGGGCTTAAGTGAACGTGGCCTCACTTGGGCGGTCGGTATCCCCAAGCATCAGAAGGTTTATCCCGATGATGTTGGATTGATCTTTTCCGTCTCCGGTCATGGCCGTCCTCGCAAACATTCGATCCCCGACACCCTTTCGGTTGCCGCCGAAACGATGTTGGCATCTGCAAGCTGGAAGAAGGTCAGTTGGCGCCGCGGCACAAAAGGTCGCCTGACCGCACGGTTTGCAGCATTGCGCATCCGGATCGCCGATGGCACGCCGCAGCGCATCTATGACAAGGGACAGCAGCACATGCCGGGCGAAGCGGCCTGGCTAGTTGGCGAATGGCGATCAAACGACGAGCGCAAATACTACCTGTCCAATTTGCCGGTCGATGCGACATTGAAAGTGCTGGCGGCCGCGATCAAGGCGAGATGGGTCTGCGAACAGGCGCATCAGCAGATGAAAGAGGAGCTCGGTCTCGATCACTTCGAGGGCCGATCGTGGCAAGGCCTACATCGGCACGCTCTGATGACGATGATCGCTTATGCTTTTCTCCAGCACCAGAGATTGCAAACTGCAAAGCGGGAAAAAAAAGAAGCGACGAGTTCGCTGTGGGCCGCCTGAACCGACCTTGCCAGCCGTCCGTCGAGCCGTGATCAATGCGCTTACTATACCGCCAGCACAGATCCGATGTCCGCACTGTCAACAACACTTTCATAGCAAAAATTCAATTCTGCCAAAGTAGTGCTAGAGCGACTGGATCAGCCGGAGGCGCGGCGGTATTTTACGGAAAGCGGCATCATGATACCGCATCGCCTGCATTCCAGCAGCCACGCCGAGCCTGCCTGAACCGGGTCGCAAAGCCGATCGACAGCTGACACAAGCACACGACCCAGCGGCGCCGGATTGCTGCAAGGGTTATCCATAGAACCGAGAGGCGGAACCATGCATCTTTCCATGTGGACCTATCCCTGGGACCTCCAGGACCAGGGCCTTGCGCAAGCCAGCGCCGAGCTACGGGAGCGCGCCGGTCTCAATACCATCAGTCTGGCCACCTCCTATCATGCCGGACGGTTCCTCCAGCCCCGCAGCCCGCATCAGAAAGCCTATTTCCCCGAGGACGGAACGGTCTACTACCGCCCTAAGGAAGCCATCTGGGCAGGCAAGGAGATCAGGCCGATGATGGCACAGAACGTCAGCGAGCGCGGCGACATGCTGGCCGCGCTTACGGAGGCGCGCGATACGGGCGGCATGAAGGTCTCCTGCTGGACCGTCTGCCTGCACAACACCCGCCTCGGAATGCTGCATCCGGCGCATGTCACGCGCAACGCGTTCGGCAATGCCAACTATTTCAGTCTCTGCCCTTCGAGCCCGGCGGCGCGCGACTACGTCGTCACCATGGTAGGCGAAATCACCCACGGCTACCGGCCAGACATGCTCGAGCTCGAAAGTCCGAGTTTCATGGGCTTTGCCCATGGGTACCATCACGAGAAGGACGGCGTCGGCCTGCTGCCGGAGGACGACTTCCTGCTCTCGATCTGCTTTTGCGCCCATTGCATGGCCCGCGCGGCAAAGACCGGCGTTGCCGCTGAGGGCGCGCGGGACACGGCGAAGCGGTTTATCGCCGAGATGTGCGAGCGGGAGGTGCCGGAGGCCCAGATCCCCGGCTTCCCGGCGGAAGGCATCGATGCCTTCCGTGCCTGGTCGGACCTTCACGCGTATCTCTGCTGGCGCACGGAGCCCGTGACGAGCCTCGTGGCCGAGATCCGCGCCGCAGCCGATCCCGCAACGCGGATCGTCCTGATCGACACAAAGGACGCCTGGCTCGGCGGCGTCGACCTCGCCGCAATCGGCAAGGTCTGCGACGGGGCGATCCTTTGCTGTTACTACATGGAGCCTGAGGCCGTGTCCGCCGTGATGAGCGCCAGTCGCGCCGCGCTGGGCCCGGACAAATATCTGGGTGTCGGGCTTCGCGTTTTCTATCCCGAATTTACCTCGGCCGAGGCCCTTGCGGTTAGCGCCAGTGCGGCGGTCAGTGCCGGCGCGGACGGCGTCAATTTCTACAATTACGGTCTCATCCCGGCCCGCCGGCTCGACTGGGTTCGCAAGGCCGTCCATGGGTTGGCCAGCTGAGGGGACGGGCTTTAACAAAGCGCCGCGACGATCCGTCCGCACGATAGTCCATGCGGGCGAGCGGGAGGAATTTGCCTTCATTGCGACCGGCTTGCAGGCTGAAAGCAAGGCCTTTTCGAAGGCCCATGACCGCTCGCCTTAGGGTTTACCGGACAGCCGGCCATAAGCGCCCATGATGAAGCGCTCTGCCTGGTTCAGATATATTTCCATGCTGGCGGCAGCCTGTGCGGGTTTTTCCTCTTCAAATTCGGTCAGGATCTTGAGGTTCTGATCGACGAAGGGCGCGTGCAGCGACTCGGGGTCGCGCAACAGGCCGAACACCAGGCGCAGTTCCAGCGATACTTCGCAGAAGAATGCCAAAAGACGAGGGCTGTCGGCCAGATCGACCACCGCAGCGTGAAAGGCGATATCAGCGCTGCCGACACCCAGCCAGTCGCCCTCCGAGCGGCAGCGGCGGGCGGCCTCTACGGCGGCGCGCATTTTTCTCGCGCTCGGATGGCTCGGGTGGGCCTGGGCAAGCGCCGGACATTCGATGATGCGGCGGACCCGGTATATGTCGATGATCGTAGACATGCTGGGCGTTGTCACGAACACGCCGCGATTGGCCTCGTGGCGCAGCAGTCCCTCTTTCGTCTAAATGCGAAACACCTCGCGCAGCGTGTTGCGCGATACCTGCATCTCCCCGCTCAGCGCCAGTTCGGACAGGTGACTGCCGGGCGTCAGGCGTCCGGAGATCACCTGCTCGCGCATCCGGCCCGCGACCGCCTCGGCCAGGGTCCGACTGGCTGCTTGGCTGGATATCGGCCCCGACGTTTGCTCGTCTGGTAAGGCGGATGTCCCGTCTGCTGCTTCGCTGATAACCTTCATCTCGTCTCGTCTAGTCGCTGAATGTATGCCATTCATTCGAATGGGTACCTTCTTGCGCAAATCCGACCGGAACCCTAGAACGCGCATGGACGTTTCGAAGCCAAAAATGGCCGCAACGACCGTTCACCGGACGATGGCTCCGACGCTCGACGCTTCAGCGCCAGGGCCTTCGAACTCGGCAATCATATTCCCAAGGAGAGAGTAATGGGTTTCAAGACTTTGACAGGAGCGACTTTCGCCGCTTCAATTGCATTTGCGCCTTTGGCCCATGCAGACGTGACAATCGGGCTGATCGCGCCCCTGACCGGCCCGGTCGCCGCCTATGGCGATCAGGTGAAGAACGGTGTTGAAACCGCTATCGAAGAGATCAACAAGACCGGCGGCATCCTGGGCCAGAAAGTCGTGCTGAAAACCGCTGACGATGCGGGCGAACCCAAGCAGGGTGTTTCCGGCGCCAACCAGCTCGTCGGCCAGGATATCCATTTCGTCGTGGGTCCGGTCACTTCGGGCGTTGCCATCCCTGCCTCCGACGTCTTCTCGGAAAACGGCGTCCTGATGGTCACGCCGACCGCAACGGCACCCGACCTGACAAAGCGCGGCCTGACGAACGTCCTGCGCACCTGCGGACGCGACGACCAGCAAGCTGAAGTCGCGGCGCGCTACGTCCTCAAAAACTTCAGCGGCAAACGGATCGCCATCATCAACGACAAGGGCGCCTATGGCAAAGGCTTGGCGGATGCCTTCAAGGCGACCCTGAATGCGGCCGGCACCAAGGAAGTCCTCGATGATGCCATCAATCCGGGCGATAAGGATTTCTCGGCTCTGACCACGCGGCTCAAGTCGGAAAAGATCGACGTGATCTATTTCGGCGGATACCATCCCGAAGGCGGCCTGCTTGTGCGGCAGCTGGCCGATCTCTCGGTAAAGGCAACGGTGATCGGCGGCGACGGCCTTTCCAACACGGAATTCTGGAAGATCGGCACCGAGGCTGCTGCCGGCACGATCTTCACGAATGCGGCAGACGCAACCAAAAGCCCCGATTCGAAGGCCGCGTCCGATGCGCTCAAAGCCAAGAACATTCCTGCCGAGGCCTTCACACTGAACGCCTATTCCGCCGTTCAGGTCTTGAAGGCAGGCATTGAGAAGGCCGGCAGTGCCGAGGACGTCGATGCGGTGTCGAAGGCCATCAAGTCCGGTCAGCCTATCACAACAGCAATCGGCAATCTGACCTACGGCGAGACAGGCGACCTCACATCGCAAAGCTTCTCCCTTTACAAGTGGGAAGGCGGCAAGATTGTCGCTGCGGAATAAACAAGCGTTGCCGATCGGGCCCCTGCTGGCCCGATCGGCCCTCTGAACATGATGTTCGACGGCGCGGCGCCGCGAGAGAGCGTCGGATAACTGGATCCGTTCTGGTCGGGCTGGTCCGGCGTGCCGTCAACGGTCAGACTAGCCTGCCGCTTTCAATCGCCCAAAAGCTGGCGGTCGTCGCCGTCGCGATTGCGGACCAGTTGTTCCTTGATCGCGCGCAGCGATTTCAGGGCCGTGGTCCGGTCGGCATAGGCGACCATGTTTGCGAGGATGTCGATCGCTGCCAGGTAGGCATAGCGGGTAGAGGTGGGACGAAAAATGTTCTTGCCCTCCGGCATCTCGATCGCAATCACCACGTCGGCCGCAGCAGCGACCGGCGAACCGCTCTGGGTCATCGCGATGGTCGGGATCGAGCGCTCCCGCAAAAGCTCCAGGCTACGAACAAGCTCCATGTCGCGACCGGTGAATGAAGAGCCGAAAACGACGGTGCCCGGCTGTACCGAGGCGGACATCATCTGGTTCATGCCATGGTCGTTGGACGAATGGATGCGGCAGCCGAGACGAAACAGGCGGTTGTGCAATTCGTTGACGATCATCGCTGAATTGCCGCTGGCGCCGAAGGCCTGGATGAACTCGGCTGCCCGCAACAGTTGAGCCGCCTTCTCTATAGCGGAAAGGTCAAGCTGGCGATGAAGCTCGAACAATGCATTCTGGGCCTTCGAGACGATATCGTGGGCAACCTCTTCAGCGGTCGCCGTCGGTGCATCAGGCTTCAGGTATCGCAAGCCGACATAGGCCATCTTCGCGAGTTGCACCTTGAAGTCGGAATAGCCTTGGCAGCCCAGCCGTCGGCAAAAGCGCGTCACGGTCGGCGGTGACACGCCCGCGCGTGCCGCGAGTTCGATGATCGAGAAATTGACGACCGCATCCACATTTTCCAGCGAAAATTGCGCCAGCTTGGCGTCCAGGCCCGAGAGTTTTCCATTTTCATCGGAAAGGGCATGAAACAGGTCCATTCGGTGTCTTCCTCGAAACAGCACGGGAGAATGAGAGGCAGCGGTGAAAATGAATTTCATCGTCTCGGATTTTTCATAGCACGATGTCGGCATGCATCAATGGATCTCGTGGGTCTGGCGACGATAAAGCAGGTCGCGTATCGCGGATCGTTGCGCCTGTGTATCCCCAGCTGTCTACTGCAGCGGCATTGTCCGTAGCCGAAACCAGGCTTTCGGGCTGTCAGTGCTAGGTAGGTTGGCGATGCGCCCTTCGCCAATCTCCCCATGGAGCTCCGACCTGAGCCCAGCAGAGGCTCAATGATGAAAATCATGTCCTTTGCGCTGATGGCTTTTTTCATGACGCTCGGTCCGCGCCGTCTGCCACAGACTGCGACGAATGGAAGAACCTATTGATTCAAAACGTGCCGAAGCTCTCGGGACAACCTAGGCGTTTTCCCGTCGGAAGCTCCGCGTGAAAAAATAACCTCCAATTTCGACGAGATAGAAAATAAATTACACAAATTGACGTCACAGCGGATAATCGATTGACTTCAAGCGGCTTGGACGCATAATTAAGAAAATAAATTACACCGAAACGGTGAGCGGGAACTTTAGGAAAAACGGGAAATCGGACTTCGGGAACACTTCGACAGTTGCCGACCTGACTGGTCGCTCACGGCGGGCCGACAGGCGGAAACCAGACACACAGACAACATAACGCCGGTACCTGCCCATTGCTGTGGCTGGGAGGCCGGCGTGTATTTGGGCGACAGACATGCGCATCTTTACCGCCTCGCTGGCGACTGAAACGAACACCTTCTCTCCCGTACCAACGGATATGAACGCCTTCAAGGCGGCATTTTATGCCGGGCCGGGCGAGCACCCGGACACGCCGACGCTCTGCTCCTCCGTCGTCCCGATCCTGCGCCGCCGCGGCAAGCAGGAAGGCTTTACCGTCATCAAGGGCACGTCCTGCTGGGCGGAACCGGCCGGTCTCATCCAGCGCCAGACCTACGAGACCCTGCGCGACCAGATCCTTGCCGAGCTAAAAGCTGCCCTGCCGGTCGATGGGGTGGTGCTCGGCCTGCATGGCGCCATGGTCGCTCAGGGCTATGACGATCCGGAGGGCGATTTCCTCTCGCGGGTTCGCGACATGGTCGGCCCGGATGTCTTGATCGCTGCAGAATTCGACCCGCACAGCCATCTGACGGCGCTTCGCGTCTCTAATCTCGATCTCATGGCGGCCTTCCTGGAGTTCCCCCATACGGATTTCGAACAGCGTGGCGAACATGTGGTCGAGTTGGCTCTCCAGGCCCTGCGTGGAAAAATCAAGCCGGTCATATCCACCTTCGACTGTCGGATGATTACCCTGTTCCCGACCAGCCGCGAGCCGATGCGCTCCTTCGTAGATCGGATGCAGGCGATGGAAGGCAAGGAAGGCATCCTGTCGGCGTCCGTCATCCACGGCTTCATGGCCGGCGATGTGCCCGATATGGGAACCCGCATCGTCGTCGTCACCGATAACGACAGACAGAAGGGCGACGAACTGGCGGCTGCCCTCGGCCGCGAGCTCTACGGCCTTCGCCGCGAGACCGCGATGCCGATGGTCGATACCGAGGCTGGCCTCGACGC
Source organism: Rhizobium tumorigenes (assembly GCF_003240565.2). NCBI lineage: Bacteria > Pseudomonadati > Pseudomonadota > Alphaproteobacteria > Hyphomicrobiales > Rhizobiaceae > Arminella > Arminella tumorigenes. The sequence goes on from NZ_CP117258.1 coordinate 165,813, forward strand.
GGCAGTCGCTATCCGCGCTGCCCATCCTGGAAAGCCGGTCACCATCGCCGACGTCTGGGACAATCCCGGCGGCGGCGTCGCCGGTGACGCCACCCATGTCCTGCGCCGGATGATGGAACGCGGCATGGACAATTTCGCCGTCGCAACGATCTGGGACCCCATCGCCGTCACCTTTTGCCATGCCGCGGGCGAGGGCGCCGAGCTTTCCCTGCGCGTCGGCGGCAAGTCCGGTCCCGAGGGCGGAGAGCCGCTCGACCTCAGCGTCACCGTGCAGAAAGTCTTCGACGCCGGCTCGCAGAGTTTCCGCAATTCGCGCGTGACGCTCGGCAGGGCTGCGGTCGTCAGGCCGGTCGGCTCGAATATAGACATCATCCTGATCACCAGCCGCACCCAGACCTACGAGCCGGACATCTTCTCAAACCAGGGCATCGATTTCACTGGCAAGTCATGGCTGCTTATCAAATCCACAAACCACTTCTTTGCCGGCTTCCAGCCAGTCTCGTCCGAAATCGTCTATGTCGCCGCGCCGACTTCCTATCCGACCGACCCTGCAACGACGCCCTATCGCAAGGCCAGTCTGGAACTCTGGCCGCGCATTGCCGATCCGCTGGGGCTGGATACCTGAATTCTCGACCGGACGGGAAACCGGCCGAAAGACTTGGCGAACCGAAAACAACAAGGGGATGACTATGAGAAAGAGTGCATTTGTTCTGATGACTTTGGCCGCCCTTGCCGGCACGAGCAGTCTCGCATTGGCTGCGGCAAGCGACGGCATCCTGACGGTCGCGACGATCGGCGAGCCGCCGACGCTCGACGTCATGCAGACGCCGACCGATATCGTGCTGACCATCGACCAGCATATTTTCGAGACGCTCTCTACCTACGACGCGCAATGGAAGTCCGTTCCGCTGCTCGCCGCCGCCATGCCGACGATTTCCGAAGACGGCCTGACCTACAGGATCCCGTTGCGCGAAGGCGTGAAGTTTCATGACGGCAGCGATTTCGATGCCAAGGACGTGACCGCCTCCCTCAAGCGCTGGATGGCGATCAATTCCAAGGGCAAGCAGGTTGCCGCCATCGTCGAAAGCCTGAGCGAAGAAGGCGACCACGCCGTCATCATCAAGCTGAAGTCGCGCTATGCGCCGCTGCTCGCCACGCTGTCCCAGGCTTCGGTCATCATGCCATCGGAAAAGGTCAAGGACACGCTCACCGACTTCGTCGGCACCGGCCCTTACGAGCTGAAGGAGCGCAAGCCCGACCAGTACACGCAGCTCGTCCGTTTCGACGGCTACAAGTCGCCCGAAGGCACGCCCAACAACTATGCCGGCAAGCGCGAGGCGATCGCCAAGGAGATCCGTTTCGTTCCGGTGCCGGATGCCAACACCCGCGTCGAGGGCCTGATTTCCGGGCAGTTCGACTATGCGGATTCGCTGCCTGTCAGCGCCTATGAGCGCGTCGAAAAGAGCGGCAATGCCAAGCCCGTGATCTTCAAGGATGCCGGTTGGGCCTCGATGAACATGAACATGAAGCAGGGTCTCCTGGTCAAGAAGCAACTACGTCAGGCGGTGCAGGCCGCACTCAACGCCAACGACATGATGCTCGCCGCCTTCTCCGATGAGCGCTTCTTCAGCGTCGACGGCTCGATCTTTCCGAAAGGCTCCTTCTGGCACACCGAAGCCGGCGTCGTTCGCTACGGCGAAGGCGATCCGGATGTCGCCGGCAAGCTTCTCAAGGAGGCCGGCTACGACGGCACGCCACTGCGCCTGCTGACCAGCCGCCAGTACGAATTCCACTACAAGATCGGTGAAGTCGCCAAGGCCTATCTCGAAGCCGCCGGCTTCAAGGTCGACCTGCAGGTTGTCGACTGGGCAACGCTGACCACCCGCCGCGCCGATCCGAAGGAATGGGACATCTTCATCACCCACTCCAATTTCCCGGGAGATCCGACGACGATCAACACCATCACCGACAGCTATCCCGGCTGGTACGTTTCCGACGAGAAGACCAAGGCCGTTGCAGCCTACATGGATGCCACGACCGACGACGCCAAGAAGGAGGCCTGGGACGGTATCCAGACGGTCATCTACGATGACGCCTCGCTCTACAAGGTCGGCAACTTCAATGCCGTTTCCGGTCTCTCCAACAGTGTGTCCGGATATGAGCCGACCTACTGGCCGCATTTCTGGAACGTCACTCCGAAGAAGTAAGGGGTAGGGACCGGCCATGGCCAAGATCGCACGGGCACTTTTAACACGGTTGGGGGGCATGGCCATTGTGCTCGCCCTCGTCGTAACGGTAGTGTTCATCATCGTTCGCGTCACGCCCGGCGATCCGGCCGCCGTCATGCTGGGGTCGGATGCGACCCCGGCTGATATCGCCCAGTTGCGCGCCAAGATGGGCCTCGATGCGCCGATGATCGTCCAGTACGGACAGTTCGTGCTGGGCATCCTGCATGGCGACCTCGGCCAGTCGATCTTCCTGAACCAGCCGGTGACGACGGCACTCGCCTCGCGCGCCGAGCCGACATTCTTCCTCACGCTATTCTCGATCCTGATCGCGGTCGGCATTGCCTTGCCGGTCGGCATCCTGTCGGCAGTCAAGCGCGGCACGATCTTCGACCAGATCGTCGTCACGCTGACGATGATTGCGGCCAGCGTACCAAGCTTTTGGCTCGGCCTGATGCTCATCCAGATCTTCGCCGTCGGCCAAGGCTGGTTTCCAGCCTCTGGCTATGGCGGCCCAGAGACACCCTTCCTCGAACGGCTGCACCATCTCGTATTGCCGGCTGTGGCACTCGGCATCGTCAATTCGGCGTTGATCACCCGCTTCACCCGCGCCGCCATGCTCGATGTCCTCGGTGAGGATTATGTTCGCACCGCCCGTGCCAAGGGTGCCGGCGCCGGCCGCGTCGTCCTCAAGCACGCGTTGAAGAACGCGATGATCCCGATCATCACCGTCATTGGACTGTCGATCGCCATGCTGGTTGCTGGGGCCGTCGTCACGGAAACCGTCTTCGGCCTGCCCGGCGTCGGCAATCTCGTCGTCTCGGCTGTCCTGCGTCGCGACTATCCAGTCATTCAGGGCGCGCTGCTCACGGTCGCCGCCATTTACGTCATCATCAACTTCATCGTCGACATGCTCTATATTCTCGTTGATCCCCGGGTGCGCCTATGAACACCATGGCGTCCGTCTCCATGCCCCTGTCCGCCGGCCTGCGCCGCCTGCTCGGCAACCGCGCCATGCTTTTCGGCGCGATCATCCTTGTGGTCGTGGTCCTAGCAGCACTGCTCGCCCCTTGGATCGCGCCCTATGCGCCGAACAAGCTGTCGATCGTCAACAAGCTGAAGCCGCCGTCGATGATGCATTTCTTCGGCACCGACGAATTCGGCCGCGACATCTTTTCCCGCGCCATCTTTGCGGGTCGCATTTCACTGCTGGTCAGCCTCGGCGTCGTCGCCATCTCGACCGTGCTCGGGGTACTCCTCGGCGTTACCGCCGGTTTCTTCCGCGGGCTCGATGCGCCGATTTCGCGACTTCTGGATGCGATGATGTCCTTCCCGGATATCCTGCTGGCAATCGCGCTCGTCGCAGCGCTCGGGCCATCGCTCACCACGGTCATCCTGGCGCTCGGCATCACCTATGCGCCACGCCTTGCTCGCATCATCCGCGGCTCCACGCTGGTTGTTCGCGAATTGCCCTATATCGAGGCTGCCGTCGCCATGGGGCTGCCGACTTGGCAAATCCTTGTCCGCCACGTGCTGCTCAATCTGGCCTCGCCCATCCTGGTGCAGTCGACCTTCGTCTTTGCCTCCGCCATGCTGGCCGAGGCAAGCCTATCCTTCCTCGGCGTCGGCGTTTCCACCGACATGCCGACCTGGGGCACGATGCTGGCGTCGGGGCGCGAATATATGAACAACGCCCCGTGGCTGATGGTTTTTCCGGGCCTCGCCATCGTCTTCTCCGTTCTCTCCCTGCAATTGCTCGGCGACGGCCTGCGCGATCTCGTCGATCCGCGTCTCGCCAAAGAAAGCTGATCATGACCGCAGCCCCCACAAACAGGCCGGTTCTCGTCATCGATAACCTGACCACCTCGTTCAAGACGGCGGAAGGCTGGAAGGCCGTCATCCGCAATATCAGCCTGCATGTCGATGCCGGCGAGACGGTCGCGATCGTCGGGGAAAGCGGCTCGGGCAAGAGCGTCACCGCGCTGTCGACGATGCGGCTGCTACCGCCCGGCCGGTCGCGCACAGAAGGCCGTATCCTGCTCGATGGAGCGGACCTTCTGGCTGCAAGCGAAGCCGAGATGCGCAAGGTGCGTGGCGGATCCATCGGCATGATCTTCCAGGAGCCGATGACGTCGCTCAACCCGGTCTTCACCATCGGCAACCAGATTGCAGAAGCGCTTATCCTGCATCGCGGCCTGTCGTGGGCAGAGGCCGAAGCCGAGACCGTGCGGCTGATGGAACGCGTACGGATCCCGGCAGCAAAGGCACGCCTTCACGAATATCCTCACAAGTTCTCCGGCGGCATGCGCCAGCGGGTGATGATCGCCATGGCCCTTGCCTGTCGACCGAAGCTCTTGATCGCCGACGAACCGACCACCGCGCTCGACGTGACGATCCAGGCCGAAATCCTCCATCTGCTGCGCGACTTGCAGCAGGAGGAAAACATGGGCGTGCTGTTCATCACCCATGACATGGGCGTCGTGGCGGAAATTGCCGACCGGACCGTTGTGATGTTCCGAGGCGACATGATCGAGACCGGTTCGACAGTGCAGATCTTTGCCGCGCCAAAGGCGATCTACACCAAATCGCTGCTCGCCTCGATCCCGCGTCTCGGCACCATGGGTGCCGCAGTGGCACCAAAGCGGTTTCCGGAGGTGGATGCAACGACCGGCGTAGCCGTAGATGGCCGGCAGATGTCTGCCGTCGCTACGAGCGTCGCGCCGATCCTCAAGGTCGATCGTCTCTCCGTCCGCTTCGACCTGCCGACCGGTCGCGTTCACGCGGTCGAAGACGTGTCCTTCGATCTTCGTCCTGGCGAAACGCTATCGCTCGTCGGCGAATCCGGCTGCGGCAAGTCGACGACCGGCCGCGCCATCATCCGCCTTATCAATCCGTCGGCCGGCTCGATCGTCATCGACGGCCAGGATGTGACGAAAGCCGGCACACGCGAACTGCGAACCATGCGTCGTACCTCGCAGATGATCTTTCAGGACCCTTTTGCCTCGCTCAATCCGCGCCTCACCGTCGGATCGGCAATTGCCGAACCGATCCTCGCCCATGGCCTGATGGGCCGGCGGGATGCGAAAGCGCGGGTCGAAGAACTGCTGGAGCAGGTGGGACTGTCGGCCGCGATGGCGGACAGGCACCCGCATGAATTTTCCGGCGGCCAGCGGCAGCGGATCTCTATTGCCCGGGCCCTGGCGCTCGATCCGAAATTCATCGTTGCCGACGAAGCTGTCTCCGCACTCGACGTTTCAGTGAAGGCGCAGGTCTCCAACCTGCTGCTCGACCTGCAGGAGAAGCGTGGCCTTGCTTATCTCTTCATCAGTCACGATATGGCGGTGGTGGAGCGGATGAGCCACCGTGTCGCGGTGATGTTCCTCGGTGAAATCGTCGAAATCGGCCCGCGTGCGGCCATATTTGACAACCCGCAGCATGCCTATACGCGCCGCCTGATCTCTGCGGTGCCTATCCCCGATCCGGCGCGTCGCGGCCAGACCGCACCGCCTCTGACCGAAGAGATCAAAAGCCCGATCCGTCCCTTCGACTATGTTGCACCGAAGCGTATTTATCGGGAAGTTTCGCCCGGCCATTTCGTCCAGGAAGTGGCCTGACACCATACCTGAAAAGCGCAGCGGCTCTGCGGCCGCACGTGCAAAACCAAACTGAAAGACACCTTCATGACGAGCAAGAAACTCATCCGTTACGATATTGCCGACGCACAGGCCGGCGGCCAGCGCCGTCCCTTCGCCAAGGCCGTTCGCGCCGGCGACTACGTCTATGTCTCGGGCCAGGTGCCGACCGTTGATGGCGAGGTTATCGTCGGCAATATCGTTGCCCAGACGGAGCAGGTGATCGCCAATCTGAAATCGGCGCTGGCGCTGGCCGACTGCGCGCTCGAGCATGTGGTCAAGGTCAACGTCTGGCTCGACGATGCCCGTGACTTCTCCAGCTTCAATGCTGTGTTCCAGAAGCACTTCATTGATCACCCGCCGGCTCGCTCCACTGTCCAGTCGCCGATGATGGTCGACGTCAAGGTCGAGATGGACGTCATTGCCTACAAGCCGCTGGATTGAGACGATCCGGCCGGTTTCGCCATCCTCAAGCGCTACGCAAGGCGCTCGAGGCTGTCCCTCCGTTCGATCCCAGTGAATCAAAACCGAGGAAATTTCGCAAAGTAATTTAATAGGTCCGCGGATAGCGTGAATTCAAAATGCAGTTAGATCTGCGCCGTTCAGGGCCAACGCGGATGCGGTGGCCCTGAACGGAGTTTAACTAACTACTTGGCTCCGCCGATTAGCGGAAGCCTCCGCTGGCGGTCAGGTGCTCGCCGGTCAGCCAACCGGATTCGTCGGAGGCGAGAAAGACCGCAACGGTCGCTATATCGTTCGGCTGGCCAATGCGACCAAGGGGAGTCTTGCTAACTGCGTCCCGCTCGAAATCCGAACCAACGAACCCGGCAGTATGGGTCCCTTCGGTCTCCACGATGCCGGGTAGGATCGCATTCACCCTGATCTTGCGGCCACCCAATTCGTTGGCGAGGACGCTTGTGATGGCATCGACCGCGCCCTTTGTCCCTGTGTAGACCGAGGAGGTTGGAGGAGCCAGGCTCGTCACCGCCGACGAGATATTGATCACGCTGCCGCCATTTGCGAAGTGTCTGACAGCCTCTTTCGTCGTAAGCAAAACGCCAAGAACGTTCACATCGAACATATGGCGATAGCTCTCCTCGGTGACATCTTCGATCGCGCCGAACGCGTAAACGCCGGAATTGTTGACCAGCACGTCAAGCTTTCCGAATTCCCTAATTGCGGCGTCGATCAATCCCTTTGCCTGCTCTGCCTTTGAAACGTCACCTTGCACCGCGATGGCGTCGCCACCTGCCGAAGTGATCGCTTTCACAACTGCATCTGCTCCAGCTTGACTTGACGAATAATTCACCACGACCTTAGCGCCCTCAGCGGCAAAGGCCTTGGCAATCGCGGCGCCGATGCCTTTGGAGGCGCCTGTCACGACAGCTACTTTTCCTGCGAGTTTAGACATTATGGTTTCTCCTAGAAAACGGGTGCCGCCAGAACTGGTTTGTTTTCCCGTAGTTCAGGACTTCGGAACTGTTGATCTGTATTTCAAGTGCCCCTATATAAAATGATATGAGACCACTCTTTCATCCCGCGATTATAGACGTGAAGCCCGAGGCGATTTTGTATGCTCTCTCAGATCCAGAGAGAGCGGCAATCTTCGCGCAAATCGCGGGCGCTGGCTTCTGTGGCACATGCGCTGCGGTCTCAAACCTGGGCGGGCGAGTAATCCCAAAATCGTCACTGTCGCAGCATTTCAAGGTTTTGAGGGAAGCTGGCCTCATACGGTGCGAACGACATGGCGTGGAAATGAGCAATCATTCGCGTTGCTCCGAGGTGGAAGAGCGCTTTCCGGGGCTCATCGTCGCGATTTTGACCGCTTATGAGAGGGATGCAAAGTAGAGAGGCGGTTCTGCTGGGGCCACAGTAATTGGCCTGTAGCTGATCTTTTCAACTTGCGCGTGCCCACTTCTGCCGCAATCGAGATGTGCCCTCTTACAGGCGAACGCGTAAGTAGATCCTCGTGCACAGTGAAGAGTTAGTCATTTGCGCGGGAATGCGTGGCGGGAAGGTCTTCGGTCCGGGGAGGGGATGCTCCCAGAACAAGACCGGGATCGCTTTCCCTGCATAGCTTCTACGATCGTGTCGCTCTGGGCTACTTTACAACGCACGTCATTTGCACCGTGGAAAATCAACATCGGCTTGGTCACGCTGTTAACTTTATGGATCGGCGAGCGCTCCGCCAACAACGCACGTCCTTCCTCTGTTCTCGGATCACCGTTATTGGCCGCCCTCGGCCCGCGCTCAGCACCAGTTCTACCGACAACGACTTGATTGAAAGTGCGCAAATTGGCGTTAGCGGCTGGAGCCTCGGAACATGTGAAGCTCCCAAAGGTTTAACGGCTTCAATTGAAGGAGTTCTAAATGGCATTCGTCAAAGCAAAAGATGGCACGCAATTGCATGTCAAAGATATGGGCCAGGGGCGTCCGGTTCTTCTCATCCATGGCTGGCCGCTGACAGGCGACATGTTTGAGTACCAAACGCTGGCACTTCTGGAAGCCGGATACCGGGTCATAACCTATGACCGGCGTGGTTTCGGCCAGTCGGGTCATCCCGCCGACGGCTATAATTACGATGTCTTCGCCGACGATTTGGCGAGTGTCCTGGAAGAACTCGACCTGCAGCAGGTCGCGCTGGTCGGGTTCTCGATGGGTGGCGGCGAGATCGCCCGCTATCTTAGCCGCCACGGGGCATCACGCGTTGCAAAGACTGTCTTGGTCTCTTCTGTCGCCCCGTATCTCCTGAAGGACGAGAGCAATCCGGATGGCGTGGACGCAAGCGTATTTGAGGATATGAAAGCGCAGATCCGCAAGGACCGCTTCGCGTTCCTGCAGGCCTTCGCAAAAACCTTTTACGGGGTCGGCTTGCTGACCAATCCGGTCAGCGAAGGCGTGCTCGATTGGTCGTTTACACTCGCCATCATGGCGAGCCCCAAAGCCACGATCGAGTGCATCGACGCGTTTGGGAGAACGGATTTCCGTGCCGATCTGCCAGCGTTTACGATGCCGACGTTGGTCATTCACGGGACGGGCGACAAGACGGTCCCCATCGATCCGTCGGGCCGCGCTGCGGCAGCCGGTATTACCGGGGCGACGCTAATTGAGTACGACGGAGAGCCTCACGGCCTGTTCGCAACGGTACCCGAGCGGCTTAACAGGGATCTGCTCGAGTTCCTGGCTTAACTGTCGGAAGTGATTGATATGGCAATGCGAAAGGCGGGCTGGTCCCGCCTTTCGGGTTTTTCGCGAAAATATTGTAGTCAGCAACCTTCGCACCCCCAAAAGAAAGCTTCCCTGAGTTGCGTCCGCACCGACCTTTCCTGCAGTTGACGGCGTAGACAGAGGCACCTGGGATCAGCGATGCGATAGTGCTAGGATCCAAACTGAGCGACGCCCTGGCATTGCCGTCATCCAAGCCATGGGTCCATGTTGCACGCTTCCTCTGTAAAACTGCAGCGCGGTTGTGGAAGCGGCCATGCAACAACAGTATCTGACGGGCTGTTACGGGCCGCGTAAGCCCGCCCGAAGTCGCAGAACCGTCCCATGGGACCTCAAATAACTCTCCAGACTCCAGTGAGACCAAACTGACCTGATGCAGCGACGTCCCGCTTGCATTACATTTGGCCGTATGACCTTGCTCTTGAGGGCCAATTTTCGCGGAGCGAAATCATGATCACATTGTCAACCTATCTGACCTACGTCGCAGTTGTTTTCGGGCTATTCCTGATACCCGGGCCGGCCGTATTTCTCGTGCTGGCTAGATCCGTCAGTGGCGGGAGAAGGGTGGGCATCGCAACAGGCTTGGGTGTAGCCTTTGGCGATCTCGTTCACACCCTCATGGCAACTTTGGGCCTCTCGGCGATCTTGATGACCTCGGCACTGGCCTTTGAGATCGTGAAGTATGCGGGTGTTGCCTATTTGGTCTATCTAGGCATTCGTTCGATCTTGGAAAAGCAGGCAAGCCTTGAACTTACCCGAGCTAGCAAGATCACGTCCTATCAAGCGTTTCGCCAGGCTATCGTTGCGGAGATCTTGAACCCGAAAACTGCCCTGTTTTTTTTGGCATTTCTACCTCAGTTTATCACATCCGAACACGGAGCAGTTGTTTCCCAGTTTGCGATCCTCGGCTTAACGTTCGCTGTTATGAGCGCTCTGTATACGTCGATCTTGGCCGTTGCGGCTGGCAGCGTATCGGGATGGATTAGCGGTCATCGACAGATCGGCAAGTGGCAAGGTAAAATCATTGGTTCGATTTATCTCGCCCTTGGCGCACGGCTCGCCGTCCAGCATCGATAGCGAAGCTTGGGGAAAACAGTTTGCGCGCCGTGCCCTCCGTTCCAGGGCAGGATTTCTACCGAAGGCACTATCCTGAGGGGTGTTGTCGTGTCTCTAAAAAGCCAAGCGCCCTGACGTGGTCACCAGCCGCTTGGCAACGCCCATGAGCCATCACGTCGACACCAGATCGGGACAGCGAACTATCTGTTCACCTCCCGTTGCGCTTCCCTTACAATGCCGATGAACGCTCGCAGAGCCGAGGGAACGTGCCTGTAGCCTGGATAGTAAAGAACGTTCCCTGGGATTTTTGGGCTCCAGGCAGCCAGCAAGATCACCAGATCGCGAGCGTCAAGCTGTTGCTGGGCCAAATATTTGGGGACGAAGGCGATTCCCAGACCTCTAGCGGCACAATCGATCATCAGCGCATTGTCGTCCAGAGTGAGTGCGCCGGGAGGATCGATCGAAAGCTCTTCGCCATTTAGGCTGAATTCCCATCGGTATCGCGCGCCACTCGGCAATCGCTGTCGAATGCAGGTATGGGACATCAGATCGTCCGGTGTCGCCGGGGCTCCATGTTCTGCAAGATAGGCCGGCGAGGCAACCGCTACGAAACGTGCGTGTTTGTTCAGGGGGACTGCGATCATGTCCTGCGGCACGGCCTCCGCCAGCCTGACACCTGCATCGAAACCTTGAGCCACAATATCAACCAGACGCCCTTCCGAAACAAGGTCAAGCGTGACGGCGGGATATCGAGCGATGAATGCCGGAACCACATTTCTCAGCAGCCACTGTGCGGCACCCTTGTTGGCATTGATCCGCAAATTGCCGCGCGGGGCACCACGAACATCGGCAATTCCATCAAGCGCCTTCTCCAGATCGCGAAGCACTGGTGCCAGGCTATCGAGCAACTGCAATCCAGCATCTGTGGGCGAAACGCTGCGCGTCGTCCGGTTCAACAGCCTGACACCCAGCTTGGCTTCCAGATTGATCAGGGTGTGGCTGAGCGATGAGCGAGAGACGCCTATTTCATCGGCCGCCCTCTTGAAGCTGCGATGCATCGCTACCATCCGAAACGCTTCGAGGTCAGTCAGGGTAGGTCGTTCCATTGGTGAATTTTCCACACGAGCTTGTCCGATTTTGTCGGTCTTATATCACCATTGAGGTCGCTCCACATAGCAAGGGTTATCAACAGGAGTAAAAACTCATGAGAAAGACCTGGTTTATTACCGGAGCATCATCCGGCCTTGGGCGCGAAATGACCGAGCAGGTTCTCGCACGTGGCGATGCCGCCGTTGCGACCGTTCGGCGGGAGGGATCTCTCGCGCCGCTCAAGGAGCTCTATGGCGAGCGACTCACCGTGACCAATCTGGACCTGACGAATCCGCCAAGCATTCGATCTGCGATCACAGATGCCTTTGATCGTGCGGGGCGCATCGACGTTGTCGTCAGCAATGCCGGCTATGGCCTGTTTGGAGCTGCCGAAGAACTTACGGATGCGCAGATCGACAGGCAGATCGCTACCAATCTCGTAGGCTCGATCCATCTCATACGCGCGGCGCTGCCAAGGCTCCGACAGCAGGGTGGCGGGCGTATCGTTCAGGTTTCGTCGGAAGGCGGCCAAATCGCCTATTCGAATTTCAGTCTCTACCATGCGACAAAATGGGGGATCGAAGGCTTTGTCGAATCCGTGGCTCAGGAAGTCGCACCCTTCGGGATCGATTTCATCATTGCCGAGCCGGGCCCGACGGTCACCAACTTCGGCGCTGGCCTCGACCAAGCTGAGCCCATGGGCGTCTATGATGCCACACCTGCCGGTGACATCAGGCGGGCCATCGCCAGCGGCAACTTCTTACTGAAGGGCGACGCGAAACGCACCGTAGCAGCGATCATCGCCGCCGCTGACATGGACAAGCCGGCACTGCGGCTTGCGCTGGGAAGCACGGCCTACGAGTCCATTTCCAAAGCGCTTGGCCAGAGACTTGGTGCCCTTGAAAGCCAAAGGGATATTGCCTTTTCCGCTGACCGCCTTGACTAGCGACCTATCTCGCTATGCATCCATTCGCCTTTGTCTTGAAGACAAAGGCGGATCCCCATTGCGTCGTTCAACTGAAGTGAAATAGCGAGTGCTCATCGCTCGCTGACATGGAGGCAAGCCAGCATACGACCAAGCCCAGTTTGATTGGCACATACGCGTGCTGGGCATGCTTCGTATTGGAGGGCATAAACTATTTTAGGGACCTGTCTGGTCTGCCGCCCGCCTAACGGCCTTCGTCTCCCATGCGTTAACGTACAGAACTTCTTCGAGCATCGGATCGAGCAATTCGGTCAACGTTTTGATCGGTCGAATTGCTCGAAAAGGCTTTTACCGCCGCGTGCTCAGAGGCCAGCTGAGCGCAACGAACGCCATCCCAGCAGCAACCAGGACGAATGCTGCGTTCAAACTCCAATGCTGTGCAACGAACCCGATGGCGGCGGGCCCCACAAGCATTCCGGAATAACCGATCGTTGTGATCGCCGCGATCGCGTGGCTCGGCGGCATGAGGGCTTGCCGCCCCGCAGCTGTAAACAGCACCGGCACAATATTGGAAGCTCCCAGCCCCACCAGCAAAAAGCCGGCAAAGGCCAGCGGTTGATTGGGAGCGATGACCGCAAGCAGGAAGCCCAAGGCGGAGATCAGGCCACCGCCGACCACAACCTTCATGCCGCCAAGCGCTTTGACGATCCAGTCGCCTGATAGGCGACCTGCCGTCATTGCAAGGGCGAACATCGTATAACCAAACCCGGCATGAGCCGGATCGACCAGATGAGCGCCGATGAGGAAGATTGCGCTCCAGTCCAGGATCGCGCCCTCGGCAAGAAAGGCCAGAAAGCACAACAAGCCAATGAAGGCTACAATACCGCGTGGCAGGGTGAATAGCGGAGTGTGTCCGACTTCGCGATTGCCATAAGGCAAGAGACCTGAAAACGATAGGACAAGCAGGACGACTAACAGCGCGCTGAACATCAAGGTCGCTATCGATGGTGCAACGCCCGCTCCGAGCAGAAGGCTCATACCACCGGCGCCCAAGATGCCGCCCACGCTGAACAAGCCGTGAAAGCCAGACATCATGTTACGTTTACTGTCTTTTTCGACCATGACGGCTTGGATATTGATAGCGACGTCCACGGCACCCACACTCGCCCCAAACAACGCCAGTGAGATCGCCAAGCCGCCGATGGTGTCGACAACAGCTAGCAATGGCAGCACGAGGGCGAGCACAAGCGTGCTCGTCACGATGACGGCCCTGCAACCGAAGCGACTTGCAAGGATCCCGACCAACGGCATCGAGACAATGGAGCCAAGCCCGAGGCAGAGCAGTACCATGCCAAGAGCACCGTCATCAGCTCCAACGCGTAGCTTGGCAAGCGGGACCAAGGGCGCCCAAGCCGCCATGGCCGAACCCGCAATGAGGAAGCCGGCACGGGTAGCCCACTGCTCCCGTGCTCCAGCCAGGGGACGCTCGTTCATGATTTGGGAATGGGACATTTGAGGTACCTCGAGATAATCAGCGCGGGATCGGACATGGAAATGGGGGCGGAGCGCTGCGCACTCTTGTCAGAACGCGCAAGAATGTGCAAGAACGTGTATCAACATCAATTGAGGGGAGTTGCTGGATGCTAACGGAGGAAAGGCTTGACCGCATTCGAGAGCAACTAACCGCCAGCGGAAAAGTCTTGGCCAGCGAACTTGCAATGCAGTTTGAAGTTTCCGAGGACACGGTGCGCAGGGATTTGAGAGAGCTAGCCAAGCTCGGATTTTGCCGGCGGGTCTATGGTGGGGCTTTGCTGCCCGCACCCGATCTCGGCACCCTGGCTAACCGGAGAGCCATACAACAGGATCGAAAATCTAGGCTGGCGCTGGCTGCAGCGGCGCTGGTCGAAGATGGCCAGACGATTTTCATCGACGCAGGATCAACAAATCTGGCTATCGCCAGCGCTCTGTCCCTAAGCCAGAGGCTGACTATTGTCACCAACGCTCCCGTGATCGCCACGGCGCTGTCCGAGCGACCGAACTATACCATCATCGTCTTGGGCGGCATATATGATCAGGGCAAGGGCGCTTGCCTCGGACCACAAGCGGTGCGGGAAGCCAGCCAGGTGTTTGCCGATCTGTTTATTGTCGGCGCGTGTGGCGTCGACAGCACCGTCGGCATCACGGCACTGGATGCCGGGGAGGCCGAGCTCAAGCGAACCATGGTCGGACAGAGCAGTATGTTGCTTGTCGCCGCCACTGCGGAAAAACTCGGTACAGTGGCGCCGTTCAAGGTCGCAGACGCATCAATGATCGATTACTTGATCGTGGAAAATGATGATTTCGATAAAGCAGGTTTTGCGCAGGCTGAGGTCCAGGTGCATGTGACACCAACCGTTGTGCGCGGGGTGGTATGAGTTGTAAAGACCGAGCGCTATTTCTGACGTCGGCAGGGATCAGGCGGGCATCTGATGCCGCCAGTGCGTTCCGAAATGCAACGCCTGTTGACATTGTGGAACAGCTTGCTGAGCAGATCGCGGTTAGATCTCGCGCCCAAAGCTGATCTGGCCACCGAGCCGCAAGCTATTCAAAAGATGGTTCCTATTTTCTCGCTTAAATGGACCCGAACGGATGTACCCCGTGCATTTTCAAAATGATCTGACAATGGCCGCAACCTTCGCGTTTGCGGTTTCGATGATTTTTCGTTGTTCGGCCCGAGCCAGCTCGATCTTCTCCAACTTGTCCTCCGCACCGTTCAGCAGCTTCTCGAACCTTGTCTTGGTGTCGCCGCTGCCAACCGATTGTAGATTGGACCTGGCCCGCTGCTGATCCGCCTCACCACGCGCAAACTGCTGGTCCAGGTCCTCAAGCGTCTGCCTCGCCGCATCCTGAACAGTCTTCGCCTTCACCAGGTCAGCGAGTTTTGCCCGCATTGCCGGATCAGTGGCTGAGTCCTGCCACTGGATCAATTCATTCGATCCAGCATCCGCCAAGGCAAAGCTCTCCTGGTTGACGATTGACAGCGTGGACGTCACGACCTTGGTCTCTCCGGCCTTCACAACTGTCTTGATGCGGTCCTTGGTCGGCGTGCCATCTATCATGTCGTCCGCCTTGAAGGTCCAGCCCGGTCGCTTCATCTCCTCGATCAACACGGTTCTTGGTGCGTCACTGGCACCCACGATGCTGTAGACCGTGTCCTCGCGTGTGATCGAAGTCGTGCTGATCATGCCATCGACAACCTTGATCTGCGTGATTGTACTTCCTGACCGGGGTTCCGAGGTGATGGAAACCTTCTGGTCGAGCGCGAAGCTGACCGCCTGCTTCTGCCCGGTCGGCAGTCCTATGGTCTGGGCGTCACCGACGTACCCCTGCTTGACGTCATAGACGGTGATGATCCCCGGTGGCAGGCTGACGCGGCTGTCATTGTCGATCATCGCGGCGGCCGTCGGGTGCTCGCTCCCCGCTTCAGGACGGAACAGCGACACCATCTCGGCCTTCACGCCCTGGTCCAGGATCGGTACGGACAGCGTGTCGCCGTTCTTGACGTCGTAGGTTCCAGAAAGTGCGAAGGTCGAGGTAACAGAGCCCTCCTCCGCCAAGACCGGGTCGGCCGGTCCCGCCATTGAAGCGTCGCTGCTCTTTTCCATCATCGGCGCTGGTGGCGGGGCTGCCATGGCCATCGCTGGCATAGTTCTTCGGGGCAATGGTTTCGCCGCAATGACCTCGCCCACGGCGATGGACGTGGTGTCGACGGTTACCTCAAGCCGCTGCTTCCAGAACAGCTGATGTAGTCGCTGCCTCAACGTGACCGGCCTGCCGGATGACAGGGTGATGCCGACGTGGTGCCAGTCTTCGCCCGAGGCATTTTCGAAGATGGCCCAAGCCTGCAAGCGAACGGTGCCATCCTGGCCGGTGACCAGCCTGTAGGACATTTTCCAGATCGGAGCGGGCACCACGTAGGAAATGTCGACATCGCGACCTTCGGGCCCGTCCAACTTGATGCTGATGGTCCGAGCACCATCGATGCTTGCCTTCGAGATGACGCTCACGGCGCTTTTGAGCTTGTCCCTGATGGCGGGATCGACAATCGTGATCTGGGTTCCCGGAAGAGGAACCATCGAGATCGCGCCGTCATCGCGCAGGAATGAGAGCTGCCAGCTCAGTGGAGTCTGGGCATTGCCCGGGATTTCAGTCACGCCGAGCACAACGCCCTGCTGCTCACCGGCCTGGATGCGGCTGCCTTTGATCGAATTCAACAGTGCTGGCAGGGACGTCAGATCGGATAGCTTGAACGGCAGCGTTTTGAAGATCTCATCGACCGGAGTAGGGCCAGCCAGTGACAAGCTCTTGACGTTACCTTTGTCGTCGCGAATGACGATGCTCTTGAGGATATCATCAACCTGGCCCAGCGGCACGTCGATGTTGATCTCGGCATTCTGACCGACGGTGGCAGAACGGACGATTTCTGCCAAGCCGCCGGATGACAGGGTGACAAACTTGATCGGGCCATTGGACCCGGCAAACGCTGTCGATGCCGCAAGGGACAGGAAAAGCACTGAAAAAGCCGCGTTCGAAACAGACATGAATTCTCCCCACAAATTCATGGCAAGCGTCCTTTGGCAATCCACGGGCGCACTTGCAGTTTACTTCAACCCGCAAGTTCACGGTAATTGAAGCAAATTTGGGGTGGGTAGCTGAACTTCGGCGGATGATTCACATGCTGAGGCACCTTATGCGATCTGACCATCGACCACTTGTCTATAAACTTCCTGCACGGCTCCAAAGGCTTGGCTCACCAATGTCCTTATTCGCATCGCTGACCTGCCGCTTCTAGCCTCCTGAGACCGCTGCCATAGGAACGGAAGCGCCGTCACCAGGCAGAAGACTCGCCTCATCAGCGGCACCCCGAACCCACATCCTTTCATATTCGCTCAGATCAACATCGCTCGCGTGCGTCTCGCCCGAGTGACTGCCCGGATGCTTGCAACCTTTCCATCATCCAAGCTTTTGATTCACTGCGGAGTGGGCATCGGTGCGAGCAGATGGCGAAAATGAGAAATGTTTTGCTTGATCACTTTCACAATGGCAAATTGATAGACGAACATTGTAGGCGGTGTCTCGGCACATTCTCTTTAGGCGAATTCTCCTCCATCTTGCTCGCGCACGCCCTCACGCGGCGATTGCTCTCAAAGCTGTTTCGAAGAGACTAAGATGGAAGCGACAGGCGTTCTGGCGGCCGGGGAAACTACAGCCGCCATGGCCTACATTGGGGGTCGAAGAGCGTATCACCACGCCAGATAAAATTGATCCTGCTAGTATGTATGTTAGCGATAGGCATCCCTGTGGGAGGATGGGTGTCAGGGTCATGGTTCGCAACCACGATTTCAGTGGAGTTCGCTTTCGTTGGCGCTTGTGTGGGATCGCTGACGATCCAAAGGATGGATCCCGCTAAATACGACGGAACGATAGCCCAGGCCACGGCCTATGCAACTTGCCTGAAGAAAAATGGCGCAATCCAGCAAGGGGAGTGGGGCTATGGATGAGAACCGGAATTGGCGCTTGGAGCCGAGGTTTGGCCTCGGTGAATTGAGGTTTGGAATGTCGAGATCGCAGGTCGATCGCTTCACATCGATCTACGGAGCATCCAAGGGTGGGGCCGCCGACCGGATTCCGGACGACATCCTGCACGACACCCTGGCCGAACTCGGGGAAGGGCTGACCGAGGAGGAGAAGCAGGAAATTCTCGGGGCCTATCAGGAGAGCGGGCCGAGTTCCGCGGCCGAAACGGAAGTGCGTGGTGACAAGGACAGGCTTGTTCTCACCTATCAATCCGATCATTTGGTGGAAATACTGGCGGACAGGAGCACCCGGCTTTTGAAATTCGACGACAAGCCGGTGTTCGAGGGCAGTCCTATTGACGTTGTAAGGCATATCGCAACTATTCTCGGAGAGTCGCCCGTCATCCTCAAAGAGGAGGTGGCCTTCCCATCCAACTTCGTCTTCCTGTTCGAATTCTTGCGGGAAGCAGTCGGCAACCCGGGTGGAGTAGCCTATGTCGAGGGCCGCGAGGTTGACCGATCGATCATATGGCGTTCCGGGCCGCGCGAAGGAGGCGTCGATCTCTCGCTTTACAAGCCGGTCAAGCTCTGACTGAACGTCGTAGAGATAAAGATTGTGTCGAAGCAGCCCGTTGCAAGCCGTTCTTACAGGCCCTAGTGACAAAGATGGCATCCATATCTCGGTTACGGCAATGCAAAGCCACTATGTTCCATAATAATGATTACGCATTTTCGGGCTGTAGCGGCTATTTAGTAATGCGACAGTTGGGCCAGTTAGAGATGCGACAGTCTCGCCTTTCGATGCACTGGTCAACATCAACGTTGGGAGCAAGGATGACGACGTCCAGCCTGGTGGAGACCAGGAGCGAACGGAGTCGTCATGTCCTGTTTGATCACCATGTCACAGAAAGAATTGCATCGCCTCGAAGTCATCCAGAAGATCCGGGATCATCGCTTGAGTGTCGTTCAGGCGGCCGAACTGCTTGATCTCTGTCGCAGCCAGGTCCACAGGCTGCTGCAGGCTTATGACAGTGCCGGTTCGGCCGGCCTCGTGTCGAAGAAGCGATCACGACCCAGCAATCGCCGCCACAGCGAAGATTTTCGCAATGCGGCGCTGGATCTGATCCGGGAACGCTATCTGGATTTCGGTCCGACGCTGGCGCGTGAGAAGCTGATCGAGCTTCATCAGATCTCGGTGGCCAAGGAGACGCTGCGCCAATGGATGACCGAGGCTGGTATCTGGACCTCGCGCCGAGCCCGCAAGAAGCGCGTGTTCCAACCGCGCGGCCGGCGCGACTGTTTTGGTGAACTCGTCCAGATTGACGGCTCGCATCACTGGTGGTTCGAAAGCCGCGGCCCCAAATGCGCCCTGCTCGTCTACATTGATGACGCCACCGGCAAACTGTTGCATCTGCGCTTTGCCGGATCGGAGAACACATTCGACTACCTGCATGCGACGAAGGCCTATCTGCAGCAATGGGGCAAACCGCTGGCTTTCTACAGCGACAAGCATGGTGTCTTTCGGGCGACCCATGCGTCGGAGAAAGACCGGACGAGCGGCCTGACGCAGTTTGGACGCGCGCTTTATGAGCTGAACATCGACATCATCTGCGCCAACACCCCGCAAGCCAAGGGCCGGGTTGAACGCGCCAACCAGACGCTGCAGGATCGGCTGGTGAAGGAGTTACGGCTACACGGCATCGATACGATCGCGGCGGCCAATGCCTATGCGCCGGAATTTATCGCCGACTTCAATGGTCGTTTCGGCAAGTCACCACGCAATCCGAAGGACATGCACCGGTCGCTGGCCGATCATGAGAACCTTGATGGCGCTATGTGCCGGAAGGAAGTCCGCACGTTGTCGCAAGCTTTGACGCTGCGCTACGACAAGGTGTTGTTCATTCTCGATCCGACTGACCTCTCCAGGCCACTTTCGGGAAAGAAGGTTGTTGTCTGCGATTATCCCGACGGTCGCCTCGAGATCATGCACGAGAGCTTTGCCCTGCCCTACAGAACGTTCGACAAGCTGCGGTCGGTCCATCGGCCGGACGTCGTTGAGAACAAGCGTCTGGACGACATGCTGTCTGTTGTCGCCGAGATGCAGGCCGGGCGCGAACTGCACCGTAGCAAGAGCGGTCCCCGCCGCACCGGCCAGACGGATCACATGTTCGGCATTCGCGACGGCAGCCAGGGCAATGGCTATCAGAAGCGCGGTCGCAAGCCGAGGACAGATTACATGAACGACCCGGCGGTGATTGCAAAGCGGCAGAAGGCGCTGGCGCGGATGGAGGCTGCCGAATGAACAGAAGCGCACATCGTCTCAAAGCTAAAGCCGAAACGGTGTTCTCCACCGCCCCCGCTCCGCCCTTGCAACCCGGACCAGCCGGGCGGATCGGGGGCTGACCCGCAGAGCCAGTGTCGCATTTCTAAATGGCTGACACCGTCGCGTCTCTAACCAGCTTTGACACGGGCTGTAGCGGGGGTGGGTTCAAGGATGAAGTGCGACTTGCAATAGATAACAATGGCTTATCGCTTGCGAGGAATGAGACATGGAACGCACCTATTCGCAGATCGACCTGGATGAGCGGCGCAAGATCGCGCGCTGTAAGACTGCAGGCATCAGCGCCACAGTGATCGCCGAGAAACTCGGTCGCCATCGGTCGACCATTTTCCGGGAACTGCGACGCAATGCTTTTGAAGATTCCGCTATGGAAGACCTCAACGGCTACTACTGCGTCACGGCCCATGAGATGGCGCGCGACCGGCGTGCAAAGCTGCGCAAGCTTGCCCGCTTCTCCGAGCTGCGCCAGGCAGTCATCGAACAGATCATGCATGGATGGTCGCCGCAGCAGGTTGCCGGCCGGCTACAGGTCGAAGGGCAGAAAAACTGCGTCAGCCATGAGACGATCTACAAATTCGCATATTCATCCGACGGCCAGGCGATCAAGCTTTGGCGACATCTGCCTGAGCATCGGGCCAGACGCCGCCCGAGACACGCCAGGCGCTGCCATGGCCGTCGCTTCGGCCCGGAGGTCAACATTCTCAACCGTCCGGAAGCGGTGGCAGAACGCAAGCAATTCGGCCATTGGGAGTGCGATCTCATCCAGTTTCGACAGAAGTTCGGCAAAGCCAACGTGACGTCACTGGTCGAACGCGTCAGTCGGTTTGCCGTCCTCTTGCGCAACAATGACCGTCAGTCGAAGCCGATCATGGACAAGCTGATTGGCGTGCTGCAATCCCTACCCCATCTCGCCCGCCGCTCGATTACCTTCGACCGCGGCACAGAGTTTACCGATTGGCCGTATTTGCAGGCAGGGATCGGAACGCAGACCTGGTTTTGCGATCCGCAATCGCCCTGGCAAAAAGGCACTGTCGAAAACACCAATCGCCGGGCCCGCAAATGGTTGTCGAGAGAGGTCAATCCGCTGTCAATCACCGAGGGCGATCTGGTGGAAATCTGCAACAGGCTAAACTCAACGCCGCGTAAATGCCTCGGCTACAAAACCCCCGCAGAAGTCTTTCGCCAGAAAGTTCTCGCCCAGATCAGGCGAGCGGGATAGCTTGGGACGTCCGCAAGTCGCGGTTCACCGTGAACTCACAATTACAATAGTTTAGATTTTGGAAGATCTTCTACTCCTCCTGACGCCAGCCTGGCTTCAGATCAGTCATCGAATCTGAATAGCTTAAACTCACTCAGGCGATGATGGGCTGCGCAACAGTCCATCATCGTGTGCTCGTCAGGCGGCGCGACTGGCGGGTTTGGTGAAGCTGGCGTTCTTTTCCAGGCTGAAGCGGCCGATGAGTTCGGTCAAGGCGTGGGTTTCGTCGGAGAGTTGGCGTGTCGCGGCGCTCGTTTCCTCGACCATGGCGGCATTCTGCTGGGTCATGCGGTCGATTTCGTTGACGGACGAGGTGACCGACCGCAGGGACTGCGCCTGCTCCTGGGCGGAAGAGGCGATCCGCTCGACGTGACCGAAGATATCGACGATTTCGCCCGAGATTCCGATAAGGGCGCCGCCGGTTTCCTCGACATATTGCGAGCCGATGGCGACTTCGTTGACCGAGGTATTGATAAGCTGGGCGATCTCCTTGGCGGCCTTCGCCGAGCGTTGCGCGAGTTCGCGGACTTCCTGGGCGACGACGGCAAATCCCTTGCCGGCCTCGCCTGCCCTTGCGGCCTCGACGCCGGCATTGAGGGCCAGCAGGTTTGTCTGGAACGCGATGCCGTCGATGACAGTGACGATGTTCGAGATCCTGTCAGAGGATTCCTTGATCCGTGCCATAGCCGAGACGGCATTCTGCACGACCATGGCCGAGTTTTCCGCGCGCTGCTTGGTGTTCTGCACCAGTTTCAGCGCAAGGCCGGAGCGATCCGAAGAGGTGTCGACGGTGGCTGCGATCTGTTCGACTGCGGCGGCGGCCTCCTCCAGCGATGCGGCCTGCTTTTCGGTGCGCATTGCCAGATCGTTGACGGCTTCGCCCATCTGCCGACCATTGTCATAGATCATCTCGGCTGTGCCGCGGATATCGACCAGCGTTGCCCTGAGGCCTTCGATGGACTGGTTGAAATCGTCGCGAAGCCCGTCAAGGTGGGGGGCAAACGGCACTTCGATCGCAAAATCGAGTTCGCCCTTGGAGAGCCTCTTCAGGGCCAGTCCGAGAGCCTCGATTGCTCCGTCGACCTGGACGCGCGCCTCGCGGCGCTCGCGGTCGTTTCTGACGCGCTCTGCCTCGGAGAGCTCTCGCGCGCTCTGCGCCTCCTTTTCCATGACAAGGCGGGATGTCGCATTGTCCTTGAAGACCATCAGCGCGCGCGCCATGTCACCGATCTCGTCAGGCCGACCCTCGCCGGCAATGGCGGTGTCGAGCTTGCCTTCGGCGAGCTTGCGCATCGCTATGGTGATCTGGGCAATCGGTCCCTTCAGCGTCATCACCAGGGCTGCGCCTGCCAGCATGGCGACGAGGACGCCGATGCTCATGGCGCCGATGGAGATCGTGTTGGCCTGCTGGCGTTCGACACCGGCATTTGCCTTCTGGCTTTCCGCAAACTGCGTCAGCAGGTTCCAGGTACTGTCGATCAGCTTTGCAGCGGCTGCGAATTGCGCCTGCTTTTCCTGGGAGTTGGCAGCGATGTCGGCAGCCTTGGAGGCAAGCGTGTCGAGCACCGGCTTGACCTTGGTCGGCAGCACGGAAAGGACCGGATCGTCGCTCACCAGTGCGGCAAGGGCTGCAACCTCGTTGGCGTACATGTAGAGCGACTGCTGGACCTTCTTGACGCTCTCTTCGTCGGGCTTGGAAACGAGCTCGGCGAAGACGACGCGGATTTCATTGTTGATGTTGACGATGCCGCGCAGCTTGTTGCCGACGGCTTCGGCCATGGAGATTTCCTTGTCGGATGTGGCAAGATCAAGCACCGAACGGCGCATCAGTGCGTCACTGGTCGTCTTCAGTTTCGCGGTCGGCGCCTGGAGGGCGAGGAGTGCCTGGTCGGCGAGCGCTGCTGCTGCGTCCGGGCTCGTGGCCTTGCCTTGCTGATCGAGAACAGCGACAGATGCCTGGATGTCGCTTGCAACACTCTTCTGGTCATCCGGCAGCGCGTCGGCAAGCAGCGAGACTGCAGTGACCAGGTCCGGCCCGAGCTTCTTCAACACCGCGATCTTGGCATCGGGAAGCGATGCTTCGGAATAGGCTTTTTCGAGGTCGGCAATCATCGAGGCTGCGGTTCCAAGCGTGACCGAAGTCTTCAAGCCGGCCTTGTTGGTGTTGTCCTTCTTCTTTGCCGCTGCCATCAGCATGAAGGAGCGTTTGCCGATCTGACCTTGCAGATCGAGCAGGGCTGCCGAGTTCGCGACGATGTCATCCCAAATCTTCTGCTGGTTGAGCTGAAGCTGCCAGATTGCCTCGATCTTGTCGGGAATCGCTGCCGATTCTGAAAGAGACTGGTCCAGCAGGGCGACATCCGTTCCCGCGCGCAAGCCTTCGGTGGTCTGTTGCAGGAGGCCGAGCTGGTCGCGAGCCTGCGCCGCAGCACCGTCATGCGTTTGCTGCGAAGGCTGCATCAGGAAGGTGCTCATGCTGGCGAACACATGCTTGAAGCCGCTGAGCGACTGCAGGACGCTGTTCGAGACCTCCATCCTGCCTTCCAGCAACCGCGAGGCATAATAGCCCGTCAGTCCGACCGCGCCGATACACAGAATAAACGGTGTCACGAGTACCAGAACTTTTGTCTGGATCCGCACCCGCGACATCATCTTGTCCATCATATTCTTCATTTTCCGACCCGTCCCCGTCTCATTGTCGGTCAAGGTGCCACGAGTTTATAAAATTGCGGTTAAGCATAACTGGAAACCTGCGGTCGTATTCCCGTTTTACTTGCGCCGCGCTCAAGCGAAATCGTTCGACGTTGCTTCAGCCGGAAGGCCTTTAGCCGTACGTCATTTTAAAAGTTGTCACCGGCGATCTTTTCGGCGGGCTGGGACGGTTGTGCGAATTTCCGGTCAGCGGTTGCACTTCGTTGATTAACAACGCATAATTCCACCTCTGCACATTCTGGCAGACAGGAACGTCGCATATCGATGAAAAAGCTGACGCACCGGACGATGGAGGATTTTGCGAAATCCAGCGGGATATCGCGTCCGACCCTGTCCAAGTTCTTCGACGATCCGACCAGCGTGAAGCCAGCCACCCGTGCTCTGATCGAGGCGGCGTTGCGGTCTTCGGACTACCAGCCCAATCTCTATGCGCGCAACCTCAACCGCAAGCGCACCCGCAACATCGGCATTCTCGTGCCGGCCCTTGGCGATCCCTTCTATGCCGAGATGGTCAACCGGCTGGAACTTCGCCTGCGCACCAGCGGCTACTGGCCGATCGTGATTTCATCGCATGGTTTGCCGGATTTGGAGGCAGAGGCCGTCAAAACGATGCTGTCGCTGAAGGTGGCCGGGGCGCTGGTGGCACCACTCGGATTCAAGTCCGATCCGCGCGTCTTCGAGAAACTCGGCCAGAACCTGGCGATGGTCTATTTCGACACCTTCATCGAGGGCAGCACGCCGTTTGTCGGCAACAACAACAGCCAGAGCGTCGCGACGATCGTCGACTATCTCTGCCGGTCCGGTGATGCGCCGGCCTATCTCGACATTCCGCATATCAATCACAATTCGCCGGAAAGGCTGGCAAGTTACGTTGCTACCGTTGAGGCGGCCGGGTTCGAGCCGCAGGTGATCAAGACCAGCGCGGACTATACCTGGGATTTCGAGCGGATCGGCTATGAACAGATGGACGATATGCTGCGCAGGAAGTCGCTGCCGAGTAAGACCATCCTCTGCGCCAACGACCGCCTGGCCTTTGGCGTGATGGCGGCAGCCTTTGCCAACAACCAGAAGGTCGGACGTCGAAAGGGCGCCCATCTGAGGATCGCCGCCCATGACGACCATCCCCTCAGTCGCTATGCATCGCCGCCGCTGACGACAATGGCGCAGGATTTCGCGGCAATGACGGCCAACAGCGTCGACACATTGCTCGCCCTTCTCGGCGAAGGAGAGACGACGACGGGCGCTATCGTCCATGCCATGCGCTCGGACGGCACCCTTGTGATGCGCCAGTCCGCCTGACCCACGGTCCACTTGCTATGGAGTTGATGTCCCGAAGCTGTTCCACGCAATCACCGCCTCGTCGATGGCCGCGCGTGCTTCCGGGATGTACTTGCCCATGGAGGCGAAGCCGTGGATCTGCGTCGGCCAATGGCGCAGGACCACGTGCACGCCGTCCTCCTTGAGACGCTCTGCATAGGCGACGCCTTCGTCGGCGAGGATGTCGTTGCCGGCGATGGCTATAAATGCTGTGGCGGCACCCGATAGGCTCTCTGCCCTAAGCGGCGAGACACGCCAATCGCCGATATCGTCCGGCGTGCGAATATAGTGATCGCGAAACCAGCGCATGGTCGAGGCCGACAAGCCGAAGCCCTTTGCATAGCGCCGGTAGCTGTCTGCGGTCGGGGCAGCGTCCGTGTTCGGATAGAGCAGCAGTTGCGCTATCAATGGCGGCTGGCCGGACTCCCGGGACATCAGTGCCACGACCGCCGCAAGGTTGCCGCCGGCGCTGTCTCCGGCCACGGCGATTTTTCCTCGGTCGATGCCGAGCGTATCGGCCTCTCCGGTCATAAATGCCAGCGCCGCGAGGCAATCCTCAAGCCCGGCGGGGAACTTGTGTTCCGGCGCCAGGCGGTAGTCGGGGCAGACGACCGTGCAGGCCGCGCTATCGGCAAACCACCTGCAGATCTCGTCGTGGGACTCGAGGCTGCCGATCACCCATCCGCCGCCGTGAAGATACAGCAGCCCGCGCCCGCCGCTCTCCGGTGCACCGAGGCCGCGATATATCCGGATGTCGATAGGGCCATTCGGTCCCGTGATCGTGCGGTTTTCAATAGAGGCGACAGGCTGCAAATCGCCTTTTAATGCGGGCGCTCCCGCGTTGTAATCTTTACGGGCCTGTTCCGGCGTGCCGTCCTCGAAAGGCCTCGATCTTGCGGCCGTTGCGAGATCGAGCACCCGCTGGGCTCCGGCATCGATGCTTCCGGTCATCGTCCCCTCTCCTGTCATGCGAGCAAGCTGCGCGCTTCATCCTCGCCGAGCAATGGCGGCTGCTGGAAAGTGCCGTCGATTGTGATCGATTGCTGGCTCTCGCCGGATGCAAGGATGGCTTCCATAATGTCGAGAACATGCAACGCGAGATCGCCGGACGCTCGCGGCGCCCTGCCTTCCTCGAGCGCCCGGACGAGGTCGGCGACGCCAAGCATCCGGTAATTTGCCCGGTCCGGTGCGGCATATGGCCAGTTTCTGGCGCCGTAGAGCTCCCCGTCGCTGTCGAAATCCCGCCACTCGGCGCCGCGCTCGGACAGCGACACAGTACCGCCGAATGTGTCGGGATCCGGCAGGCGCAGCGAACCTTCCGTGCCGTGCAACTCGATCGGATGATTAGAGTGGCGGAAGACATCCCAGGAGGCACCGAAATTCACCGACGCGCCGGATTTGAATTCCAGAAGCGAGAGGACATTGGTCGGCGTGCCAACGGTGAAGGTGGTGTTCTGGAACGGGCCTTCAGCGGTGATCAGTCGCTCCTCCTGACCCTTGGTGGCCATCGCCATGACGCGCACCACAGGGCCCAGCAGGTTGACCATCATTGTCAGGTAATAGGGTCCCATGTCGAAAACGGGGCCGCCGCCTGGCTGGTAGTAGAACTGCGGATTGGGATGCCAGTGCTCCATGCCGCGGCCCATCATGAAGGCGGTGCCGCTGACGGGACGGCCGATGGCTCCTTCCTCCATCAGGCGCCGCGCCCGCCGGCCGGCCGCACCGAGAAACGTGTCGGGTGCCGATCCGAGCAGAAGTCCACGTTGCCGTGCCTCTGCCACCAGAGTGCGCCCGTCCGCTGCCGATGTGGTCAGCGGCTTTTCGGTGAAGACGTGCTTGCCGGCCGAAAGCGCTGACATCGTCACATCGAAATGCACTGCCGGGATCGTGAGATTGAGGACAAGATCGATTTCCGGGTCGGCCAGCAGCTGGTCGACGGTGAGCGCACGGATATTATATTCGCCGGCCCGCAAGGCTGCCATATCGGGCGAGATATCCGCGCAGGCTTTCAACTCGACACCGGCAAACAGGGCGGCGTTGCGCAAATAGGTCATCGAAATATTGCCGCAGCCTACTACGCCAAGGCCTGTTTTCGTCTTTTTACCGTCCGTCATAAAACTAGCTCCTCCCACGATTTCCACCGGCTGCGAGCGGCTTTCATGCGCAACCCAGCAGCTGGCAAACGGATTTAAAGCATTTTATTTGTTGACGCGCGACAAATTTTTCTCGATCATACGGCAATACTGGCGCGGAGTTTTGGAGGTCGCCGGTCTTCCTGGGAGGGAAACATGTCTGATTTCAAAAAGGAGCCGTTGGGCTCCGCTTCGACTTTCAATTCGGTGATGATCGATCGTCGCCGGCTTCTGCTGGGTGCGGCGGGTGCTGCCGTCGGCGCTGCTGCTCTGGGTGTAACGTCTAGCTTTGGCATGCGCTCGGCGCGGGCGGCCGACAGGACAGAGATTAGCTTTGCGTCCGCCAGCTTCTTCGGCAAGGAAGGCCTCGGCGATCTCGTCAAGGCGTTCAACGAGTCGCAGGACCGCATCATGGTGAAGTTCATAGAACTGCCGCCACCGAGTTCGTCGACCGAAGTCTATCAGGGGCTGATCCAGCAACTGGCCCGCCGCAACGGGACGCCCGACGTTTTCACGCAGGACGTCGTCTGGATCGCAGGTTTTGCCGCCGCAGGCTGGGCGCTGCCCCTCGACGAGTATTTCCCCAAGGAAAAGCGCACCGACTATTTCCCCGGCACGGTGGCTGCCTGCACTTATAATGAGAAGCTGACGGCGCTGCCATGGTTCGTCGATTCTGGCATGTTCTATTATCGCAAGGACCTCGTCGAAAAGCACGGCGGCAAGGTTCCGGAAACCTGGGACGAGATGGCAACGATGGCGGCCGCCGCCCAAAAGGCCGGCGATGCCAAGTTCGGCTACCTCTGGCAGGGCAAGCAGGCCGAAGTGCTGATCTGCGATGCCGTCGAGATCATCACCTCGAATGGTGGCTCCATACTGGCGCCGGACGGGAAATCCTCCGTGGTCGGAGACAAGGCGGCGATCGAGGCCATCCAGTTTCTCCACGACACCATCAACAAGACCAAGATCAGCCCGCAAAATGTGCTTTCCTGGGATGAAGAGCCGTCGCGCCAGCCCTTCACGTCCGGCGAAGCGATGTTCATGCGCAACTGGTCCTATGTCTATCCGATTGCCCAGGATCCGAAGGCCTCGCAGGTTGTCGACAAGGTGGCGGTTGCGCCCCTGCCGCATTTTGCCGGCGGCAAGAGCGCGGCCTGCCTCGGCGGCTACCAGCTGGGTGTCAACGCCAACTCCAAGAAGCGCGAAGCCGCGATCGAGTTCCTGACCTGGATGTCGTCGCCGGCAACCCAGACACGGCTGGCACTGAATTTCGGTCTGGCGCCTTCGCGTCCGGCGATCTTCGAGGATGCCAAGCTCAAGGCCGAGCAGCCCTTCATGGCGAGCCTGCAAAGCGTCTTCACCGGCGCCACACCACGGCCGATCACGCCACAATATGCCAAGGTCACGCTGGCGCTGCAGTCGAGCATCTCCAAGGCCCTGGTCAGCGGCGACGTGAAGACCGAGCTCGAAGCTGCCGCTGCGCAAATCAACAAGATCGTCGCCTGACATGGCGGTTTCCACCACAGTCCCGGCAACGGGGCAGTCTCGCAAAGCAAGGAGGGCGCTGCCACGCGCCCTCTGGCCATGGCTCCTGCTGTTGCCGGCTTTCCTGTCGCTTGCATCTGTGTCCTTCTATCCGATCGTCAACGGCCTCTATCTGTCGCTGACGAACCGCTCGCTGATTACCCAGGACAATGATTTCGTCGGCTTTGCCAACTACGTGCAACTTTACAACGATCCGGCGTTCTGGAATGCCTGGCGCCACACGATGTGGTTTACCGTCGCATCCACCGTGCTGGAGACGCTGATCGGCCTCGGCATGGCCCTCATTCTCTGTGAGACCTTCGGGGGACGGGGGATTATCCGGGCGGCCATGCTCGTGCCTTGGGCAATGCCGACCGTGGTCACCTCGAAGATGTTCGGATGGCTGTTCGACGGCCAGCACGGCATCATTAATTTCATTCTCCTGCATCTCGGGCTGATCGACCAGAACGTCAACTGGTACGGATCGCCGAACACCGCCCTCCTCACCATCATCCTTGCCGACGTCTGGAAGACCACGCCGTTCATGGCGCTGCTGCTTCTGACCGGATTGCAGACCGTTCCGAAGTCGCTGATCGAAGCCGCACGGATGGACGGCGCCAAGGCCTGGGTGATCTTCTGGAACATCCGCTTGCCGCTGCTGCTGCCGACGCTGCTGATCGCCGGACTGTTCCGTGCGTTGGACGCCTTCCGCATCTTCGACCTCGTCTACGTGCTGACGGGCGGCGGCCCGGCCGATTCCACCGAAACGCTGTCGACGCTGTCCTACAAGATCCTCTTTTCAACCCTGCAGTTCGGCTACGGCTCGGCAGTCTCCACGGCGATGTTCCTGACTGAAGGCGTGATCGCGGTGGTGTTCTGCCTGTTCCTCGTCCGGCAGATAAGGAAGACGACATGACCCAGGGCCGCTCCGTTCTCCAGAGTACGGTGATCTATGCCGGTGCGCTGTTTATCCTGGTATGGTCAGCCGGGCCTTTCCTCTGGCAGTTCTCGACCTCGCTGCAGCTCGACAAGGCGCTGACCGAGGGAACGCCATCGCTCATTCCGCATCCCTTCACGCTGGAGCACTACTATAATGCCTTCGTCGAAAAGGGCCTGCATCACTATGTTCTGAACTCGCTGATCGTCTCGCTGTCGACCACGGCGCTCTGCCTGATCGTCGGTTCGCTGTCAGCCTTTGCGCTGTCGCGGCTCGATGTGAAGGGCCGGTTCGGCATCCTGATGGTGATCCTGTCGGTGTCGATGTTCCCGCAGATCGCGCTCGTCGGCCCGCTTTATCTGCTGGCCTCGGATCTCGGTCTCCTCGACACCCATACCGCTCTGATCATCACCTATCTTGCGCTGGGTCTGCCGTTGGTGACCTGGGTGCTGTTTGGCTATTTCGAAACCCTGCCGCGCGAAATCGACGAGGCGGCGCGGATGGATGGCGTCGGCGTCGTCGGCCTACTCTGGCACATCATCCTGCCGATGTCGCTGCCGAGCCTTGTGACGACAGGGCTGCTGGCCTTCATCACCGCCTGGAACGAGTTCCTGTTCGCGCTTGCCTTCACCTCCGATCCCGACAGCCAGACCATTCCCGTCGGCATCGCCAACTTCACGAACCAGTACTACGTGCCCTGGGGAGATATTGCGGCTGCGTCCGCTGTCGTCACCGTGCCGCTCATCATACTCGTGCTGGTCTTCCAGCGACACATCATCGAAGGCCTGACGCAAGGCGGAATCAAGGAATAGACAATGACCACGGATTTCAAGGTCGGCTGCCAGACGTTTACATGGGAGATGCTCGGCGCCGGCTGGACCGGGACCGCGGATGACCTCATGGCAGCAATTGCCGCTGGTGGTTATTCCGGCATCGAAATCACCGATACGATGATCGGCCCCTATGCTGACAAACCAGCCGATTTCAAAAAGGCGCTGGCGAGCCACGGGTTGCAACTGGTGTCCTTCGCCTTCGGCTCGCAGACCGGGTTCACGGTTGCCGACCACATTGACGCCGATCTGGTCGTCGCGCAGCGCTGGGTCGATTTCGCATCCCATTTCGAGGGCGCACTGGTGTCGATCGGCTCTGCCACGGTCGTATCGGACGGCCCCCGCGCGGAGAAATTCAAGGTCGCCGCCGAGTTCTACAATCGGGCTGCGGCCCTCGGCCAGGCATCGGGCGTCACGGTGGCGGTGCATCCGAGTTCGCACCATAACACCCTGCTGTTCGACCGGGCCGATTATGACACGATCTTCGGGCTGCTCGATCCCGCGCTGGTCGGCTGGATCCCGGATACCGGGCACATCCTGCGCGGCCACGACGACATCCTCGACACGCTTCAAACCTACCAGGCCCGCATCCGCTACCTCCACCTCAAGGATGTCGATGCCAACGACCAGTGGGCGATGCTCGGCGAGGGCGTGCTCGACACGCCAGCCGTGCTCGACATCGTCGGCAAGGCGCCGAACTTCAACGGATGGCTGGTGCTCGAGGAAGAATCCGAGACGGCAGGGCGCGATCCCGCTGCTGCCGTGAAACTCAATCGCCAGACAATGCGCGGCTATGGTGCATAAGGAAGAAATGCGATGATCGAGAAAGAACAGCGTCGATTGCGGGTGGGCGTTCTCGGCTGCGGGCCGATTGCGCAATTTGCCCATCTCGAATCCTGTGTGAAGGCGCGCAATGCCGATCTCTACGCAATCTGCGATGCAGCACCGGATCTCCTGGCGCGCATGGGTGCGACCTACGAGCCGCAAAAGATGTACGGCGACTACGACGCCATGCTGGCCGATCCAGAGCTCGAAGCCGTGATCGTCGCCACCTCCGATGCCTACCATGTGCCGATGTCGATCAAGGCGCTCCATGCCGGCAAGCATGTTCTTTGCGAGAAGCCGATCGGCGTTTCCGTCGAGGAAGGCCAACAGCTGGCCGATGCGGTGGAGCGCTCGGGCAAGATCCTGCAGGTCGGCCACATGAAGCGCTTCGATCCGGCTCTGGAAGCGGCGCGCGACTTCGTGCGCGACGATATCGGCCAGATCTTTGCGCTCAAGGCCTGGTACTGCGATTCCACGCACCGCTACACCAACACTGACGCCGTCCAGCCGCTGCCGGTAACCAGCAAGCTGGCACGCAAGCCTGGCGGCAATCCCAAGGCCGATCTCCGGCAGTATTTCATGCTGGCGCACGGCTCGCATCTGGTCGATACGGCGCGCTTTTTCTGCGGCGAGCTGGTCGCGGTCCGGGCCCGCCTGCTGGAGCGCGCCGGTGCTTATTGCTGGTTCGTCGAAACCGAATTCGCCAATGGCGCGCTCGGCCACCTCGATCTGACCGTTGCCGTCAGGATGGACTGGCACGAGGGCTTCCAGCTCTATGGCGAGCACGGGTCCGTTCTCGCCAAGACCTTCAATCCCTGGTATTTCCGCGCCAGCGAGGTCGATATCTTCCACGAGAAGGACGCGACCACCCGCAGGCCTCTGGGCGCCGATGGGCATTTCTTCCGCCGCCAGCTGGAGGGTCTCGCCGATACGGTCCTGACGGGCGCTCCGATGCGCGGCGCCAATGTCGATGACGGCATTGCCTCGATCCGCGCCATGGTCGCCATCGCCCGTTCGGTTGAAACCAGCGAACGCGTCGAAATCGCATCCGTGACGGGATCGGTCTGATGCAGGTCGGTATCTTCGCCAAGACCTTTCCGGGGACAGATCCGCTTGCCGTCCTGTCGGCGGTAGCCAGCAACGGCTATTCCGCGACGCAGTTCAATCTTGCCTGCTGCGGCCTGCCATCGATGCCGGACGCCGTGCCGGAGAGCACTGTCACCGCCATCCGCACGGCTGCCGAGACGAGTGGCGTCTCGCTTGTGGCGCTGTCCGGGACCTATAACATGGCCCATCCGGACCCTGCCGTCAGACAGGCCGGGCTGCGGCAGCTCGAGGTCGTGATCAGAGCTGCGGCGGCGCTTGCCATTCCGTTGGTCACGCTCTGCACAGGCAGCCGCAACCCTGTCGATCAGTGGGCGCACCACCCGGACAACGCCGACCCTTCTGCCTGGGGCGACATGGCTCTGGAGATGGCCAAGGCGTTGGCGCTGGCCGAAGGCTACGGCGTCATGCTCGGCATCGAGCCCGAGCAGGCGAACATCGTGACATCGGCCGAAGACGCCATGCGCCTGATCGCCGAGATGGGATCGCGCAAGCTGCGCATTGTCCTCGACCCCGCCAATCTCTTCGAGGCGGCCACGCCTGACGAGGCGCGATCCATCGTGGCGCGAGCGGTCGATACGGCTGCCGGACACGTCGCCATGGCGCACGCCAAGGACCGCCATGCGGATGGCAGCTTTGCCACTGCCGGCAAGGGCGTCGTGGATTTCGGCGATTTCCTCGTCCGCCTTAAAGCCTCCGGCTTCGATGGCCCTGTCGTTACCCATGGGCTCTCGGCCGATGAGGCCTCCGGAGTTGCAGCCTTCCTGAAGGGAATGGTCGGATGAGCGAGCAAGTCTATCTTACCCGCGACGATGCCGAGCTTGCTGTCTTCGACTTTGGCAGCGGCCTGCCGGTGCTCTTCCAGCACGGGCTGGGAGGCAGTGACGCGCAGGTGGCGCAGGCCTTTCCCGATGGCGATGGCTTCAGGCGAATGACTGTGGAATGTCGCGGCCATGGCAGCTCGTCGCTCGGTAGCCGGCGGCCATTTTCCATCGCCATGTTTGCCGAGGATGTTCTCGCGGCTGCCGATCGGTGCGGCATCGAGCGCCTCGCCGTCGGCGGTATTTCCATGGGCGCCGCCATCGCCCTCCATCTGGCCCATTTCCACAAGGACCGCATCGCAGCTCTGGTGTTGGTGCGGCCGGCCTGGACCTTCGATGCCGCGCCCGAAAACATGGCGCCGATCCGCACTGTCGGCAAACTGATCCTTGCTCACCCGATCGAGCAAGCCCGCGACCTTTTTGTCGCCTCCGAGACGGGGGCTGAACTTGAACGGGACGCGCCGGACAATTTTGCATCCTTGCTCGGCTATTTCGATCGACCTGACGCTGCTGCCTTCGCAAAGGTACTCGTCGATATCGCGAGCGACGGACCGGACGTGACCAAGGCCTCGGCCGCTGCGCTCGCCGTTCCGACGCTCGTCATAGGCAACCGGCAAGATGCCATCCATCCGCTGTCATCAGCCGAAACGCTTGCGGCCACCATTCCGGGCGCTGCCTTCGTCGAGGTGGCGGCCAAGGCTGCCGACAAGGCCCGTCATTTCGCAGAGACCCAAAGCGCCATCTCGCAATTCCTCTCCTCTGAAACCCTCCGGAGCCGTTTCGCATCATGATCACGAAGACCCTCTCTGGCCCTGCGGCAATCGCAGCCCTCCCCCGCGACCGATTGCTCGGCGAATTCTCCCTCTGGTCGGCCGACCTCGCAAACATGGAATCCGATCTCAAACGGATCGAGGATCATGTCGACCTGCATCATATCGACGTTGCGGATGCGCGCTTCACTCCCGGTTTCCTGTTCTTTCCCGATTTCGTGGCCCGCATTGCCAAGTCCACCGCAAAGCCCATCCACGTTCACCTGATGGTCGAAGCCGAGATCGTCGAGGAGCAGACCCGTCAGTTCATCGAGGCCGGTGCCGATCTCATCAGCGTCCATGCGGAAAACGGCGAGGCCGGTCTTCGGGCGTTGGCGATCGCCAAGGAAATGGGCGCAGCCGGCGGTGTTGTCCTGCGGCTGGAGACGCCGGTGGAAGCGGTCAAGCCGTTCCTGCCGCATATTGCCTTCGTGACGTTACTCGGAACGTCGATCGGCGTGAAAGGCCAGAGCCTGTCGGAAAAGGCGTGTGACCGGCTGATCGAGGCCCGCTCGCTCATCCGCGCTGCCGGCCGTGAAGGCGAAATCGTCCTTGCGGCGGATGGCGGCATTCGTGAACAGACCGTGCCGCTTCTGCGCGCTGATGGCGCCGAGACAGTCGTCCTGGGGTCGCTGGCCTTTGGAGACAAGGATCTGGCCGCCCGGATGAAATGGCTGCATGCCCTGGAAAGCCACGCCCAGTGACAGACGCCGCCCTCGCATTCGACCTCGGTGGAACGGAGCTGCGGGCCGCGATGGTGAACCGCGCGGGCGACCTGCTGTCATTCCTGTCGGTGCCAACGCTGGCAGCGGACGGGCCGCGTGCCGTCATCGGACAGATGCAGGCGCTAGCCGCCGAGATAAGGGGGCAAACGCCAAACATCGAACCGGTCGGCATCGGCGTCGGTGCTCCCGGGCCGCTCGATCCCGTTTCAGGCATCGTCATTGCGCCGCCGACCCTCACCGGTTGGCATGACGTGCCGCTCGCAGACATCCTGCTGGAGCACTTCAAGCTGCCGGTCTGGCTCGAGAACGACGCCAACGCTGCCGCTCTCGGCGAGTGGCGATACGGCGCCGGCAGAGGTGCGGCCTCGATGGTCTTTGCCACCGTTTCGACCGGTATCGGTGGCGGCGTCATCGCCGATGGCCGCATCCTGCACGGGCGACGGGGGCTTGCGGCTGAAATCGGCCATATGACGATCACCAACGAGGGAGAGCGCTGCTTTTGCGGCGCGATCGGCTGCTTCGAAGCCTTGGCCTCGGGCACCGCGCTCGGCCGAAGGGCAACCACCGGTACGCGGCCTTTCGACGGTTCGATGATGCGGGCGCTGTCGGCCGATGGCGATGTCACCGGCCGGCATGTCGTCGATGCGGCACGCCGGGGTGATCGGCAGGCGCTGGAGATGCTGGCGGTCGAAGCTCGCTGGCTCGGCATCGGTCTCACCAATCTGCTGCACCTCTATTCGCCGGACATCATCGTCGTCGGCGGTGGCATCTCCCACGGCTTCGATATGCTGCATGGTGAGATCAAGGCCACGGTCGCCGAGCGTGCCATGTCCGCCTATCGCGACGTTCCCATCGTTGCAGCACAGCTCGGGCGTCACGCCGGGCTCATCGGGGCGGCGAGCCTGGTCCTGCACAGCGACGACAGGGATACCGCCGCGCTTGCGGCCCACCCGAACAATTCAGGCGGGGACGATCCCGCCAGCACAATGGAGGCCCGTCATGGCCAATCTTAAACTGCGCGACGCCCGCAAGGCCTATGGTGCGGTCGAAGTCATCAAGGGCATCGACCTCGACGTCGTGGACCGCGAATTCGTGGTCTTCGTCGGGCCGTCGGGCTGTGGCAAGTCCACCCTGCTGCGGATGATCGCCGGCCTCGAGAATATCACCGGCGGCGATCTGATGATCGATGGCGTCCGGGCAAATGACATCGATCCGTCCGAGCGCGGGCTGGCCATGGTGTTCCAGTCCTATGCGCTCTACCCGCACATGACCGTGGCGGAGAACATGGGCTTTGCCCTACGGATCGCCGGCATCCCCGTCCCCGAGCGCGACGCCAAGGTCAATGCGGCAGCCAAGGTCCTGGAGCTGTCGCATCTGCTCGACCGGCGGCCCAAGGATCTGTCCGGCGGCCAGCGCCAGCGCGTCGCCATCGGCCGAGCCATCGTCCGCAATCCGAAGATCTTCCTGTTCGACGAGCCGCTGTCCAATCTCGACGCTGCCCTGCGCGTCAACATGCGTCTCGAACTCATGCGCCTGCACCAGACGCTGGAAGCGACGATGATCTACGTCACCCATGACCAGATCGAAGCGATGACCATGGCAGACAAGATCGTCGTGCTGAACGCAGGCCGCATCGAGCAGGTGGGATCGCCGCTCGATCTCTACAATCACCCGGCGAATATCTTCGTTGCCGGCTTCATCGGCTCGCCGAAGATGAACCTGCTGCGGGTGCGCGTCGATGCCATTGGTCCGGCCGGCGTGACGGTGGTTGCTGCGGAAGGTGTTGCGATACCCGTCGCCGTCGCCCCGGGCGAGGTCAAGGTCGGCGATGAAATCACGCTCGGGATCCGGCCGGAGCATATCCGCATCGGCGAGGGCGGTCAGTTCCACGGCAAGGCTGTCCTTGCCGAACGGCTCGGTGGATTGACGGTCTTTCACGTCGATATTACCCCTGAGGTATCGCTTGTGGTACAGACCGATGGCGCTGATAAAACTAGCCTCCATGTCCCGATCACGCTCGGGATAGAGCCGCACAACTGCCACCTGTTCGACACGGCCGGGAAGGCTCTCGCCAAGTTGAACTGACAAGGACCGTCCACGATGCGATCGGTCATCCCTTTGAAATCGAGGTAAAAGAAATGACATTCATACGCGAAACCCTGACGCTCAGCCATGCCGGCGCGTTGCAGGCCGTATCGGCCGCCGTCGACAAGGCCGTCGCGATGGGCGTGCCCCAGTGCGTCCACATCGTCGATGCCAGCGGCGAGACGATCGCCAGCCTGCGCATGGACGGCGCCAAATACCTCAGCATGCACACGGCCCGCGCCAAGGCCCGCACCGCAGCGTCGATCAACGCGCCGACGGGCGGCATGGCCTTTGAATTCGGGGCCGCCGCCGGCATTGCCTCCCAGGGCGGCGTCACCCACCTGCCCGGTGGCCTGCCGATCCGTTTCGCCGGCAAGCTCGCTGGCGCCATCGGCATCGGCTCCGGCAGCGGCGACCAGGATTTCGAAGTCGCCCGCGCCGCGCTTGCCGCCATTGGCGCAGATCCGGTCTGAGGATTTTCTGGCGTTAGCAGCTGAAGGCCTGCTAACGCAGAAAGCCGTCACGCGGTGGACGACCGAAGGCACGGAGCTTGCGACATGATTGTTTTCGATTCGCGCCGGATGGCGTTCGTAGCCATCTCGGCATTATTTCTAGTAAGTTGGGGTAT
The DNA here is from genome assembly GCF_003240565.2 of Rhizobium tumorigenes. Classification (NCBI taxonomy): domain Bacteria; kingdom Pseudomonadati; phylum Pseudomonadota; class Alphaproteobacteria; order Hyphomicrobiales; family Rhizobiaceae; genus Arminella; species Arminella tumorigenes. The sequence goes on from NZ_CP117258.1 coordinate 203,565, forward strand.
CGCCGCTGCTGACGAGGTCAAAGTAGTTCCACGACCGCCGGAGCAAGGTGCCGCGAGCACGTCCGCCGCTGCGTCGCGGGATCAGTCGGCGCACATCGGTATCAGGTGCGGTGTCTCCGGACGAAATGGCAAGGACGGGAAAGCCGGCAAAGGTACCGCTGCTGGCAAGGGCGGAAGAGGCGGGGTGGCACCTTGCGCAAACTGAGTTTATCTTTGCCGACAGGCGAATGATCGCTCTCAGGCCCTGGCATAGCTTCTCCTCGGATGATGCAGAGGGAAATTACCGTAAGCTATTGAGCCGACGGAGCTTTAGCGTTATCTCCCAGTCCAGCCAAACCCTGCAGCTTTTGCGGGACGTCGCCGCCATAGGCCCAGTCCAGGAGTTCTATCGTGTGCAGGATCGGGGTTGCGGTGCCGGTGGCGATCTGGGTGATGCAGCCGATGTTGCCGGTGGCGATGATATCGGCGCGGGTGGCTTCGAGATTGCGCACCTTGCGTTCTTTGAGCTGGCCGGAAATGACGGGTTGCATGATATTGTAGGTGCCGGCCGAGCCGCAGCAGAGATGACCTTCGGCGGGATCCTTCACGGTAAAGCCAGCAGCTTTCAGCAGCAGCTTCGGCGCGGTGGTGATCTTCTGGCCATGCTGCATCGAGCAGGCGGAATGATAGGCGACGGCGATGCCCTTTGGCTGCTGTCGCGGCAGGTCCAGCCCTGACAGATATTCAGTGATGTCCTTGGCCAGCGCCGAGACCCGGGCGGCCTTTTCTGCATAGGCTGGATCGAGCCGCAGCATATGGCCGTAGTCCTTGATGGTCGTGCCGCAGCCGGAAGTGGTGATGATGATGGCATCAAGGCCACCCCGGTCAATTTCGCCGTTCCAGACGTCGATATTGGCGCGTGCCTGCACCAGCGCCTGATGCTCGCGGCCCATGTGGTGGACAAGCGAGCCGCAGCATACCTCGCCGGCCGGCACCACGACCTCGACGCCGAGCCGTGTCAGCAGCCGGATCGTCGCCGCGTTGATCGCCGGATCGAGCACCGGTTGCGCACATCCCGTCAGGATCGCCACGCGACCGCGCTTTTCGGCCTTTGGGGCATGGGTGCCGGGCTTTGCGAATGGCGAGGACGGCGGGATGGCGCGGGGTGCGAGGTCGAGCATCGCTGCAAAAGGCAGCAGCGCCGGTACGCTCCGAAGCAGGGAGGCAAGCGGCCGGCCCAGCCTGGCGAGACCGAGCGCCAGCCGGAAGCGGCGGGGGTAAGGCAGGACCGATGCCAGCAGGTTGCGGATCATCCGGTCCATCAGCGGCCGCTTGTAGGTTTCCTCGATATGGGCGCGGGCGTGGTCAATGAGATGGGTGTAATCGACGCCGGACGGACAGGTGGTGACGCAAGCGAGGCACGACAGGCAGCGGTCGATGTGGGTCACCACTTCGGCGTCGGCAGCCCGGCCGTTTTCCAGCATGTCCTTGATCAGGTAGATCCTGCCGCGCGGGCTATCGAGCTCGTTGCCGAGTGTCACATAGGTCGGACAGGTGGCGGTGCAGAAGCCGCAATGGACGCATTTTCGCAGGATCTGCTCCGAAAAGGCAACGCTCGGATCGGTCAGCTGTTCGGCGGTGAAATTGGTCTGCATCGGATCTTTCGCTGATGGGGAACGTCACCGCTCATCCCATCTTCCCTGGATTGAATATGCCTGCCGGATCGAATTTCTGTTTGATACGCGCCGCGAGAAGCGCCACCGCTGGCTGTTGCGGTTCGAAGGCGTCGTTCTGCGCGCGGGCCTCCACCGTTGCGCGCAGCAATGTCGCGTGACCGCCGCCGGCATTGGCGATGTGACCGCGCAGCACTGCGTCATCCGGCTCGGCTTCCATCCGCAGCCAGACCAGGCCGCCCTGCCAGTCGTAGAAGGCATCGACTCCGGCCTCCTGCCTGAGGGCCGCGACCAGCAGATGCCCGGCGCTGGGGGCAACGGAGACACGCCAGACCGGCCGCATCGTGCCGTCGGCAAAGGGCAGCACATCGCGTATCGCGCGCCACAGGGCTTTGCTATCAGCATCCTGCAACTGGCTGACGGGGCCGAAGCCTGCCATGGCGCGACTGAGTTTCTCCATCCGCACGTCAACGGATGCGGCGAGGCCTTCGATGCGCAATACCATGGCGGAATGCGTTGACCAGGCGGCGGGCGCGAATGTCGAGGCGACCGTGACCGGCAGGTGTGCGGCACCCGATACCTCGACCGACAGCGCCATGGCGGCGGCCATCGCCTTGCTCGCTGCTTCATCCGTGAGGTCGGAAACAATCAGCGTCTGCTCCGTCTTGGGGCTCGGCGGTACGCGAAAAGTGACCTCGGTCAGAAGGCCAAGCGTGCCGTGCGACCCCGCCATCAGTTTCGGAAGGTCCAGCCCGGTGACATTCTTCATCACCCGCCCGCCCGCCTTGACGATCTCGCCGCGGCCGTTGATGAAACGCACGCCAAGCAGGCTGTCGCGGGCGGCCCCTGCGAGGATGCGACGCGGGCCGGACGCATTGGCGGCAAAGATGCCGCCGATGGTCGGAACCCCGGTAGTTGCCATCAGGGGGGAATGGTTCATTGGCTCAAAGGCCATCATCTGGTGGCTGGCAGACAGCGCCGCCTCGATCTCCTCGACCGGCGTGCCGGCACGCGCCGTCATCACCATCTCGCCGGGATTATAGGCGACGATGCCAGCCATGCCGCGCGACGTCAGGACGGAATGGCTGGGAAATGCATTGCCGAAACCGGCGCGACTGTTGCCGCCGACGATCGCCAGTGCATGGCCTTGCGAGGCGTGGTCGCGGATGATCGTGGCGGCTTCCTCTTCCGTGCTCGGGGTCAGCGTCATCGGGCAGCGCGTCCATCGAGGGGGAAGACTTTGGACGGGTTGAGAAGCCAGCCCTCGTCGAAGGCGCTGCGGGCTGCCATCATCTGGGCGAGGTCGACCTCTGCATACTGATGCCGCATGAGATCGCGTTTCTCGATGCCGACCCCATGCTCGCCCGTCAGACAGCCGCCTGCATCGATGCAGAGCCTCAGGATGTCCATCCCGGCCGCCTCGGCGTCGGCGGATTCCTTCGGGTCGTTGGCATTGAACAGGATCAGGGGATGCATGTTGCCATCGCCGGCATGGAAGACATTGGCGACCCGCAGGCCGTAGCGCGCAACGATCTCGCCGGTCTTCTGCAGCACGTGGGACAACTGGCTGAGTGGCACTGTGCCGTCCATGCAGATATAGTCGGCAATGCGGCCCGTGGCGCCGAAAGCCGATTTGCGGCCCTTCCATATCAACGCCGCTTCGGTGGCCGACTGGCATTCCCGGACCGTCTTCACCTGATGCCGGCCGGCGATCTCGACGATGCTCTTCAGCATCAGATCCATCTCGGCCTCCGATCCCTCGACCTCGACGATCAGCAGCGCTCCTACATCGAGCGGATAGCCGGCATGGGCGAAGGCTTCGCAGATCTCGATGGCCTGCTTGTCCATGAATTCCATGGCAACGGGGATGATGCCTGACGCGATGACCTCGGAAACGCAGGCCCCGGCATGTTCCGACGTGTCGAAGCCGAACAGCACGGGCCGCGCACCCTCGGGCTTGGCAATCAGCCGCACCGTCGCCTCGGTGACGATGCCGAGCTGGCCTTCAGAGCCGCAGACGAGGCCGAGGAGATCGTAGCCGGACGCATCGAGCGCCTTGCCGCCGAGCGTGATGACGGTGCCATCGACGAGCACCATGGTGACGCCGAGCAGGTTGTTGGTCGTCACGCCGTATTTCAGACAGTGCGCGCCGCCGGAATTCATGGCGATATTGCCGCCGATGGTGCAGGCGAGTTGTGAGCTCGGGTCCGGGGCATAGAAGAAGCCGTCGCCGGAGACGCGTTCGGAAATGCTGAGATTGGTGACGCCGGCCTGAACGGTGGCGGTGCGGTTGGCAAAATCGATATCGAGGATGGCGTTCATCTTGGACAGGCCGATGACGACGGCGTCTTCCTGCGGAATGGCCCCGCCGGAGAGAGACGTGCCCGCGCCGCGCGGCACGACCGGGATACCGTTTCGGTGGCAGTAGCCGAGCACGGCGGCCACATCGTCGGTCGTGCGCGGCAAAGCCACGGCCAGCGGCATGCGCCTGTAGGAAACGAAGGCGTCCGTCTCGAACGGCATGAGTTCGCGCGGCTCGTGGATGAGGCACTCCGGCGGCAGGAGACCGACGAGGTCGGCAACGATCTCCGCGCGTCGGGCCAGTACATCCGGCCGCAGCGTCAGGAACTCGATCGCATCAGTCATGGCGCCCTCCTCAGCGACACCCAGAAGCGTCATGTCTAGCATATCCGGCATTCTTGCCAAGCGGTGAATAGTGCAAAGGACTTTTGCAAAGCTGGAACAAATGTCCTATCGAAGAAGCCCTCGCACGCCCGGAAATTCCGGCTCGTCGGGGCACGAACAGGATAGGACGGGGATCTCCGAATGATCAATCTCCATGACCTTCAGATCTTCATCGCAGTCGTCTCGAGCGGCAGCATGTCCGATGCCGGGCGCGCACATGGGCTTTCGCCGGCAGTAGTGTCGAAACGCATCAAACGGCTGGAAGACCAGCTTGGAACGCGGCTGCTGCAGCGGACAACGCGGCAGCTGTCGCTGACGGAGATAGGCCAGGGCTTCTACGACCGGGGGCTCGCGATCCTTGCGGGGCTGGAGGATGCCGAGTCCTACATCGCCGGTCGTTCTGCGGAAACACAGGGCACCCTCAAGATTTCGGCGCCGACCTCCTTCGGCCGCATGCATGTCGCGCCGAACCTGAAGGCCTTCATGGCCCGACACCCCAATCTGGCGATCAACCTCGTCCTGACCGACGAGATGACGGATATCGTCGGTGGCGGTTTCGATGTTGCCATCCGCATCGCGGAGCTGATCGATTCCAGCCTCGTAGCACGCCGGCTGGCACCGGTGCGGCGAGTGCTGTGCGCCTCGCCGGCCTACATCGCCGAACACGGCGCGCCATCCAATATCGACGATCTCGACCGCCATACCTGCATTCCCGCCCATAACAACGATGCCTGGCGGCTCGAGGGGCCGAGCGGGCATGTGACGCTGAGGCCCGAGGGCATGCTCAATACCAACTCCAGCGAGGTGATCCGCGAGGCGGTGATCGCCGGCCTGGGCATTGCCCTGCGCTCGACATGGGATATCGGTCCGGAGCTGAAGCAGGGCAGGCTTGTGCAGGTCCTGCCGCAATTCGAGGGATCGCAGAATGTCGCCCTCTCCGCTGTCTATCCCAGCCGCCAGCACCTACCGTCCAAGGTTCGCCTGTTCATCGACTTTCTGGCCGACCTCTATGGCCCAGTCCCCTACTGGGAGCTTTAGCCGGGCGTTATTTCTCAGACGGCATAAATGTTATTCACTATCGCCGAATTGACTAGGTGAGTTCGTCGCCGCTAACTACGCGCCATGTGAATTTCAGGAGCGAGCGACATGAAGCGGATTGACAAGAACGGACTGCAGATCGACGCGGCGCTGCACGATTTCCTGGTCGACGAGGCATTGCCCGGTTCCGGCGTTGCGGCCGAGGCTTTCTTTGCCGGCCTGTCGGCCATCGTCCATGATCTCGCCCCGAAGAACCGGGCACTGCTTGCCCGCCGCGACGAGCTGCAGCTTCAGATCGACGAGTGGTATCGCAAGAACGGCGCGCCCTCCGATATGGAGGACTACCAGGCCTTCCTGCGCGAGATCGGCTATCTGCTGCCGGAAGGTCCGAATTTCAGCGTTTCCACCGACCACGTCGACGCGGAGATCGCAACCATCGCGGGGCCGCAGCTGGTCGTGCCGGTCATGAACGCACGCTATGCGCTGAATGCTGCCAACGCCCGCTGGGGCTCTCTCTACGATGCTCTCTACGGCACCGATGCCATTCCGGAGAGCGACGGGGCCGACAAGGGCAAGGGCTACAATCCAACGCGCGGTGCCAAGGTGATCGCCTGGGTCCGTGACTTCCTCGATGCGGCCGTGCCGCTCTCCGGTGCCAGCTGGAAAAACGTCACGGGGTTCGCAGTCGTCGACGGAAAGCTCGACGTTACAGAGGCCAGTGGAAAGCCGGTTGGGCTGACTAGCGCTGCGCAGTTTGCCGGCTATCTCGGCGACAGCGCCGCGCCGACCCATATGCTTTTGAAGAACAACGGCATCCATATCGAGATAGTCATCGATGCGACGACGGCGATCGGCAAGAGCGACGCCGGCCACATCTCCGATGTCCGGCTGGAATCGGCGATCACCGCGATCATGGATTGCGAGGATTCCATTGCCGCCGTCGACGCGGAGGACAAGACGGCTGTCTATCGCAACTGGCTGGGGCTGATGAAGGGCGATCTCACGGAAGAGGTGGAAAAGGGCGGCAAGACCTTCACGCGGCGCCTCAACCCGGATGTCCCCTACACGGCGCCGGATGGCACCAGCGTCCTCGTGCACGCCCGCTCGCTGATGCTGATCCGCAACGTCGGCCACCTCATGACCAATCCGGCCATTCTCGACCGCGACGGGCACGAGGTGCCGGAGGGCATCATGGATGCCGCCATCACGGCGCTGATCGCCCTTCACGACATCGGCCCCAACGGACGGCACCAGAATTCGCGCGAAGATTCCATGTACATCGTCAAGCCGAAGATGCACGGGCCGGAAGAAGTGGCCTTCGCTGCCGAGATCTTCTCGCGCGTTGAGGACATGCTCGGCATGCCACGCAACACCATCAAGATGGGCATCATGGACGAGGAGCGCCGCACCACCATCAATCTGAAGGAGTGCATCCGGGCGGCCCGCGAGCGCGTGGTGTTCATCAACACAGGCTTCCTCGACCGCACCGGCGATGAGATCCACACCTCGATGGAAGCAGGTCCGATGATCCGCAAGGGCGATATGAAGCAGGCCGCCTGGATCGCCGCCTACGAGAACTGGAATGTCGATATCGGCCTTGCCTGCGGCTTGTCCGGCCATGCGCAGATCGGCAAAGGCATGTGGGCCATGCCGGACCTGATGGCGGCGATGCTGGAGCAGAAGATCGCCCATCCCAAGGCCGGCGCCAACACCGCCTGGGTGCCATCTCCGACAGCCGCCACGCTGCATGCCACGCATTACCATCGCGTCAATGTCGCAACCGTCCAGCAAGGACTGAAGGACCGCGCCCGCGCCAAGCTGTCCGATATTCTTTCCGTTCCGGTCGCCGTCAGGCCGAACTGGACACCGGAGGAAATCCAGCACGAACTCGACAACAATGCTCAAGGCATCCTCGGCTATGTCGTGCGCTGGGTCGACCAGGGCATCGGCTGCTCGAAGGTGCCCGACATCAACAATGTCGGCCTGATGGAAGATCGCGCGACGCTGCGCATCTCCGCCCAGCACATGACCAACTGGCTGCACCACAAGGTGGTGAGCGAGAGCCAGATCATTGAGACCATGCGGCGGATGGCTGAAGTCGTCGATCGTCAGAATGCAGGCGATCCGCTCTACCAGCCGATGGCAAAGGACTACGATGCCTCCATCGCGTTCCAGGCGGCGCTTGAACTGGTGCTCGAAGGCCGCACTCAGCCGAACGGCTACACCGAGCCTGTCCTGCACCGCCGGCGGATCGCGCTGAAGGCCGCCTGACCCCGCAACTGTAGCCGTCGAGATCCTGTTTGTTGCCAGAGTGGGGCGCTGGGTTCCATCTCCACTTTGGCATTCATGTCAGGCTTGGCTGCTCCATTGCCACATCGGTTCGGATGATCAGTGGCCTTCGAGCATCCGGTGGCAGATAGAGCGGCGACAGGCATTCGAGGTGTGTAACCAGCCGACGCCGCCCGTGTCGATGCTGATGCCATTTCGCAACTGTCCGAAACCGCGGCAGTCCGCAATGCATCCGGCGAAAGGTAGTCCGCCACCAGATATCGAACTACGCATCGATCGACCGTATATCGAGGCCACACTCGATATGGCGTGCTTGCATCGTAGTTCACGTGGCCTCACTAAAATTTCGCCAATTTCATGAGGTTTTGCACCGGCCACCCGCTATTCGAGCCATGAGATAAGAATCGACATATTCCCCGTCGCGGAATGCATTCTGTCGGAGAGTGCCTTCGCGGACGAAACCGAACTTTTCGTACAGATGGATCGCCGGGCCGTTGTCTACGAACACATCGAGTTCGATGCGTCGGATATCATGCCATCTGTCAGCCGTTTCGATCAAAGTATTCAGGAGAGTGGTGCCAACCCCCTTGCCTGTGAAATCGTCGTGCACGCCGATTGCTAGCGTTGCCACATGATACTGACGCCCGGATTTTCGGTGTAGACCGGCATTGCCGACGATATTGCCACGCCACTCAGCACAAATGAAAATGTCCGTGGGGGATATACTTTCGATGTATTTTCGTGTCTTTTCAACACTGTGAAACGGCTGGCGCAAGGTGCCAAACCTGAAGCCTGGCAGGTTGAGAATTTCAGTGATACCTTGGGCATCCCGCAGATCCGTTGCACGAATGACGATATCGGTGATATCAAATTCAGGGGCACTCGCTGGATCTCGTTCGATTGACATTGCGACTCTCCAAATTGAAAACACAGTGAAAAGCTTTTGTCGTTGTGTTGATTTCGCCTAAGCCGGATGGTGCTGCTAGACATCGCTGCCCAGAAATTCCCTGGCGGTCAGCATCTGAAGCTTTGGAGGTGGTCTGTATTAGGCGCTGTAACCTCTCACGTTGGTATGTGGTCACACCCGGAACTCCGCAGATTTTTTTAGCCATAGCGTTGCTTCACGCGCGGTGGCCTGTCAGCCACGTTCTGCCGGATCTTTATCGCCAAGTGCGCGCAGCATTTGAACTTCGCTGATGTGCCTGCCATCCTCGACGAGCCCGCCTGGCAGCTTGCACAATTGCGAAAAATGCTGCCTGCGGTAGAATTCTATGGCGGACGTATTCTCGGCGCTGACGCATAGCTCCAACTGCAAAATCCCCTCAGATTTTGCGAACGAGCTGACGTGTTGCAACAGACCTGAAGCAGTACCCATTCTACGGTAGTCGTCGCGGACATATGCCATGACCACCACTGCTCTGTGCCTGAGTTTCGCGGGGTGCTTTCTAATAAGGCCCATCAGCCCTATTGGATCGCATCCGGAAAACGCACCGAAAACCGGATCGGCCAGCCTCCTGTTCCATTCCTCGTCCGGGAGGTCTTGCCAATCCTGAAGAACACTCGCGTAAGACGAAGGCGTAGATCTCAAGGCCTCCAGCCATATCTGCTTAAAGAGATTGCCTTCGCCCGCAACGATTCGTCGGTACGATATATTTTCAGGTGACATCATATCCTCTCCATACTCGATGATTGTCGCGACGGAGTTGCCGCGCTCCACTCAAATTGCTCACTTGCCGTCCAGTTTTTGCCGTGGCCAACAAATGCTGCGGCTTTGGATTTAAGGTCGTCTTCCCTGCATATGCGCCTCCGGGCCGGTCAAGTCTTCGCCGCTTTGGCGAATGTCGGATCGAAGGTCTTGCTGAAGGGGACATCGGCATTGGCGAGTCCCGGATCGAGCGTCTTCAGCACGCCCATCATCGACTCGTAGCCTTCCTTGGTGACCAGTCCATCCAGCGAGTACATCTCCTTCGAGTTCTTGAAGGCCTGCATGTACAGATCGCGGTTACCCAGCTGGTATTCCGTTGGCACCACGCTGGCCACATCCTCGGGGCTGGCCTGCCCAATCCATTTCAATGCCTTCATGAACGCGTTGACGGTGCGCTGCGTCGTCACCGGATTGGCAATGGCGAAGTCCTTCTTGAGGTAGACAGTCGCAGCCGGGTTGGGGCCGCCGAACAGGGACCGCGTGCCGGCCTCCGTGCGGGTGTCGAGGAGAATGGCGATGTCGTTGTCGTATTGCAGCTGCGCGATGACAGGGTCGACATGCGATATGGCATCGATCTGACCGCTCTTGAAGGCTGCAAGTGCGGCGGCACCGCCGCCGATCCCGATCAGCGAGGCATCGTCGGCCTTCAATCCGCTCTTCAGCATTGCGTACTGGAACATCAGCGCTGTCGAGGAGCCGGGCGCGGTAATGCCGACCTTGCGCCCCTTCATGTCAGCCATCGACTTGATCTCGCCGGCGAGATCCTTGCGCACGGCAATGACGATACCGGGGAAGCGGCCGAGATTGCAGATCCCGACGATATCCTGTCCCTTGTTCTGCATGCGGATCGTGTGCTCGTAGGCACCGGCGACGATATCGAGCGAACCGCCGACGAGGCCCTCGAGAGACTTCGAGCCGCCCGCAAAATCGTTGATCGTAACGTTCAGGCCCTCTTCCTTGAAGAAGCCTTTGCGTTCCGCGATTGTCAGCGGCAGGTAGTATAACAGCGGCTTGCCGCCTACCCCTATCGCCACGTCGGTCTTTTCAGGCTTTGCGTCCTGCGCCATCGCCGACGTGATGCCGTTGAGGGATGCGCCGAATATCGCACCCGTCGTTCCGATTAGAAAAGTCCTGCGTTTCATGTCTGCTCCTTGGTTTCAGTTTCGGTACAGGGTTAACTGGGCAAGTCATTCATTCGCCACGCCAGGCCAGAAGTCGGCGTTCGACGACAGTCACCAGACCGTCGACAATCAAGACGAACGTCATCAGCACGAACATGCCGGCAAAGACGCCGGTCACGTCGAACACCCCCTCGGCCTGTTGGATCAGATATCCAAGACCGGCGGATGAACCGAGATATTCGCCGACCACCGCGCCAACCACTGCGAAGCCCACCGAGGTATGCAGGCTGGAGAACATCCACGACAGGGCGGAGGGCAGGTAGACGTGGCGAAGCAAGTGTCGTTCGTTCATGCCGAGCATGCGTGCATTGGCGAGGATCGGCTGGCTCACTTCCTTGACGCCCTGATAGACGTTGAAAAACACGATGAAGAACACCAGCGTGAAACCAAGCGCGACCTTGGACCAGATGCCGAGCCCGAACCACAATGCGAAGATCGGCGCCAGCACGACGCGGGGCAAGGCGTTTGCCGCCTTGACATAGGGATCGAAGACCGCAGCGAGCATCGGTTGCCGGGCAAACCAGAAGCCCAGAAAAACACCGCCGAAAGAGCCGAGCAGGAAGGCAAGCGTGGCCTCCGATAGCGTTATCCAGAGATGGTACCAGATCGAGCCGCTCACAAACCAGTCAACGATGCGCAACAAAACTTTCCACGGATCCGCAAAGAAAAACGCCATCGTTTTCGGGTTTCCGAACAGCGTTGTGGTGGTTGCCACGTGCCAGATCGCCAGGATGACGGCAGCGACCAGCACCTGCAGGGAGAAGAGAAGCATGCGGTTCATCGGGCAGCCCCGCTTGTCTGCCGGTAAGCGGTCATCACCTCGTCGCGCAGCGCCTCCCAGATCTCGCGGTGGAGTTCGTTGAACGTCGCGTCGTGGCGGATGTCGGCAATGTCGCGCGGGCGGGCGAGCGGCACCCTGAAATCACCGATAATGTGCGACCGGGGGCCGGCCGACATGATCAACACCCTGTCGGCAAGGGCAATCGCCTCATCCAGATCGTGGGTGACAAACAGGACAGCCTTGCGATCCTCCGACCACAGTTTCAGCAGCAGATCTCCCATGATCTGGCGCGTCTGGGCATCGAGCGGACCGAAGGGCTCGTCCATCAGCAGGATCTTCGGGTTGCGGATCAAGACCTGGGCAAGGCCGGTGCGCTTGCGCTGGCCGCCGGAGAGCGTTGCTGGAAAGCGGTCGGCAAAAGCACCAAGCCCAACGCGCTCCAGCCATTGGAGCGCCGTCCGCCGGGCGTCGATCGAGGGCTTACCTGCAACCTCCAGGCCGATCGCGACGTTTTCGAGAACAGTCTTCCACGGCATCAGGGCGTCTTGCTGGAAGAGATAGCCTGCTTCGCGGTTCAAGCCCTTCAATGGTTTTCCTAAGATCTCCACCGATCCCGAGGCGGGCGCGAGAAGACCGGCAACGGCGTTGAGAAGCGTGGACTTGCCGCATCCCGTCGGCCCAACGATGGCCAGGAATTCATGCTCGTCGATATCGATATTCGTCGGGGCGACGGCTTCGTATTGCTTCTTCCCGACGTGGCCGAATGAAATCGCCACATTCTTCAGACTGACCGCTCTTGAGGAGGCTGACGTCATGCCGTGCGTTCCTCTCTCGACTGCCCCTTACCGTCCCAGGAACTTGATGCGCCTATTTGCTTCACAAAATCAAAGCCCCGTTCTGCCGTCAATCTCCTCGGCGGACTATAGCCGAGACATTATTGGCAAATTATGTCAGCTCTATCCCGTGGTAGCGAGGCAGAAGAAAGGCGCTTTCTCGTGCATCAGCGGCTTGCGTTGCGTGGATCGAGCAGGTCGCGCAGGCCGTCGCCGAGCATGTTGAAGCCGAATACGGATAGGGCGATGGCAAGGCCGGGCAGGATCGCAAGCCAGGGGGCCAGCGCCAGATAGGTCTGCGCATCGGCCAGCATGCGCCCCCACGTCGGGGCCGGCGGGGAAAGTCCCAGCCCCAGGAAACTGAGCCCTGCCTCGGTCAGGATCGCAAGCCCCAGCTGGATGGTTGCCTGGACGATGATCTGGCTGGCGATATTCGGCAGCACGTGCCGAACGGAGATGGCAAGGCGGGTATTGCCGAGCGCGCGGGCGGCGAGAACGTAGTCCCGGCTCCAGGCCTGCAGGGCGCTTGCCATGCTGACGCGGGCAAAGACCGGGATCATGAAGGTGGCGATCGCCAGGATCGCCGTCAGACGACCGGGCCCGAGAAAAGCCCCGAGCAGCATTGCAGACAGGATCGGCGGCAGGGCGAAAACTACATCGCACATCCGCATCGTCACGGCTTCGAAGGCGCCACGCAGGGCCGCCGCCGTGATGCCGATGGCAGAGCCGAGCGTGCCGCCGATGGCGACCGAGACGATGGCGATCGACAGGGAATTCCAGCATCCGACCATCAGCATCGACAGCACGTCGCGTCCGAACTGGTCGGTGCCGAGCAGGCCGTAGGCGAGCGGCGGCTGCAGCTTGTGGGCGATCTGCATTTTAGCCGGTGACGCCGGCGTCCAGGCAAGCGACAGCAGCGCCACCGCAATCTGCAGCACAACAAGGGTGGCGCCGGCAACGAGCGCTTTTCGCCGGCGGTAGGCGCCGATGTCGGGGAAAAAGTCGGCCACCATCTCAGCCTCCTTTTCGCAGGCGAGGATCGATCGCCAGATAGGAGAGGTCGATGAGGAAGTTCATGACGATCACGAGCGTTGCAAAGAACAGCACGACATCTTGGAGGACGATGACGTCTCGTTGCGACAGAGCCTGAAGCGCCAGCCTTCCGAGGCCCGGAAGATTGAAGACGTTTTCGACGAGAACCGCACCCGCCACCAGGAAGGTGAACTGCAACCCGAGCACCGTCAGGATGGGGATCAGCGCGTTCGGTACGGACTGTCGCCAAAGCACGGCTCTGTCGGAGAGGCCCTTTGCCCTTGCCGTGCGGGTGAAATCCTCGTGCGTGGTCTCGATCACAGCTGCTCTGGTCACGCGGGTTAGCACCCCCGCCTGCGGCAGCGCCAGGGCAACGGCCGGCATCAGCAGTGCCTTGACGGCAGGCCAGAAGCCGCCGCTCCAGCCGGGAAAGCCGCCCGAAGGCATAAGCCCCAGCGTGGACGAAAACAGCATGATCAGCAACAGCGCCACCCAGAAGGCAGGTACGGCGATGCTGACCTCGGCTATGACAGAGGCGACCCAGTCGAACAGCCCACCCCGGCGCGATGCAGCGAGCGCGCCGAGCGGAATGGCGATGGCCATGGAGATGAGGACTGCACCAAGCGCCAGCGGCAGCGTGACGGCCAGCCGTTCGACGATGAGGCTGGCGACGGGGACAGAGTAGGTGGACGACTGGCCAAGATCCCCCGTTGCAACGCCGGCCAGCCAATGGCCGTAGCGCAGCGGCAGAGGCTGATCGAGGCCAAGCTGGTGGCGCAGCGAGGCAAGGGTTTCCGGCGAGGCAGAGGTGCCGAGCATGATCGAGGCCTGGTCGCCCGGCATGAGATCGACCACCGTGAAGAGCAGCAGCGAGACAATCATCAGGGTCGCGAGGAGGCCGGCAAGGCGCCGCGCAATGAGTGCGATCAAGCGGTCGCTCCCGGCCGGCGTGAGCGGGCGAGCAACGGTGTGCCACCTGGCCCCGATACGCTCGGCGAGGAGGATGGCAATACCATCGCCTTTTCAGGCGTCCTGATGCCGGTTTTGGCCACGCCTGCTCTCACTCTTCCCAGAAGACATTGGTGAGAACGTTCGACGGGACAGGCTCGTTTTCCCATAGCCCCTTCAATTTCCGGTTCCAGACGCCGAGCTTCGGCATGACGAAGAGAAAGAGCGCCGGCACATCGTCTGCGAGAGTAGTCTGGGCCTTGCCATAAATCTCGGCCTGTTCGGCCGGATCGGTGGTTTCCTGCACTTTCTTCATCAAGGCGTCGAAGGCCGGATTGCGATAGTTGAAGTAGTAGGGATCGCGCGAATAGATGTCGATGTCCATCGGCTCCGCATGGGCGACGATGGTCATCTGGTAGTTTCGGTCCTGCATGACATCCTGCACCCACTTGGCCGGAAATTCGGTGGTCTCGATGGTGACAGTCACGCCGATGTCCGCCAGCATCGCCTGGATGATCTCCGCACTGCGCGAGGCGTAGGCCATCTGCGGCGACTTGATGGTGAAGGAAAAGCCCTGCCGATAGCCGGCATCGGCGAGAAGCGCCCTCGCCTTCTGCGGATCGTAGGGCCACCTGGCGGTCAGGTCGACATAGCCCGGATCGTTCGGCGTGTAGTGACTGCCGATAGGCGTGCCGAGGCCGGACCAGGCGCCGTCGACAACCGTCTTGCGGTCGATCGCCATCATCAGCGCCTGCCGGACGCGCTTGTCGTCGAAGGGCTTCTGGCGGTTGTTCATACCGGCCACGACCTTGAGTTCGGTGTTGCCGATCCTGGTCACAAGCGCCTCGTCGCCCGCAAAGGATGCCATCAGCTCCGGTGCTGCAAATTCCGGAATGGCATCCACCCCGCCGGACTTCAGCGCCGCAGCCTGGGCCTGCGGATCGGCGATGAACCGGAACGTCACCTTGTCCAACCTGACAGACACCGCCTTGTTCCAGTAGTTGTCGTTCCTTTCGAGCTCGACCTTGTCGCCCTTCGCCCAGCTGACGAACCTGAACGGGCCGGTGCCGATCGGTCGGGTCCTGTCATCGGCGGCCGAATTGGGCGCCACCATCACGGCAGCCGGCCAGCCGAGCCAGGAGATCAGGCTGCCCGTCGGTGCCGACAGATGCAGCACAAGGGTTTGCGGGTCCGGCGTGTCGATGGAGGCGATGGTGGTGAAAAACCGCTTTTGCGGATTGACCGAGCTGCTGCCACGGGCGCGATCCAGGGTGAATTTGGCGGTTGTCGAATCAAATGGCTGGCCGTCGTGGAATTTGACGCCGGATTGTAGATGGAACGTATAGGTCAGGCCGTCCGGCGAGATCTCCCAGCTTTTGGCCAACTGCGGCTGCACCTTGCCGGCCTCGTCTATCGCGACCAGTCCCTCGAATATGTTCTGCCAGCTGACCTGGCCGATGGCGACGGGAGCGGCGATGGTCGGGTCGAGACCCGAAGGCTCGATCGTCATGCCGAGATCGAGCGAGCTTTTTGCCGCCTCTGCAGGCGCAAGACCGAAAATCAGAAGGCTGGTGGAAACTGCCCCCCAGATCGCCAGACGTCGAGCCGGTCGGATCAACGATGAGCGCGAGACCGTCGTCAAATGCGCTCCTGCACACGCGTTGCGCCTTTCTCTCGTCCAATTCCTCATGGAGATTCTTCCCTGACGGCGATATGCGGAAAGCTACAGCGGAATTTGCGGGTCGATGCAAGTCCGCTGACACACGGGAGGTCGCGCACTACCATCCTTGACGCATCCTCTTCCATGCTGCACCGCGAAAGGATGTGACTTGCAACGCCCGCCGCGATGGTATATCGAACTGTACGGTTCGGTTCGATATTTCACTGTGTGACTTTTGTAAGTCATTGCATTTGCAGGCTTGTTCGGCCCCGTCGGCGTGACGGCGTTCACGCCATCAAGATTTAAGCGGTACAGATATGTCTGTCACTGAAAATGAAGCGGTTCACCGTTTGCCTCGCGGCCGACCCCGCCTGGACCCCGATCTCCGCAAGACAAGTATCGTCGAGACCGCTCTCAGGGTTTTCATCGAGGTGGGTTTCGTGGACGCGACGATGGAAATGATCGCTGCACGTTGCGCCATCTCCAAGGCTACCCTTTACAGTGCGTTTTCGAGCAAGCGGGACCTTTTCACATCGGTGGTCGAGGTTGCCGTCCGCCTGGAAATTCCGGATGAAATCGAAGGTGGCTCGGTTGCCAAGACCCTCGAGACGATCCTTCTGCCACCGTCCGACGGTCATGAGTCGGAGCTGGACGACCGGGATGCCATCCTCCGGATCGTTTATACCCAGGGACAGGACCATCCCGAGCTCTGGGAGATCTATCGGTGCACGACTAGCAAGGAGTCCGAGCGGCTGACGGCCTGGCTGCTGCAGCAGCAGGCGCAAGGACGGCTGATCATCGACGATGCAACGATGATCGCCCAGATGCTCATGAACGTCGCCCTGGGCTATCCGCCAAACCGGTCCGAGGCCGTGGTCGGTCCCCTGACGCGGGTGCCGTACCTCAGGGAGTTCGTGACGATATTCTGCCGCGGGATTTCCGTCTCCTGACTGCAATTGACTCAGGTCGTCGTTTCAGTGGCGATCGACAAGCACCGAGCAACTTGCCCCGCGCGTGACGCGGTCGACGATCGACCCGAACAGGGCATCCGTGATGTCCTGCACATGAGTACCGACGATGACGAGGTCGGCATTGCGCTCACGGGCCGCATCGAGGATCGTCGGGGCAACGCGGCCGGCCTTGATCATGTAGGTGGCTTCAATGTTGAGGCGCGAGCAGAGGGATTTCAGCTTTTCCTCCACGTCGCTCATCCAGTCCATATCGGCGCTCGATGGCGCGGATTGGGGTGTGTAATGCGGAACTGATTCCACGACGTGCAGCGCGATGATCTCGCCGTCACTATCGAGCAGCGCGGATGCGCGACGCAACATGTGTTCCGCCTTCTCTCGCGGGCCTAGTCCTATGGCGCAAATTATCCTGGAATACATGCTGTCTATACCACCGAGAGAGAGTTGATCCGTCCAAGATTACTTGGACCTTTCACCCTCGGCTTGGCTTTGACAAAGATCAACCGGAATAACAGTTTTGGTCGTTCTATTGGATAGTCGGCACCATAAGCCTGGTCATGTGGCGTTTCAGGGAAATAGACCGGCGCAGCGCGCGGTGTTGCGGACATGGGTTTCCATGGCGAGCCTGGCGCGTTCGACATCGTTGGATTTCAGCGCCGCGATGATGGCGCGATGCTCGGCCACCGATGCCAGCATGCGCGAGGGTTCGGTGATCGGGATCGGCTGTCGCTGCGTTTCGGTCAGTTGCTCGCGGACCGTCTGGTAGAGTGCCCGCAGCATGGCATTGCTGCAGCCCGACGCAATGATGCCATGGAACTCGAGATCGGCTTCGACATTCGTCAGCAGATCCTCGCTGGCCCAGCACTCCTCCATGGTCTTCGTTGCGTCCTCCATTGCCTGCAACTGGCCTCCCGTCAGCCGTCCGGCCGCAAGCGCCGCAATGTTGCCTTCGAGCATGATGCGCGTCTGGAAGACGTCGAATACCGAATAGCTGTCGGCGTAGCGCCACGGTGCCATGGCGTTGGTTGCCGACGGGCGGTTGCCGGCCACGAAGGTGCCCCTGCCCGCCTCGGTCTTGAGCAGGCCCAGCGTTTCAAGCGTCAGCAGCGCCTCGCGCAGCGACGCCCGGCTTATGCCGAGTCGAACGGAAAACTCCCGCTGCGAGGGGATCTTCTGCCCCGCCTTCAACTCCCCGGCCTTGATCATATCCTGGATAAGCCGGGCGGCCGATTGTGGAACAAGTGTTCTGGTGAGCATTCAACGTCTTCTTTGTGCCGGCGCGGCCGATGCTGTCGTGCCACTAATGTCGTCAACTCTATTTTACTTTATTGCCGTCTTGCAAATGCCAGGCCGCCATGCTTGATTGGTCGAACTGGTCTGACCAGTTCGACCACATAAAACTGATGGGTAAAATAAATCAAGGGGAACCCATGCGCACTCCGTCATTTCTGAAGACTACCGTTCTGACCGCTATCCTGGCCTTTGCCGGATCTTCGATCTCTTTCGCAGCCGATCTCTCGGTCGGTGCCAACATCGGCAACGTGCCCTGGGAGTTCCAGGACGATACCGGCAAGACAGTGGGCTTCGAAGTCGACCTCGTTACTGAAGTCGCAAAGCGCCTCGGCAAGTCCGTCGAGTTCGTCAACATCCCGTTCAACGGGCTTTTCTCAGCGGTGCAATCCGGCCGTATTAACATGGCCGTTTCGTCGATCACCATCACGCCCAAGCGCCTCGAATCCGTCACCTTCGCTCAACCCTACTACGATAGCGACCAGTCGCTGACGGTGACGGCAGCCAGCGGCATTGCCGATCTTGCCGGGATGAAGGGCAAGGTCGTGGGTGTCGACACCGGCTCCACCGGCGACATGTGGGCGACCGAGAATACCGGCAAATACGGGCTCGGCGAAATCCGCCGCTTCGAAGGCTTGCAGCCTGCGATGCTCGATCTCGTTGCCGGCCGCATCGACGGCTACATCAGCGACATCCCGGCGCTGCAGTATTACGTCAAGGACAAGCCGAACCTGAAAGTTGTCGAGCGTATTCCGACCGGCGAGAAGTATTCGATCATGTTCAATAAGGGCGATGCGCTTGCCAAGCAGGTCAATGACGTCATCACCACGCTGAAGGGCGAAGGCTATATCGCCAAGCTGCACCAGACTTGGTTCGGCGCAAAGGCCGAAGACACCACCTCGACGGTCAAGGTCATGGATATGCCGGCCGCCAAGTAACCGGCTAGCCCGACGGGGATGGCGGCTGATGTCGCCATCCTTTTCCCGACGATCTGACCGGCGGTTTCATGGATATTTTCACGACATTCTTCAACGTTCCTGTCCTCATCAGGGCGTTTCCACTTCTGATATCGGGGCTCTGGGTGACGCTCGAGATCGGTATCACCAGCATTATCGCCGGCCTTGTCGGCGGCATGCTCCTGGCGCTGCTTCGCCTCTACGCGCCGGCACCGGTGCGGGCGATCGCCAAGATCTACACGGATTTCTTCCGGTCCATCCCGCTGCTCGTTTTGTTGATCATCGTCTACTATGCCCTGCCCTTCGTCGGCATCCGCTTTTCGCCGTTCTTCTCGGCCGTGGCAGCCCTGACGCTGGTGTCGATTGCCTATACTGCGGAGATTTTTAGGGCCGGCATCGAGGCTATCCCCCGTGGCCAGTTCGAGGCTTCTGAGGCACTGGGTCTTTCCTATCGGCCGATGATGATCGACGTCATCCTGCCGCAGGCGATCAAGATCGTCATTCCGCCGCTGACCAACAACTGCATCAACGTCATAAAGGACACGGCGCTCGCCTCCGTCGTCGCCATGCCGGATCTGTTGAAGCAGGCGACACAGGCACAGGCGCTGATGGCTAACCCCTCGCCGTTGATCGGCGCTGCCATCATCTATGTCGCCTTCCTCTGGCCGCTGGTGACCATCGTTGCCCGGCTTGAGAAACGCTTCAATGTCGGGAGGCGCTCATGAGGCCGATCATCACTATCCAGCGCCTCAAGAAGTCATACGGCGATTTCGAGGTGCTGCACGGCATCGATCTCGAGATTGGCGAAGGCGAGGTGGTCTGCGTCATCGGGCCATCCGGCTCCGGCAAGTCGACCCTGATCCGCTGCATCAACCATCTCGAGGCATTCTCGCCGGAGAGCACAATCCATGTCGACGGCATCAAGGTCGAGCGCGGCAAGGCGCTGGCGCAGGTCCGCGCCGAAGTCGGCATGGTGTTCCAGTCGTTCAACCTCTTTCCGCACCTGACCGTCCTGAAAAACGTCATGCTGGCGCCGATGCGGGTGCGCGGCACGACAACTGCAGATGCGGCCCGCAAGGCGCGCGAGTTGCTGACCCGCGTGGGCATCTCCGAGCAGTCCGACAAATATCCGGAGCAGCTTTCCGGCGGCCAGCAGCAGCGCGTCGCCATTGCCCGGGCGCTGGCCATGGAGCCGAGGGTCCTGCTGTTCGACGAGCCCACCTCCTCGCTCGATCCGGAGATGGTCGGCGAGGTGCTCGACGTCATGCGCAAGCTTGCCGGCACCGGCGTGACGATGATCGTCGTCACCCACGAGATGGGCTTTGCCCGCCAGGTGGCCGACAGGGTGATCTTCATGGATGGCGGGCGAATCATCGAGGCCGGCACGCCGGCGGAGATATTCGACGCGCCGCAACAGGAGCGCACCAAAAGCTTCCTGCGCGCCGTTCTCAATCATTGAAAAACAAAATATTCCGGGAGAGATCACCTCATGCAACGCCCCCTCGACATCGATTTTGCCAGAAGCCAGTTTCCAGGGCTCGGCAACGGATGGACATTTTTCGACAACGCCGGTGGTTCGCAAATCCTGAAGCCGGCGGTCGATCGCATGACCAGCTTCCTCTATGACAAGAACGTCCAGATCGGCGGCAGCTACGACGTCTCGCTGCAGGCGGCAAAGGCGCTTGCGGACGGGCGGATGGCGGCAATGCAGTTGGTCAATGCGTCGCGTCCCGAGGAAATCGTCTTCGGCGGCTCGACGACTGTCCTGCTGCAGAACCTGGCGAAGGGCATGCGCAGCCAACTGAAGCCGGGCGACGAGATCATCGTCACGATCTCCGACCACGAATCGAACATAGGCCCCTGGGAAGGCCTGACGGATGCCGGCATCGTCCTCAAGTT
Source organism: Rhizobium tumorigenes (assembly GCF_003240565.2). Classification (NCBI taxonomy): domain Bacteria; kingdom Pseudomonadati; phylum Pseudomonadota; class Alphaproteobacteria; order Hyphomicrobiales; family Rhizobiaceae; genus Arminella; species Arminella tumorigenes. Next base: position 224,482 of record NZ_CP117258.1, read on the forward strand.
CTGGCCGCTTGATACCGAGACCTACGTGCTCGACATGGCCGATCTCGCGCCGTTGATGACGGAGCGGACGAAGCTCGTCTGCGTCACCCATGTCTCGAACATTCTCGGATCGATCAATCCAATCGCCGAGATTGCCGCTTTCGTCCATGCACGTGGCGCCCGTATCTGCGTCGACGCCGTCGCCTACGCGCCGCACCGCGCCATCGACGTGCAGGCATGGGATGTCGATTATTACGTCTTCAGCCTCTACAAGACCTACGGCCCACACTACGCGATGATGTACGGCAAATACGATCATCTGCTCGAGCTGGATCCGCTCTATCATTTCTTCTACGGGCGGGACAAAGTGCCCGGCAAGCTCGAGCCCGGCAATGCCAACTACGAGCTCGCTTATTCGCTGACCGGCATCGTCGATTATCTGGCCGAACTCGGTGAACGCGCCGGCGCAAGCGGCGGTCTGCGTGAAAAGATCGTCACGGCCTTCGACGTCATCGCGAAGCAGGAAAACGCGCTGGCGGACCGGCTGCTCGGCTACCTCGGCAGCCGCAACGACTGCCACATATTCGGCGAACGCGACAATGCGCGCGGAAGCCGCATACCGACCATCAGCTTTGCCTTCGAGGGGCGCAATTCCGAAAGCATCTGCAAGGCCATGGATGCCCACAAGATCGCCATCCGCTTCGGAGATTTCCACGCGCGACGGCTTGGCGATCACATCGGCTTGCCGCAATATCATGGGGCTGTGCGCGTCTCCATGGTCCACTACAACACGCTGGAGGAAGTCGACCGGTTGATTGCGTCGCTTGACGCGATCCTTGGCAGCGACGTCGGCATGCTCAGCGCGACAGCCTGAAGAAGAGCCCGAAAGAGAGAGAGTGCAGCATGCGGTTCGATACGATCATCAGGAACGGAACTGTCGTCACCGATAGCGAAACGTTCGAATGCGACGTCGGCATTATCGATGGCCGGATCGCAGCGCTCGAAACTGGTCTCGCTGATGCCGCCGAGATTATCGACGCGACAGGGCTCTACGTCATGCCGGGAGGCATCGACAGCCACGTCCATCTCGCCCAGCCTTCCGGCGACGGTATCGTCATGGCCGACGATTTCGCCAGCGGCACGTTATCGGCGGCCTTTGGCGGCAACACGACGGTGCTGCCTTTCTGCATGCAGGAGAAGGGCACGAGCCTGCGCGAGGGCCTGAAGGTCTATCATGCCAAGGCGGATGGGGAGTGCTACGTCGATGTCGCCTTTCATCTCGTCGTCACCGACCCGACCGCGGCCGTCCTCGGCCAGGAGCTTCCGGCGCTGGTCAATGACGGCTACACCTCGATCAAGGTGTTTATGACGTATGAAAGCCTGCGGCTTCGCGATGACCAGATCCTCGATACGCTCGACGCCGCAAGACGGTCCGGTGCTGTCGTCATGGTCCATTGCGAGAACGAAGACGCCATCCAGTTTCTGATCGGTAAGCACGAGGCACAAGGCGAGCTAGCGCCGAAATACCACGCCTCCAGCCGGCCGATAGCCGCCGAGCGGGAAGCCACCCATCGCGCCCTGTCGCTGGCCGAAATCGTCGAGACGCCGATTGTCATCGTGCATGTCTCCAACCGACAGGCGATGGAAGAGATCCAGCGGGCGCGCTCACGCGGCGTCAACGTCGCCGGCGAGACCTGCCCGCAATATCTGCTGCTGACCGCTGACGATCTCGATGCGGCCGAGCTGGAAGGCGCCAAGTTCGTCTGCTCGCCGCCGCCGCGCGATGCGGAAAGCCAGATCGCCTGCTGGGAGGGCCTGCAGAACGGTACCTTCGAGCTGTTCTCCTCAGATCATTGCCCTTTCCGCTACGACGACGACCAAGGCAAGCTCAATGAGAAGGGAAAGCACAATTTCCGCTGGATACCGAACGGCATTCCGGGTGTCGAGACGCGGTTGCCGATCCTGTTCTCCGAGGGTGTCGGCAAGGGGCGGATCGATCTCAACCGCTTTGTCGCGCTGTCGTCGACGAACCATGCCAAGCAATACGGTCTTTACCCGCAGAAGGGCACCATCGCCATCCGCTCGGATGCCGATATCGCTCTCTGGGATCCCCTGCGGTCCGTGACCATCAGCAACGATATCCTGCATCACGGCGCCGACTATACGCCCTATGAGGGCCTCGAGGTCACCGGCTGGCCGGTGCGCGTCATTCTCAGGGGCAAGACCATCGTCAACGGCGATAGTCTGGAAGGCACCAAGCAGATGGGCCGCTACCTCCAGCGTCCGGGTGGTCTCAGCGCCGAGCGTGCCTGAGGCGCCATCCCCTACTTCACATAGTCTCCGCGCGTAATACCGTGCCTTTGCAGCTTGTCGTAAAACGTCTTGCGGGGGATGCCGAGTGCTTCGATCGTCAGCCGTATGTCGCCGTCGTGTTCCCGGAGAGTGCTTCGGATCAGATCGGCTTCGTATTGCTCCATCCGCGCAGGCAGCGATAGGATCGGGCTGGATCCGTCATTGGCTCCCGGCGGCGCAAGGCCGGTGTCGGCGAGGCCGAGGACGAAGCGCTCAGCGAAATGCGCCAGTTCGCGGACGTTGCCCGGCCATTCGTGCGCCTGGAGATAGCGGTGCACATCCGGCGGCACGGCCGGTGGCTGCTTGTTGAACCGGACGGCGGCACGATCGACGAAATGGCCGAAAAGCAGCGGGATGTCGGCGCGCCGGTCGCGCAGCGGCGGAATGGAGATTGTCACCACGTTGAGCCGATAGAACAGATCCTCGCGAAAGCCTTGCCGCTGACCAGGATCGCTAAGGTCGATCTTGGCGGCCGCGACGACACGAAGATCGACCGGCCGGATGTCGTTGGTGCCGAGCGGTGTGACTTCGCGCATCTCCAGCACCCGCAGCATCTTGACCTGCGCCGACTGCGGCATGCTCTCGATCTCGTCCAGAAACAGCGTGCCCTCGCCGGAGTGTTCGATGCGGCCGATGCGCTTCTTCTGGGCGCCGGTGAAAGCGCCGGCTTCGTGGCCGAACAGCTCGCTCTCGATCACGCTTTCCGGCAGCGCGCCGCAATTGAGTGCGACGAAATTGCCCTTCGAGCGGCGGCTCCAGCGATGCAGCAGGCTGGCCACGACTTCCTTGCCGCTACCCGTCTCGCCTGTCACGAGCACGTCGACATCGGTATCGGCAATCTGGCGCAGTGTGCGCCGTAGCCGCTCCATCGCCGGTGTCTGGCCGATCAGTGGCAGGCCGTCCTGCGCCTGGTCGGTTGCTTCGCGCAGCCTCCTGTTGTCGAGAACGAGCCGCCGTTTCTCGACGGCCCGCCGCACGCTCTGCACCAGCCTGTCCGTTGCGAAGGGTTTCGGGATGAAGTCATAGACGCCGTCCTTGATGGCCTGCACCGCCATCGGGATATCGCCGTGGCCGGTCATCAGGATCACCGGCAGGTCGTCGTCCTGTTGCTGGACGCGGTCAAAAAGCTCCAGCCCGTCCATGCCAGGCATTCGGATATCCGAGACGACGACGCTGACGGCAGCGATGTCGAGGGCCTCGACAGCATCGCGTGGCCGAGAAAATGCGCTGACGGAAAAGCCGGCAAGTTCAAGTGTCTGGGCCGTTGCCCGCAGCAGGTCGGCATCGTCGTCGACGAGCAGGATGAGCGGCGCTTCGTTCATGAGGGTGCCTTTGGCAGATGGAGGACGAAGCGCGTGCCGGTCTCGCCGCTGTCGACATCGATGCGACCGCCGAAATCGGCCGCGATGTCCTTGGAGATGACGAGGCCAAGACCAAGGCCGCCGGGCTTCGAGGTGTTGAACGGGGTAAACAGCGAATCGAGAATTTCCGGCGCGATGCCCGGCCCGTTGTCGGCGATGCTGATGGCGATTTCGTGTGGCGTCTCGCAGACCGATACCGCAACCCGCGCGTCGTTGCGCCCCTCGAGCGCTTCCAGCGCATTCTGGAAGAGATTGATCAGCACCTGCTCCAGCCGGACGCGGGTGCCCATGACCATCATGCCCCGGGGCGGCAGGTCTATCGCCAGCGCCTCGATTTGCCCGGCAAAGCGACTGCGGAGCAGCACCACGGCGCCTTCGATGATGCCGCGGACATCGACCGGCACAGGCGACGTCCGGCCTTTGCGGGCAAAGGCTTTCAGTTCCTCCGTGATCGTGCCGATCCGCTCGGTCAGCGAGGCGATCAGGCTGAGGTTTTCCCTGGCAGGCCCGGGTTGATGGCGTTCCAGAAAGATCTGGGCGTTGTCGGCATAGGCACGGATGGTGGCAACCGGCTGGTTGATTTCATGGGCGACGCCGGCCGCCACCTGGCCGAGGATCGCCAGCCGGTTCGCCTGGACGAGTTCCTGCTGAACCACCTGCAGCTTGGCCTCCGTCGTCCGGTGGCCGGAAATCTCTGCCTCGAGACGGTCTCGCGCGCGGCTGAGATCGTCGGTGCGCTCGAGCACCCGGCGCTCCAGTTCCTCGCGGGCTACACGCCCGACGGCAAGCTCCATCGCGGAGACATGCCGGCGACGCAACAGGAAGGCGGCAAGCGCCAGAACCGGCAGGACTATCGCAAGCGCGATGAAGCGATCCTCGCGGATATTGGTCGCGATCGCAGCGTCCGTCGGCACGAGATAGTTCAGCGTCCACGGCGTCGAGGGCACCGCCGCTTTCAGGCGCAGATATTCTCCGGCGTTGGTGCCGGGCAGCACAGCGCGGACAATCGATGCATCCGCATCGCGCGCCACCGGCGCGGTGATCGGCAGGGGGGTGAGCGTCGCGTCGCCAAACTGCAGGCTTCGGCGGATGGCCGACAGGCGGTCGCTCGCCAGCGGTGCATCCGTCATGAAACGCCAGGACGGGATGCTGGTCACAAGGACGATGCCCCGGTCGTCAGTGACATAGGCAGGGCGCGCGGTCTCGCGCCAGTCGGCTTCCAGCTGATCGAACTCCATCTTGACGACGACCACGCCGATGGGTGACCGAGGGTCTCCGACGCGGCGGGAGATATAGAGGCCGGGCCGATTGCTGGTGTTGCCGAGGGCGAAATGTTCGGCCGTTCCGTCGACAATGGCGCGGCGAAAATAGTCGCGGAAAGAGTAATCCTTGCCGACGAATGTCAGCTGGTCCTGCCAGTTGCTGGAGGCAATCGCGATCCCGTTTCTGTCGATGACATAGAGCACGGAGGCCTTGGTGCCGGAGACCAGGCTTTCCAGTTTGCGATCCAGTAGCCGCACGGGCTGGTCGTCTGCGGTAGCAAGGGCGTCGCGCACCTGCAGGTCGTCGGCCAGCAGCAACGGCAGGGCGCGTGGCCGCTCGAGGACCGCCCGCAGCAAGGCGATTTTCAGATTGGCATCGGTCCGCCCCTGGTCTGCCAGCGCATGTACTGCAACCGACCGTCCGTAGATGCCGGCCGTATAAAGCACGACAGTCAGGACCAGCGCGCTGGTGGCAGCAAAGGCGAGCCATATGCGGCGGTGGCGCTGAGCAAGGTCCAGAGGTGTCTGGTTGTGAGGTTGGGGGCGATGAAACATGCTGCATCTGTGCATAATCCCAGCCAGACCTCAACGGCTTTGTGCGGATTTCCGCACTACAAGCGCCGAATTGGTCGAACGGCTTTCACTAAACTCCATTTTACGCAAACACTTATGACATCTGCGGAGATTGGCATGGATGTTGCAAGTCATGCAGCTTGCAGTCGGAGGGCTGCTTGTCATTTGCAGCCCGGAGGGCCGAGAGATCGGTTTGGGCGAAGAGGAGGATCTTGTGATAATTCCTGACGCTGGTAGCCCGACCAAGGGCAAACTTCCCTTTTATCGACAGATGTACGTGCAGGTTCTGACGGCCATTGCCGCCGGTATTCTGCTCGGACATTTCTATCCCCAGGTTGGCGCTTCCATGCAGCCGCTTGGAGATGCCTTCATCAAGCTGGTGCGTATGGTCATCGCTCCCGTGATCTTCCTGACAGTGACGACCGGTATCGCCGGCATGTCGGACCTGAAGAAGTTCGGTCGCGTCGTCGGCAAGGCGCTGCTCTACTTCCTGATCTTCTCGACGCTTGCTCTCGTCGTCGGCCTCGTGGTGTCGAATGTCCTGCAGCCCGGCGCGGGCATGCATATCAATGCAGCCACTCTCGACACCAAGGCGGTCAACACCTATGCCGCCCAGGCGCACGATGCGACGATCATCGGCTTCCTGATGAACATTATCCCCGACACAATCGTCGGCGCCTTTGCCAAGGGCGACATCTTGCAGGTGCTGTTCTTCTCGGTGTTCTTTGGCATCGCGCTCGGTGCCGTCGGAGAGCGTGGACGCGTGGTCTCGGATTTCCTTCAGGCGCTGACGGCCCCGATCTTCCGCCTCGTCGCCATCCTGATGCGCTTTGCGCCCATCGGCGCCTTCGGTGCCATGGCCTTTACCATCGGCAAATACGGGATCGGCGCGATTGCCAATCTCGCGTTCCTGATCGGCACTTTCTACCTGACCTCGATCCTGTTCGTGCTGGTCGTGCTCGGTGCCGTCGCATGGTACAACGGTTTCTCGATTCTCAACCTGCTTCGCTACATCAAGGAAGAGCTCCTGCTCGTTCTCGGTACGTCTTCCTCGGAGGCTGCGTTGCCAGGCCTGATGAACAAGATGGAGCGGGCCGGCGTCAAGCGGTCGGTCGTCGGGCTGGTCATTCCGACCGGTTATTCGTTCAATCTCGATGGCACCAACATCTATATGACGCTGGCGGCATTGTTCATTGCCCAGGCAACCGACACACCACTGACCCTCGGCGACCAGATCCTGCTGCTGGCGGTGGCGATGCTGAGTTCCAAGGGTGCTGCCGGCATCACCGGCGCCGGCTTCATTACGCTGGCCGCGACACTGTCCGTCGTCCCCTCGGTGCCAATCGCCGGCATGGCGCTTATCCTCGGTATCGACCGCTTCATGTCGGAATGCCGTGCGCTGACCAATCTGGTCGGCAATGCGGTTGCGACTGTCGTCGTGGCGCGTTGGGAGAACGAACTGGATGAAGTCCAGTTTGCTGCGGCGATGAAGGGGGAGCTTTCGGGCGACCCGGAGGTCCCTGCCCTGCAGGCCGCCGAGTGATATCAGGCGTTGACTGATCTTCGGCATGGCGCTCGCACCTCGATCGCCATGCCCCCTAAAAATCACCTATCCGCCGATGCGTTAAGCGATGTCTCCGCTGCATCAAGCGGACGCCGGTTGCTCCAGGCACGCGGCGTCATAGGTCTCAAGGACGGCATCGACCGACCGGATGAGAACGAGTTCGGGATCTATCGGAATCCCCGACGATATAGCAAGGTTCGGCAGGAACTGCCTGGCGACGGTTTCCGGGATGACGACGCCACGCAGCGCCAGCAGCAAATTTTTGACCGCCTCCGCTGCCTGCGGCTTGCCCCAGTAATAGCGTATCCGGTCGCTGTAGCTGTAATGCCGCTCCACTCTCAGCGCATTCCCCTCCCCATGATAATGGCCAAGCCAGTTCGCGGGATCGGCGAGCATCGTGTCTTCCATGGCGTGTATCAGCGATCGGTCGCCATAATCCGAGACCAGTTCCGACGCGATCAGGTCGAGGCCGTACAGGGCTTCGCGGTAGGCGAAAGTCAGGCCGGGTCCGACCTTCAGGATAGGATAGCCATCGCGCACCAGTGCCGACAGCGCCTCGGCGGTCTGGTAGTCGGTGGAATGGGCCTCGAAGACGAAGTGAGGGACCTCATCGAGGACAGCGCCGAGATCCGATGCCGCCTCCGGCCTGTAGGCGATGACGTTGGCATTGCCGAATTCGACGCCGGGCTGGACGACGAAGGCGATCACCCGGGAGAAGGCATCGGCAAGTCCTGCCCGCTCGAATACCTCGCGGTGAATCTCGATGGTCGAACGTGCGTCACTGGCTGAAGTCGGCGCCACCGTATCGAGGGCGTGGTCGGCGCCGCCGGGTATCGGTACCTCGGTACCGAGCACATAGACAGGCGGGGCGAGGCCGTTGGCCCGGGCTGCCTGCTCGGCGACTGCGGCAAGACGGGCTGCACGCTCGGCGATGATCCGGTCGCCGAGGCTCGCTGGCTCGCCGGCGCAGGCCATCGACGTATCCAGATGGATCTTGCTGAAGCCTGCCAGAACGTAGTCCCGGACCAGCGTCTCGGATTTCGACATGGCCGCCTCGGCAGTCTCTTTCTTCCATGGGTTTGGACCGAGATGATCGCCGCCGAACAGGATGCGGGAGCGCTCCAGGCCTTCGTCTTTGGCGATCGCGCAGACAAAGTCGATGAAGGCTGCCGGCGTCATGCCAGTGTAGCCGCCAAACTGATTGACCTGGTTGCACGTTGCCTCGATCAGCACCTGGCGACCGTTATTTTTGGCTCGGCGCAACGCTGCCCGCAGCACCGTCGGGTGAGCGGAGCAGACAGAGGTGATGCCGAACGGCGAGCCCTCTTTCCGGCAGGTGGCGAGGCATGTCAGCAGCTGGTTCATCAGGTTACCCTCGGTGTGGTTCGCGCAAATTCCTGCAGTTCCTCAAGGCTGGAGACGCCCTCCATCGGCCCCTGCCGCGTGACGTTGCGGGCGCCGGCGGCGTTGGCCAGCAACAGCGCGCGCTCCGGCGTCGAGCCCATTCGCCGAGCGGTAAGATAGGTGGCGCCGAAACAATCGCCGGCGCCGGTCGGATCGACTTCGGAAACCGCGAAGGCGGCGGCATGAAGCGGCGGCGATCCCGGCGCAAAACAGGAAGAGCCATGGCGGCCGCGCTTCAGCACGATCTCGCCAATGCCGATACCGAGAAGCTTGTCGATGGCAGTCGGTTCGTCGCTGGTATCGGCTGCAATCAGCAGTTCGTCATCGGACGGCAGCAGCAGGTCGGTGACGGCGAGCATGTCATCGAGCACCTGCCTGCCCTCCCCGCCATTTGCCAGTTCCTTCCGAACATTGGGGTCGAAGGATACCGAGCCGCCACGGGCCTTTATCGCCGAGACGGCAAAATGGATAATGTCGGAGACGCCCGGAATGGCGAAAGCCGATCCCATGACATGCAAGTGGCCGCCGCGCTCGATCAGCGCCCTTGCGGGTGCCGTCAGCTGGATCCGGCCGGCAGCGGAGCTGGCGATATTGAAAACGAAATCGCGGGCGCCATCCGGTCGGTAGCGTACGAAAGCGCTGCCCGTTGGGAGATCGCCGATGACAGATATGGCCGAGACGTCGACACCGTCGCGCCGCAGCCTGTCGATATTGAGCTTGCCGAAATCGTCGTTGCCGACGCTGGCGATGATGCCAGCCGATCCGCCCATGCGCGCGACCTGGTCGATGAAGATCGCGGGCGCGCCGCTGGCAAAGGGGCCGATCAGAGCCTGCGGCTCCAGAAAACCGTGGCCGACCGTCGTTGCCATGATCTCCACCAGGATTTCGCCGATCGTGATCGTCGGCCCGAGCGCTTCAGGCGCAAGCCCTCCGGTCTGTAAAGCAGACATCTTACCTCCCTCGCCCCGCCAAGGACGGATAATGCAATGCGGCGGTCCCTCTTGGCTAAAGAAAGGGAAATCGCGAGTCAACAGAATTTGACGCGAGTAAATTAGCGCATGCCTTGCGGATTGCTTATTTCCTGTGCAGGTAAGCGTAATCAAGCAAATAAAACAGCCATTATGCCGTATGATTTTCGAGATATGACCGGAAATTCGGCAGCGTTCATCTTCGGTCGGTTGACAGCAGGACGCTTCGTTGCAATAAAACTTTACGCATGTAATTTTATGCGTAGGTTTTCTTTCGGGAGGAGAAACGAAGTCATGACAACAATTATTCGCACGCTGACCGCATCTGCCGTCGGCATCGGCCTGATGGCAGGAATGGCCCAGGCCGAGGAACTGACGATTGCCACCGTCAACAATGGTGACATGATCATCATGCAGAAGCTGGCGCCCGAGTGGGAGAAGAAGACGGGCAACAAGCTGAACTGGGTGGTGCTCGAGGAAAATGTCCTTCGCCAGAAGCTGACCACCGACATTGCCACGAAGAGCGGCCAGTTCGACATCATGACCATCGGTGGCTACGAGGCGCCGATCTGGGGCAAGTCCGGCTGGCTGGAGCCGGTTGGCGATCTCGGCAGCGACTATGACTACGACGACCTTCTGGCGCCGATCAAGGCCGGCCTGACAGTCGACGGCAAGCTCTACGCGGTACCGTTCTACACCGAAAGCTCGTTCACGCTGTACCGCAAGGACCTGTTCGATGCGGCCGGTCTCAAGATGCCGGAGAAGCCGACCTACGACCAGATCAAGGAATACGCGGCCAAGCTCACCGACAAGTCGAAGGAGCATTACGGTATCTGCCTTCGCGGCAAGCCGGGCTGGGGCGAGAACATGGCGTTCCTCGGAACCATGATCAACACCTATGGCGGCAGCTGGTTCGACATGAAATGGAAGCCGCAGATCAATTCGGCGCCCTGGAAAAAGGCCGTCACCGACTACGTCGAGCTGCTGACCAAATACGGTCCTCCCGGTGTGACATCGAATGGCTTCAATGAAAACCAGGCGCTGTTTGCGACCGGCCATTGCGCCATGTGGATCGACGCAACGTCGGCCGCCGGCCGCGTGTTCGATCCGAAGCAGAGCAAGGTTGCCGACAAGATCGCTTTCACGGCCGCCCCGATAGCGGTCACCCCGAACGGCGCTAGCTGGTCCTGGTCGTGGAACCTGGCGATCCCGGCAACATCGACCAAGGTCGAGGCCGCCAAGTCGTTCGTCAAATGGGCGACCTCCAAGGACTATGTGAAGCTGGTGGGAGAGAAGGAAGGCTGGGTCGCCGTGCCGCCGGGCACGCGCAAATCGACCTATGACCTGCCGGAGTACCAGAAGGCAGCGCCATTTGCCGCGGCCGTGCTGAAGGCCATCCTGTCGGCCGATCCGACCAAGGCCACGAAGGATCCGGTGCCCTATACCGGCGTCCAGTTCGTCGCCATTCCTGAGTTCCAGGGCATCGGCACCATCGTCGGCCAGCAGATATCGTCTGCGCTTGCCGGTCAGCAGACCGTCACCGCCGCCCTCGACAATGCCCAGAAACAGGTCGAGCGCGACATGAAGAAGGCCGGCTATCCGAAATGATCGATACCGCTCGCGGCTTGCCGCCGCGAGCACCCTCCCGGGCGTTGGAAGTTTAACCTTCCCAAGGTCAGGGCTTTCCGGCAGACATTCGTCAGTATCTAGAATTTGGAGCGTGTTATGAGATTGAAGGACAAAGTCGCGCTGATTACCGGCGGTGCCCGCGGTATCGGCCTTGGTTTTGCAGAAGCCTTCGTCAAGGAAGGTGCGCGGGTCGTCATCGCCGACATCGACATCGACCGTGCCTCCAAGGCCGCCGCTGTCATTGGCGATCGCGCCAGCGCCGTCAAGCTCGACGTCACCGATCTTTCGGCCATCGAGAGCGTCGTCAAGTCGGTCGACCAGGAGTTCGGCGGCATCGACATCCTCATCAACAATGCCGCCATCTTCGACATGGCGCCGATCAACGAGATTACCGAGCAGAGCTACGAGCGTATCTTCGACATCAATCTCAAGGCGCCGCTGTTCATGATGAAGGCGGTCTCCAACGCCATGATCGCACGCGGTCGCGGCGGCAAGATCATCAACATGGCGAGCCAGGCCGGTCGTCGCGGCGAAGCGCTGGTGACCCTCTATTGCGCCTCCAAGGCGGCGATCATCTCGGCCACCCAGTCTGCGGCGCTCGCCCTCGTCAAGCACGGCATCAACGTCAACGCCATCGCCCCCGGTGTCGTCGACAGCGAAATGTGGGATGTCGTCGACGCCAGCTTTGCCAAGTGGGAAGGCCTCCAGCCCGGCGAGAAAAAGGCAGCCGTCGCCAAATCCGTGCCGATCGGCCGCTTCGCGACACCCGACGATCTCAAGGGTATCGCTGTCTTTCTCGCATCCTCCGAAAGCGACTACATTCTCGCCCAGACCTACAATGTCGACGGCGGAAACTGGATGAGCTGACCTTACGGTCGGCGATCGCCTGAAGGCGTGCGGGAGGAAGTGTTGGAAGCCATCAATTATACGGCCCTCGGCGTTGCCTATATCGCCGACCTGCCGATGCCGACGCTTTTGCACGGCCAGGCGCTGATCCGGGTCAAGGCATCCGGTCTGTGCCACACGGATATCGACGTTCTCTATGGTCGCTACGGCGAGGGGCATTTTCCAGTTGTCCCCGGCCATGAATATGCGGGCGTCGTCGAGGCCGTCGCCGACGATGTGCAGTCGGTCAAGGTCGGCGCCCGCGTGGTCGTCGATCCCAACCTCACCTGCGGGCATTGTGACGCCTGCCTGAAGGGGCTCGGCAATCTCTGCCGGACGCTGAAGGCCTACGGGGTCACCCACAATGGCGGTTTCGCAGCCTACAGCGCCGTCGACGCCGGGCACCTGCACGAGATCGGCGACATGCCCTTCGAGCTCGCAGCACTTGCCGAGCCGCTCGGCTGCGTCCTCAACGGTCTGCGCAGTGCCAACCTTGTCACCGGTGCCCACGGCACGCAGAGGGCATTGGTCTTCGGTGCAGGGCCGATCGGGCTGCTGCTCGCCCTGTCGCTGAAGGCCGAGGGCGTCGCCGCCGTGACGGTTGCCGACATCAACGAACGTCGTCTCGACTTTGCCGGTAGCCTCGGGCTTGGCACCGCCGTCTCTGGGTCGGCGGATCTGGCCCGCTGCCTGCGCCAATTCGATTTCGTCGCCGATGCCACGGGAATTCCCGCTGTCGTCGAGGGCATGGCCGATTTTACCGCCGATGGCGGCACCATGCTGGTGTTCGGCGTCTGCGCGCCGGATGCCCGGGTGGCGATCGCACCGTTCGAGATTTTCAGGCGGCAATTGAAGCTTGTCGGTTCCCATTCGCTGAACGGGACCATTCCAGATGCACTTGCGATTCTGAAACGGGATGCAGACCGGATGGGGCGGCTTGTGTCGCACCGGCTGCCTCTCGCCGAGGTGCTGCCGTTCCTGACCAGCAAGTCGAAGGACGCGGCGACCATGAAGGTACAATATGTCGCCGACTAAGTGAATTTCCGGCATCGATTGCGCGCGGATTCCGGCTTTTCGCCCGGAGGCGCGTGATCTACAGGTGAACTCCTGACCGATGGGAGAGACAATGTGGCGAAACCGATAAGGACGATGGAGGATTTTTCCGAACTCGTCGGCCTGTCCCGTCCGACCGTGTCGAAATACTTCAACGATCCGAGCTCGGTGCGCCGCAAGACGCGGGATCTCATCGAGGATGCGCTGAAGAAATCCGGCTTTCGTCCCAACATGTTCGCCGTCAACCTCAATCGCCGGCGCAGCAATATCATCGGCGTCATCATCCCGAATTCGACCGATCCGTTCTACATGGCGCTCACCCGCCGGATCGAGCTCATCGCCAACGAGGCCGGGTTTCTGGCTTTCGTGCTGTCCTCGGATGGCAAGGCCGGCATGGAGGACGAGGCGATCAAGACCTTCAAGTCGCTGAATGTTGCCGGCGCCATCATCGCGCCGCTCGGGATAGAATCGCACCACGCGACGCTGCAGCAGCTCGGCCAGAGTATTCCCCTCGTCTATGTGGACTCGCCGCTCGACGAGACCTCTGCTTTCGTCGGCACCAACAACCGCCAGAGCTTCAGCCTCATCGTCGACTACCTCTGCCGCTCCGGCGAGCCGCCCTGCTATTTCGGAATGCCTGACGTCAACACCAATGCCGCGACCAGGCGCCTTGCCTATATCGAGGCGATGGAGCAGTTCCGCCTCACCCCCGAACTCGTGGGGCTGTCCCCCGTTGCCAGTTGGGATTTCGAGCGTTTTGGCTTCGAGGAGGCAAACCGTATCCTCGCGTCGACATCCGGCTTTCCCTGTAGGACCATCCTTTGCGCCAACGACCGCGTCGCCTTCGGCGTTATTTCCGCCGCCTACCAGAAGGGACTGCGGGTCGGGCACGGCGCCGATTGCGACCTGCGCGTCGCCGGCCATGACGATCATCCGCTGTCGCGCTACGCCTGTCCGCCGATCACCACGGTTGCCCAGAACTACAACGAGATCGGCAAGCTCGCCATCGAACTCCTGCTCGACAAGCTCGGCGAAACCACCGGTACCTCACCATCCGGCACCGTCGAGGAACGCATCCTGCTCAATGCCGAACTCATGCTGCGAAGTTCCGCCTGATGGCATCGGTTTGATCCAGGGGCTCGGTTACCGGCAATTGTCGTCTGCATGGCTTCTCGTAGAGTGGCCCACGCCTCTCCGTTCACGCGGCCTGTTCGGTCCGTGTCATGACAATTCTGATGGCCGGGGCACACCGAGTGCCTGATGATTTTTTAGTTAAGTGACACCAGATGTGCCCCGTTCGACAGTTTTTATCCGCAACTCCGGATCCTCTGTTTCCGACCCAGGTCCCGTTTCGGGGAAAAGCTGCCGGAGTTATGCCACACAGGCACGCCGAGCCTAGGGGCTCGAAGGGATCCACTTTCTGCGGACCCTCGAAGACGTGCCTGCGTAGACAGCAACCCCTCCAAGACCCGGTCCCACCTCGCCGGCAACGCAGACCGGTGTATCCGATGGCGGAACGGCCCGAGTATAGATCGGGTCGAAAGCATGGGGATGAAATTATGATGCCGGCATTGTTTCCAAACGGAAATCCCAACGGCTTATCCCCATGAGGTGCCGCGAGCAGGGGCGATGGAGGAATATGTGTGGATGGTCTGGGTCTGGGTGTGCGTATGAGGTCAGAGAGCAACCCCAACTTCCCTCATTCCTGTGCCTGTCACAGGAAACCAGCCGCCCAAGTCCTTGGGCGATAAACACTTTCGCCACCAGCAGAGAGTCCTCCCACGGCCCAGACGCGCCGTGACTGGATTCCTGTGACGGGCACAGGAATGAGGGGTTTGGGGGCGTCCTAGGCGAGGTTTGACCTTAAAGGGTGTGGCAGTAAGTGACCGGTCTTTCACTGGGAAGTTTGCCTCAATCTGCTTGCGTTTGCAATATCTTGACTATCCTACTCGGTTTTCCTCCGGAATATGGCCATGGCCGAAGTCTCGGTGGGTGCTCGGCGGAAAGCGGAATTTTGAGGGGGTGCGGAGAACGCGCTGCCGACATATGCGCATTTGTCTAACGGTCTTCCTGTCAATGGCAACTACTGAACCTAAAGCCCCGCCCAGACCTTAGCCGAAATGACGTCCATTGTCATAAAGTCAATCGCGCGATGACAACCACGACGCGGAGGCTTTACCGCCTCCCCTGATGATCAGCCTCTACTTCGTCGAAGCAAGCAGCGCCTCGATCTCGCTGCGCGTCGGCATGGCGGGCGCTGTTCCGCGGCGCGTCACGGCTATGCCGGCGGTGGCGCAGCCGAAGCGGACGGCATCGAGCGGCGCCGAACCGCGCGATATCGCCGCGGCAAAACCGCCGACGAAGGCATCGCCAGCGCCCGTGGTGTCGATCACCGGTCCGTAGCTCATGGCCGGGACATGCACGGATGTGCCTGCGTCGTGGTAATAGACGCCGCGCCCGCCGAGCGTGATGACGGCGGCACCGACACCGCGCGCGACCAGCGCTTCGCCGGCCCGCTTCGCATCCTCGATGGTGTCGAGGGAAAAGCCGACGAGGGCTGCAGCTTCCGTCTCGTTCGGGACGATATAGTCGCAGAGGTCGAGCATCGCCTCGGGAAAGGCTTCGGCCGGTGCCGGATTGAATATCGTCGTGACGCGGGCCGCCCGTGCAATGGCAATGGCATGCAGTGCGGCGACGGCCGGCTGCTCGAGTTGCGTGACGAAGACTGCCGACTGGCGGATCGTCTCGCGCGCTGCCTCGACATCATCGACACCGATGGTGCCGGCAGCGCCCGGATAGACGATGATGGCGTTGTCGCCGGTGCTGTCGTTGACATAGATGAAGGCCGCGCCCGTCGGCTCGTCGTCCATGACCACCAACAGCGGCTTCACCCCGGCATCGGCGTAGGTTTTCTGCGCAAGATCGCCGAAAGTATCGCGGCCGATCTTGGAGATGAACGTGACCTCAGCGCCGGCCTTGGCGGCGGCGACCGCCTGGTTCGAGCCTTTTCCGCCGGGGCCGACGGCAAAGCCGCTGCCCTTGATGGTCTCGCCGACATCCGGCATCCGGGGTGCCAGATAAGCTGTGTCGGCCACGAAGATACCGAGGATCGTAACGCCTGTTCCCACCATGATCACCCCTTGTCGACATTCAGTGTCTGCGCCGGATCATATCCGTCCTATCGGCCGTCTCGCAACTGCCAGCTTCGATGCAGTCCGGCTACTTGACGGCACCTGCCGTCAAGCCCTTGACGATGTAGCGCTCGAGGAAAATACCGATGAGGATCAGCGGCAGGATCGCGGCCGTCGAGATGGCGGCCATCGACCACCAGTTGATCCCCTGCGATCCCGTCTGGCTCGCCACCATGACCGGCAGTGTCTTGGCGCTGGAACTGGTCAGCAGGGCTGCAAAGAAATATTCGTTCCAGCAGAGAATGACGGAGAGGATGAAGGCCGCCACCATGCCGGGCAACGCAATCGGCAGCACGATGCGCACGAAGGCGCCCCAGATGGAGCAGCCATCGACCAGGGCTGCCTGTTCCAGCTCGACCGGGATCGTGTCGAACTGGTCGCGCATGATCCAGATGACGATCGGCAGCACCATGAGCGTGTAGATGAGGATGAGGCCGACCAGCGTGTCGAGCAGCATCAGGTGCTTGTAGAGCACGAGGAAAGGCATGGCGAGAACCACCGGCGGCAGGATCAACTGCGACAGGAAGAAGAAGGAGATATCCTTGTTGCGCATCCAGAGAAACCGGTAGGAGAACCGGCTGAGCCCATAGGCGGCGAGCGAGCCGATGACGACCGCAAGCAGTGCCCCGCCGGACGATGCGATTATGCTGTTCAGGAACCGCATCATGAACTCGTCGCGCACGGTCGACTGCACGAAGATCGTGTCCGGCGACAGGCCGAGAGAGCGCCAGCCTTTCCAGTCCGGGGTGAAGTCGACGAACGGGATCATATTGCCCTGCGTCACATTCACAGCCGTCTTGAACGACGTGGTGATGGTCCAGTAGATCGGAAAGAGTGAGATGAACGCCCAGAACACCAGTGCGGCATAGATCAGCAGGCTGCTTGTCAGAAACGCCGGACGCCGCGCCCAGAGGCCGGGCTGCCTGGTCGAGGATGCGTGAACGGGTTGGCTTGTCGACATCGGTCAGCCCTCAATTTGCACGTTGCATCCACCGGCTCGCCAATTTCAGGATCAGCGAGACGAAGATGATGATGACGACGAGGTAGAATTCCGCGAGCATCGTGCCGTATCCGACATTCGAGCGATCCCGGTATTCGCGGAAGATGAAGCTCGACACCGTATCGGTGGCGCCGCCCGGCCCGCCCGCGGTGACATTGATGACGATATCGGCGAGCTTCAGTTCGAAGATGACGCGCAGGATGACGACGGTCAGGCTGACCGGCAGCATCAGCGGAAAGGTAATCTCCTTGAAGCTCTGCCAGCCCGAGGCGCCATCCACCTTGGCGGCTTCCTTGACCTCCGTCGGCAGGGCCTGGAGGCCGGCCAAAAGCAGGATCATCATGAAGGGGATGGAAACCCAGCCGTCCATCGCCATGATCGAGGCGCGGGCCAGCGCTGGGGTCGAGAAGAAGGCGGGATTTTCCCAGCCGAGATGACGCGCCAGCGTTGCCGCCGGGCCAAAGCGATATTCCATCAGCGATTTGCCGATCATCCAGCTGACGGCGACCGGGCTCAGCATCAGCGGCAGAAGGAACGCGACGCGGAAAAACTTGCGAGCCCTGATCTCGGCATTGAGCAGCAGCGCCAGTCCGAATGCGATCGCGTACTGCACCAGCACGGAGAGAACATAGTAGACCATGTTCAACAGCGCATTCCAGAAATAGACATCCGCAAACAGGGTGCGGAGATTGTCGAGGCCGTTGAACTGCCGGCCGTTCGCCGCGCTGAGGTTCCAGTCGGTGAAGGCGATGTAGAGGCCGAAGACCGTCGGGAAGATCACCATCGCCACGGTGAACAGGACTGCCGGAAGCACGAACGCGGCCCGCTGTCCGGCTTCGCCACGGATCATCACCTGGGCTGCACAGAGCGCCACAGACCAGACGACATAGGCATAGACCAGCGGTCGCCAGCTGACGAGCCCGATGGCCGTCACGCCGGATGCATCGAGGATCTGCAGGATGAGCACGGTCACAAGCAGGACGCTTGCCCCGATCAGCAGAAGGCGGCCCTGCCGCGCGGACGGGCTTGGCGCCCCCACCGGCTCGATCGTGCCGATAACCGGCATATTCGCATGCGACATAAGCACATCCCTGGCTAACCCGGACAAATTCTGCAGCCGGCCGGACTCCGGTCCCGCAGTCCGTCAGGCAACGCACGCAGCGGCGCCTGACGGGGTAGGCTTCTTAGGCGCGATCAGACGCCGAGCGAGGCCTTGTAGAGCGCGATCTGTTTTTCGCGCCCGAGCTGGTCGGTGATCTTCTCCCAGGCAGCCGCGATGGCATCGGCGCCGGCCTGTGGCTTCACCTGACTGGCGAACACCTTGGCCAATTCATCTTCCGCAACGCTGTAGTACTGGAAGATGCCGGGAATGCGGGGTTCGATTGCCGCATTCGGGTGGTTGTACGAGTTCGACTGCGAGGCGAGGTAGTTGGAGATGTAGGCCTCCTCGTAGCCGGCCGCGACCCATTCCTTGATGTCGAACTGGCTCTTGCGGTAGCACTGGAAGCCGGACGGATAGGCGGCGGTCCAGAGTGCCAGGTCCTTGCCGCCGAGATGGGCAGCGGCGCTCCAGGCGGCCTTCTTCTTCTTCTCGTCGCTGTCGACCCTCGCCATCACGTAGACGCCCCAGCCGAGATAGGCCATGTTCGGCGCATAGTTCGGCCCGCTGGCGAGCTTTTCCCATTTGCCGGTCTTGGAATTATAGACATCGTCCGATCCGGGCAGGATGTCGAAGGCGACCGTCGTGCCGACCACGGAGCTGTCGCTGGTCTGCGCGCTCTGGCCGACGTCACCCCACCAGGAGATCATCGAGCCGGTGCCGGCGAGGAACTGCTGGAAGGCCGTCGTGCCTGGATCGGCGTTCAGCTGATCGCCCGATTCCGATGGCAAAGCGTCGACCACGTCCTGGATCGCGCGCACCCAGGCCGGGTTGTTGATGCGTGGCTTCATCGTGTCGATGTCGAACAGCCAGGCCTTGTCTTCCGGATGCTTGGCATAGGCCGTGGCGCGGCTGCCGAGGAAATAGAAGCCGAAACCGCCCCAGGCCTTGGGCGCATCGAGGTAGCCGATGGCATCGGCGCCGGCGATCTTCTTGCCCTTCAGGAACTTGGTGACTTCCTGGACCTTCTGCCAGGTCTTCGGCACGCCCCACTCGCCTTCATGGCCTTCGCTCTTCCAGGCCTTGGCAAGGTCGGCGTCGGTGAAATAATCGGTACGGTAGTTGAAGTTGTGGCAGTCGCCGTCGACGGAGACACGGTAGGTCTTGCCATCCCAGGTGCCGACCGGCGCCTTCAGATAATCGACGTAGTCGTCCATGTCGATCTGCGCCTTGACCCAGTCGGGCATGACCGAGGCAAGGCCCTTGCCGCAGACGTCACCCTCGAACGGTGCGCCCATTTCGAGAAGGTCGAAGTCGACGGTGCCGGTGGCGATGGCCTGCTGCAGGCGCGGATTATAGTCGGCCTGGGCAAGGTCGATCCAGGTGATCTTGGCGCCGGTATAGTCTTCCCAGGGCTTCAGGAAGCCACGGAAGAGGAGGTTGTGGAGGTTCTGGTTGTTCAGCCCCATGAAGGAGAGCTGGACACCGGCGAACTCGCCCTGCTTGACGTTGGCCTTCGTCGCATCGAGGCACATCTGGCCGACCTTCTGCCAGTCGGCATCGGTCGGCGACCCCTTGCCGACGCCCGGCACCTGCAGGATCTGCGAGCGCAGCGACGCGTCGGCCGCAAAGGCATTGCCAAATGGCGCAAGCACGCTGCCAGCCGCAGCAAGCGCCCCAAGGCCCGCGCTTGTCTTCAAAATGGCGCGGCGGCTGAGCGCCATGGCCATCATTCGTTCGTAATCGCCAACTTTCATTTCTCTCTCCTCCCGTGAAGTTGCCACGCATCGTGGCGTTTGCCGCTCCCCCCTCGGAGCGCATTCCTGAAAACTCAGTCGAGACGCAAGCCGCTCTCAGCATCGAAAAGATGCACCATCGCCGGATTGGGCGTCATCGCAATGGGCTGGCCGGATGCAGCCTCGACGCGGTCGCGAAAGACGCCGATAATCTTCTGCTGTCCGAGGCGGGCAAACACTTGCGTCTCGGAGCCGGTCGATTCGACGATGGTGAGATCAGCCCTGACATCGCCGCCGAGCACGAAATGCTCCGGTCGGATCCCGTAATAGGCAGGCTTTCCATCGGACCCTGCCGGTGCTCCGGAGAGCGGAAGCCGGATGCCGTCGTCGGTTTCGAAGAACGGCTCTGCGCCTGCACGGATATGGCCCTTGACGAGGTTCATCGACGGCGAGCCGATGAAGCCGGCGACGAAGGTGTTGGCCGGCCTGTCGTAGAGCGTCAGCGGCGAGCCGATCTGCTCGACCCGGCCATCCCGGAGGACGACGATGCGGTCGGCCATGGTCATGGCCTCCACCTGGTCGTGGGTCACGTAGATCATCGTCGTCGCAAGGCGGCGCTGCAGTTCCTTGATCTCGGCGCGCATCTGGACGCGCAGCTTGGCATCGAGGTTGGAGAGCGGCTCGTCGAAAAGGAACACCTTGGGATCCCGCACGATGGCGCGTCCCATGGCCACACGCTGCCGCTGGCCGCCGGAAAGCTGGCGCGGATAGCGAGAAAGATAGGGCACGAGATCGAGGATTTCAGCTGCCTTGCGGACGCGGGCGTCGATATCGGCCTTGCGCTCGCCGCGCATCTTCAGCGCAAAACCCATATTGTCGGCCACGGTCTTGTGGGGATAAAGCGCGTAGCTCTGGAACACCATGGCGATGTCGCGATCCTTGGGCGGCAGGTTGTTCACCACCTTCCCGTCGATCTCGATGTCACCGAAGCTGATGGGCTCGAGGCCAGCGACCATGCGCAGCAAGGTCGACTTTCCGCAGCCGGACGGCCCGACCAGAACGACGAATTCGCCGTCCGGGATTTCAACGGAAACGCCGTGGATAACCGTCAGGCTACCGTAGGCCTTACCGACATTGACGATATTCATCGATGCCAAAAACAAATCTCCTGCCCAATAGGCTGCGCTCTCCCCGCAGCATGCGATCGGTCTCCGCTACCTGCGGTGGCGAGTGCCGGATCGCCGACACCCGCCCCGTGCAGTCTGCCCTGGGAGGCTCAATCACATGGGCAAAACTTCACATGTAAAAATTCGAACTGTAAAGTGTAAAGTTTTGGTGAATTGGGATTCTTGCCTAAATGCCTCTATTGAAAAGGTTCTTTTTCCGATCTTAACCTCATTGCAGGTGCAGGAAAATGGACAACCTGAATTTCACTGCAGTGCACTAAGGCTCCGGATTGCATGCATCACGATTATCGGGTACTTCGTGAAGTCATGGAGAGCTTTTTCGGGAGGGAACAGCCATGCTCAAAGGCATCGATCCGGTCATCAGCGCGGAACTCATCCACGTTTTGATGCTGATGGGTCACGGCGATACGCTTGTCGTCTGCGATATCAACCATCCGGCCCAGACTATCGCACGGCAGACCACCCATGGCCAGTTGCTGAACGTATCGGGATGCGGTCTGGCGCGGGCGACTGAAGCAATTTTGACGCTGATGCCGCTGGATACTTTCGTCGATGCCCCCGTCAAGCGCATGCAGGTGGTCGGCGATCCCGACGGCCAGATGCCGATCTTTCCGGTGATGCAGGCAGTCTTCGATGCGGCGGAAGGGCGGCCTGTCACCGTAGAGGGTTTGGAGCGATTTGCGTTCTACGATGCCGCCAAGCGCGCCTTCGCCATCGTCAGGACGTCCGATCCCGGACCTTATGGCTGCTTTATCCTGACCAAGGGCGTCATCTAGCCCCGCTCGCTCTCGGGCGTCGAGACCAGCAATGCGGCCGCCTCATTGGCGTTACGCAGAGCGATCTGAATGTCATCGTCCGAGGCCATGCCTGCGGCCAGCACGCCGATGAATTCGTCGCCCGCACCGTGGGTGCTCTCGACCTTGATCGGCAGGGCGGCCATGAAAGCCTCCTTGCCATCGGCATCGGCATAGGCAACCCCTGCTCCGCCGGCGGTCACCACTGCCTGCCGGTAGCTTTTCGACAACAGCCGCGCGGCGGCGAGCGCGCCTTCCAGCGTCTCGACGACAGGCACGCCTGCCAGCATTTCCGCCTCGATCCCGTTGACGACGATGACATCGACAAGAGACTGGAGCTCAATCGACAGCGCGCGCGCCGGGGCTGCGTTGAGAAGCACCAGGCCGCCCGCATTCCTGACTGCCCGCGCTGCAGCGACGTTGGCCGCATCCGGCACCTCGTTCTGCAGGACGAGGACAGTGGTCTTTTCCAGCACGCCTGCCGCAGCAGCAATATCGTCATCGCCGAGCGTCAGATTGCTGCCGGAGACGATGACGGCACCGTAGTCGCCGTCGGCGTCGAAGATGGCGACGCTCATGCCGGTGGACAGCGACGCGTTGCGCCGTACGAACCGGGCATCGACCTTCTTGCGCTTGAGGTTGGCAAGCAGCGCATGGCCGAAATCATCATCGGCGACAGCGCCGATCATGGCGGTCGCAACGCCGGTGCGGGCGGCAGACACCGCCTGGTTGCCCCCTTTGCCGCCGCTCTTCGGGTGCCACGACACGCCTGTAATGGTTTCGCCCTTGCGCGGTCGCGCAGGTCCATTGACGGCGATATCGTAATGCAGGCTTCCGAACACGGTAACGAGGGGCGAAGACGTCATAAAGGTCGTTCTTTCCGTTTGGATGTAACTGCGGACATGGTCCGGTCGAGGTTTCGTTCGGCAGCCTGATAATCGCGTTGGGCGACCGACACGAAGATAGCGTCGAGGATATTCAGCTGCGCTATGCGGGCGGCAGCATTTTCGCCCATCAGCGGCGAACCTTGCGCAGTCGAACACAGCACCACGTCTGCGGATTGCGCCAAGGCAGAAGAATTGTAGTTGGTTATGGCAATCGTGCGGGCGCCGTTGCGGCGCGCAAGCTGGATCGCCTCGATCACTGCCGTCGTATTTCCCGAATGGGAAAACCCGATGGCGATATCGCCGTCGCCGAGCAACGATGCCGACATCAGCATCATGTGGCTGTCGTCGAACATATTCGCCCGCACGCCGATCCGCAGGAATTTGTGCGCGACATCGCGGGCAATCTGTGCCGATCCGCCGACGCCGTAGAAATCGCGCTGCCTTGCCCGGTGTATGAGGTCGGAGGCCCGGTCGAACGCCTCCATGTCGAGGATCGACAGTGTTTCCTCAAGCGCGTTGATGGATGTGCGGAACACCTTCTGGACGATTTCCTGCGACGTATCGTCAGCCGACAGCTCCTGATGCATCTCCGCCGTCGGCTGACGGTTGTACTGGCTGACAGCGGTGCGGAAATCGCGGTAGCCTGCAAATCCGAGCTTCTTGGTAATTTTCACCACCATCGCTTCCGAGACGCCTGCATCGTCCGCAATCTGCTTCAGCGACGTGCTGTCGCCGAAGTCACGGAGGGCGAAGACGGTATCGACGACCTTTGCTTCGAGTGGTGTCAGCAGCGGCATCATCATTCGGATGCGTGGGCCAACAGCCTTAGTATCGAAGCTTTCGGTATTCATCCTCGTCCCCTTGTGGCGCGATCGATCATCATTGCGACAAGGATTATAAGGCCAGTGGCGAGCAGTTGATAGAAGGCCTGCACATTCATCAGGGTAAGACCGTTGCGCATCGCGCCGAGGATGATCGCCCCGAGGATCGTTCCGAGCACGCTCCCCTTGCCGCCCATCAGCGAAGCGCCGCCAATGGCAGAGGCCGCAATCGCGTCGAGTTCCCAGAGATTGCCGAGGATCGGTTCCGCAGCGCCGAGGCGGCCGACGAGGATCAGGGCAGCCAGTGCCGCCAGTGCGCCGGAGATGACGTAGGCGGTGATCTTGGTGCGGGCGATGGGGACGCCGGCAACATAGGCTGCTTCCTCATTGCCGCCGACGGCCAGGAGATATTCGCCGATCGGCGTCTTTTTCAACAGGATCCATGCTGCAACTGCCACGACTGCTACGATCCAGACAGGTGTCGGCAAGCCCAGGAGGTTGCCGTTGAACAGGCTGCGGAAGCCGACAGGAATGCCGAGCACGGGATTGCCGCCCGTGTAGATCAGCGCAATCGCCCTGTAGGTGCTGAGCGTACCGAGCGTCACGATGAACGGCTGCAGCCCGACATAAGCGACAAGCACGCCGTTGATGAAACCGCAGACGGCGCCGATGCCGATGCCGGCAAGGATCGCCAGCGGGATCGGAACGCCCGAAAGCAGCATGGTTGCCGATATCACAGCCGCGATGGCAGCCGTCGGCCCCACCGAAAGATCGATGCCGCCGGAGATGATGACCAAAGTCATGCCGAGCGCGAGGCAGGCATTGATGCTGGACTGCTGCAGGATATTGACGAGGTTGCGTTCGGAGATGAAGCCCGGGACGATCGCTGCAAACACTGCCAGAATGACGAACAGTCCGATCAGGGTGCCGGCGTCACGCAGCGAAAAGGAGAAGCGGCCGAAACCGGAGGAAAGCTTTGTCGCATCGGCGGGTGACGTATGACTCATGATGAGCTCCTATACTTTTCAGCGCTCACGCAGCCGGAGCTGACATGGGAGATTGACTGACGCCGGGAATGGCATGGGCGACGATGGCGCTTTCGGACAGATCGGCGCGCTCGATCTCGGCGGCAATCCGCCCCTCGCGCATGACTAGCACCCGGTCGGAGAGACGAATGACTTCTGGCAGCTCGGACGAGACAACGATGATGGAATGACCGTCGGCGGCCAGGGCCTCGATCAGCTGGTAGATTTCCGACTTCGCTCCGACATCGATGCCGCGCGTGGGTTCGTCGAACAACAATATCTGCGATTTGGCCGCCAGCCAGCGCGCAATGATCGCCTTTTGCTGATTGCCGCCGCTGAACAGCCGGATCGGTCGGTCCAACTGGAAAGGCCGCAGGTTGACGCGGCGCAACAAGTCGGTCGCCGTCGTCCGAAGCTTGCCGTTGCGGATGATGCCCGCCTTGGAAAAGCTGCCCAAAGACGCAAGCGCCATGTTGTTGGTCACGGAGCGACCGGGAATGATGCCTTCGCGTTTGCGCTCTTCCGGCACAAGACCGATGCCGGCAGCGATAGCGTCGCGCGGGCTGCGCAGAGGCAGCGGCTTTCCGTCGATCTCGACCGAACCAGAGGTGATACGATCGACGCCGGCGAGCAGGCGCAGCAGTTCGGTGCGTCCGGAGCCGACGAGCCCGGCCACGCCAAGCACTTCGCCCCGGTGCAGGCGAAACGAGGCATCGCCGATCTTCGTCGCCGAAGACAGGTTCTTGGCTTCGAGCTTCACCGTGGTCGTTGCATGCGACACATGCTTTTCCTGCATCAGCTGACGACCGACCATCATGGTGATGACATCCTGGTGGGATGCGGTGCGGATATCGACGCGGCCGACCAGCTTGCCGTCGCGCATGACGCTGGCGCCCTGGCAGATGCGGAAGACCTCGTCCATCTTGTGCGAGACATAGATGATCGAGACGCCGGTCGCGGAAAGACTGGCGATGACCTCGGCGAGCTTTTCGAACTCGCTGGGTGTCAGGCTCGAGGTCGGTTCGTCCATCGCGATGATCTTGGCGCGGTCGAGCAGCGCGCGACCGATCTCGACGATCTGCCGCTGGGCGACCTTCAGCGCGGAAATCGGCGCTGCCGGATCGATAGTCGGGTCGATCATCGCCAGCGCTTCCGCGGCCCTGCGCTCCTGCTCGTACCGTGCGACGAAAATGCCGCCGGCCTTGGTCAGGGGATGGCCGAGGAACATGTTCTGGGCGACGCTGAGATGCGGCACCTGCTGCAGTTCCTGGTGGATCATGGCAATGCCGGCCAGGCGGGCGTCGGAAGGGTTGCGGAAGGATACCGCCTCGCCGTCAACGAACACGCTGCCGCTGGTTGGCCGGAACACGCCGGACAGAATGCGAAGAAGCGTGGATTTTCCGGCGCCGTTTTCCCCGAGAAGCCCGTGGATTTCACCCGGCGGAACATCGAAGGATATGTCCGACAGGGCAAGGACGCCGGGGAACGACTTGGATATGGTTTCAAATCTTAGTCTGGGCGTCTGCGTCATGTCTCGGCACCTCTTGTACTCGGAGACGCCGGCCATTGCTGGCCGGCGTCGGATAACTGGCCGCTGGATGTCAGGGAGCCTTGGCAGCGTCTTCCATCAGGACGGCGCGGATGGCGGTGTCGTCGCCCTGGTAGCGTGCGATGTTGTCCTTGGTGATCAGCGCCTGGGGCGTCGCGACGACGCGGGGAACCTTCTGGCCGGCAACGAGCCGCAGGGCGGTTTCCAGAGCGACTTCGCCGGTCAGAATTGGGAAGCTGTCGACGGTGCCGGTGAGTTCGCCGGCCTTGATGGACTTGTAGGCGTCCGAGATGCCGTCGGTACCGAAGACGGCAACCTTGTCCTGGAGGCCAGCAGACTTGACGGCCTCGACGATGCCGAGCGCCATTCCGTCGTTGTTGGCATAGAAGCCGATCAGATCGGGATGCTGCTGCAGGATATTGGTGGCAGCGTCATAGGACGTCTGGCGATCCCAGTTGCCGGGAACGCTGGCGACGACCTGGAACTTGCCGTTCTGGGTGATCGTCGACTTGAAGCCGTCGGTGCGCTGCACGGCAGCGTAGACGCCGGCCTGGCCTTCGACGATGGCGACCTTGCCACCTTGAGGGCGGTTGGCAATGAACCACTTGGCGACGCGGGCGCCATTGTCACGCTGGACGTTGCCGACATAGTGTTCCGCCTGCGGAATGACAGCATCGTTGACATTGACGACCGGGATCTTGGCGGCGTTTGCCTGCTCGATGACCGGCTGCAGGTTGGCGTCGGTCTGCGGCGATACCAGCAGCACGTTGAAGCCCTGCGTGATCATGCCTTCGGCAATTGTCAGCTGGCCGAGCTGGTCACCTTCGCTCTGGGCTGCCTGGTAGGCGACGGGAACGCCCATCTTTTCGCCGAACTTCTTGTAGCCATCGCCGAGCGAGCGCCAGTATTCGTTGGTCAGCGTCTTGGATACGGCGCCAGCCTTGGTGCCAGCGGCTGGCTTGGGTAGAGGGCCGAGCTTCGCATCGAGCTGCGACCAGTCGATGCGGTCCTTCTCGGTGTCCGAATTCAAGGGCGCCAGTTCCTGTGCCATGGCGGCGCTGAACAGCAAGGTTGCCGCCAAACCGCCGGCAAGCGTGGTTTTCAGAAAAGTCTTCATCGGTTCCTCCCGAATATGAAATGGAAACAGCGGCGTCTGCGCTGCGGAGATCGCGTTATGCTTCCGCGCCGAACATCAATTCCTGGATGACGGCTTGAGCGGAAACAGCATCCTGTCGGTCAATCGCGCCGGACAGGCGATTGTCCTGCTCGAGGCGATCCACAACCTTCAGCATCCGCTGCACGGTCTGGATATTCACCTCGCATTCGTGAACCGGATCGAGCCCGGTCATGTCTGGGAACGTGTCGAAATAGATGGCGCCGTCGTAGCCGTCCTTGCGTATCTGGCGGAGCAGCTCGATGGTCTGCAGCGTATGCACCGCGCCCACCATCAGGCCGTCGTCGCGCTTGGCATAGCCATCGTTGAGGTGCACACCGAGCACGCGGCTGTAGCGGGCGATCAATGCTGCCGCGAAGGCCGGCTGCTCGTCGGCATAGAGCACATGGGCGAAGTCGAGCGTGACGCCGAGGTTTGGCATGTCGACGTCCTTGATCGCCAGCAGCGTCGTCGCGCAATCGGGCATCAGGCTATAGGAACGGGGCTCGTTCGGCTTATACTCGATGCTGATCAGGCAATCCTTGTCATGCTCGCAGACTTCACGAATTCCGTCCAATTCGTATTTCCACAGCGTGGCGTAGTCGGCCTGGAATGCATAGTCGAAACCATCCTGGCCAAGCCAGATAGTCATCAGGTTGCTGCCGGCCTCACGCGTTGCGTCGATGCCTTTTTTGGTCAGTTCGATCGCTTCACGGCGCACCGCAGCGTCAGGATTGGTGAAAGCACCGATCTTGAAAGCCGGGTTGGTATAATAGCGCATGGCAAAGCCATTAATGGAAAGGCCGAGATCATTGATCTTTTTCGCCAGCTCGCGGGGATTTTCCGAAACGTGGTCGGGGTAGTTGAGATCCAGATCCGTCAGGCCCTTCACCTTCGCGGCCCGGGCGACCATCTGCGAAACGGTTGGCTTGCCGGAAAGGTCCGGCCATTCCGCCTGTGGCCGGGAAGCGAATGAATTGAGGCGGGTGGCGAATTTCAATTGGGTCACTGGACTACGCTCGCATCGTTATCGACCGCGCTTACTTCACATATTTATATTTTTTTGTAAAGTTATGAAATGTTGTGCTGTGCAATAAATCGGTTGCGCACCGCCGCGACGCGCATTCTCGAGCTCCGGGAAACAAGCGTGGCCGGGCTGCTGTGCGTCAATTGAAAAAATGCCGGGGACACCTCGTGTCACCCGGCCTCAACCAGTATCGATGCCTTCGTCCGGTCCGGGCAACTTGGCGAATGCAAGCGCCCCGAACCCAGTCGTTAGCCCCTGAACTTACCTTCGTTCATGTCGGCGGGGTCGTAATTCAGGTCCCAGTCTTTCTTCGGCTCGTTGCCATCGGTTGCCTTGTTGACCGTGGCGTCGTCCGAGCCGGTGTGGACACGCGGCTTGGCACTTGCGACACCGTTGTTGTCGCTTGATTTGACGAGCTTGCGGTATTGGCCGGCGGCGTCTTTTTCGATATCGGCAGCCTCGGCTTTGCTTGGGTTGTCCGGGTTGGCCATCTCTTTCCTCCATCGTGATTTACAGCGAGACAGGGCCCCAACCTGTGTTCTGCCCGATGGTTCCCCGGTCTTCCGGGAACAGAAGCCACAGTTCCTGGTTGAGTCGGGACAAGCAGGAGGAGGGCACCATGAACATTGATAGGGATGGATGGATCAGCAAACGGGCCTACTCCCTCTGGGAGGAGGCCGGCAGACCGCACGGCATGGATCACCACAACTGGTGCAGGGCTGTTGCGGAATACGAGCTAATGATGAAAACACGGGCGTCAGCCGACGGAGCAGAGATCCTGCAATTTCGCGCGCGGGCCAGGGACGGACATCCTGGAACCCGGTTCAGACCGCAGCAGAGTGCAACGGGACAATAAAGAAGACACGGGCGGCATTATACGCTTGAAGCCCCATTGGTTGGGGGGCTTACTTCCCTGAAAATCAGTGCATCATGGAGCTCGGTCGGTCGTCTTCCCGGACCATGTCGGCATAGAGAAGCGTGCGAATACGTTCGAGCGCGCGTACCTTGCTGCGCTCCTTGTGCAAGACGTCAGCCGTCACATCGCGCCAGCCTGCGCTGTCTCCCTCGGTCAGGACCCGTCCCCCGGCGTCGAGGAATTCGCAAAATTTCGCTGCCGACACGATGCGGCCGGACAATTCGGCATAACGGTTTGCACGGCGGCTCATGGAGACCTCGATGCTGTGGAAACGCACTGGCGTCCCTGTGTTCACTTCCTATAATGCCACATGGTTTCCATGGGACTTAGCCAAAACTTTGTTCATCATCGATTAAGGTTAATTTTAACGGGCAGCGCATTCTGACCGTACGCGACAAGGAATATGACTGATGGAACTGAAGCCGCCGCTGTCGCCTGGCTACTCGACGGTATTGCCTGGCCAGATTGCAAGCGTCGTCACATGTCTGGAGATGCGCCGGCGCCCGGAACTCAGCGTCCCGGAGCAAGACGGCATGTCATTTCGGCACTGGGAATCGCCGGACCTTGGCGAATATCGCGCACTATACCGAGCGGTCGGCGAAAACTGGCTGTGGGTCTCGCGCCTCGAAATGCCGGACGACGAACTCACGGCAATGCTTGCAGATCGTAATGTCGAGACCTATTACCTCGAAGCCGGCTCGGAGAAAATCGGCTTTCTCGAACTCGACTTTCGCGAATCGGGCCAGTGCGAAATCGTCTATTGCGGGCTTGTGGCCGGCGCTATCGGCCAGGGTGGCGGACGATACCTGATGGCCAATGCGCTTGACGCCGCCTGGTCGAGGGACATCGATCGCCTGTGGCTGCATACCTGCCACTTCGATCATCCATCGGCTTACGCATTTTATTGCAGGTCGGGATTTACCCCGTTCCAATTTATGGTCGAGGTGATCGCCGATCCGCGGCTCTCCGGGACGATCCCGAAAACCGCCGCTCCGCATGTGCCGCTGCTGGAAGCATAAGCGGCCTCGCAATAGCCTCGTGCGGCTTTGCGGCCCTAGAAAGCATCCAGTTCCTTGCGACACTCCGCAGCGAACTCTTCGAGGACGTTCATATGACCGCTGCGAGCAAGAAGACGGAGCTCTGACAGGCTCCTGTTCGGCGTCATATACTCGCCGACGATGGCGTCCATGACTCGCTCGCCGGCATCGGTCACAGCCTTCGACGCCACAAGGTGCATGCGAGCGAGGATGGCGTAGATCATGACGATATCGCCGATATCGTCCTTCTCGTGACTGAGGGCATCGCCATACAATCTGGCCGCCTCCGACAGGAATCCTTCGAACAGCGCCTCACGGCGGGAGCGATTTGCCTCGCGCCGTTTCTCCTTCACCTGCGATGACAAGGTGATCCAGGACGTGGTGAATGACGTGACAGCACCCACCAATGCACCTGCCAGGCCGAAAAAAGCCGAAACATAAGCAGCGTCCACGACAAGCTCCCTGTCCTTAAACTCGGTGTCTTACCGCACCGCCATCACTTCGGCGTTACGACACTCGATGCGAGCTTGAACGGGCTCGATACTGCAAAGCCTGCCGCGTCGAAGACGAATGCACCGACACGCGCAGCCGATGGCTTTCTGTCGAGCATTTCCAGCTGTCTGCCGAACCGGGCAAGCGATGCGAACCTGTCATGTCCCACACCGTCTGTGGCCTTCAGGGAGCTCAGGTCGACAACCCGGATGTCGTTCTTGACGGCCTCCTGCTGAATGATCGGATCGTTGATATCCAGCCGTCCGATCCGCGGTCGCTCGGCGCCGAGAAGGCTGGATACCGCAAGGGCGCGGTCGTCCTTCGAAATCAAAAGGGTGAGCGGAGAAGGCAGTTTGCCGATTTCCTTCATCTGCGACTTGAAGACGTCGAGGTCGATGTCAGGCGAGGCAAGCACCACCTGCAACTTGGCGATGACGTCCTCGCGATGTTCGAGCTTCAATTGGCGCACAACCTCCATGACGAGAAAGCCGCCCATGCTGTGGCCGAAAAGAACGATGCGCTTGACTTTTTTTGCCGATGAAAGAGCGGTGACGACAGTTTCGAGATCATGCCGGGAATAGAGCACTGCGTCCTTGTCAGCCACATATCCGACGACCGATGCCTGCGACGGCCAAGAGAACATGATGGGACTGTCGAGCCCTGAATCGGTAATCATTTGCGCTTCCCGATAAAGCGCTTCCTGGAAAGAATTGTTGTAGCCATGAACATAGACTTCGACACTTCCGTCGCTGCCGACGGAGCGAGCCGCAGCGGCGGTGAAATCGCCCTCGGACAGGTCTTGTCGCTTGGTTACGACGAATTGCTTTTGCGGATCGGGGCGATCCGTGGGGTATTCGATCGCCGAGACCTTATGGGCTGGGGGCACCGACATCTCATAGCTCTGATAGGCGACGGTCTCGGACCAGTTGACCCCGTAACCCTTGGAAGGCCCGAGAGCGTTGCGGTTTGTGGCAGTCAACAGAACGATGCGTTTTTGCGGGAGATTGGTCAGCCGTGCTGGGTCGAGAACGGCGGCCGATGGCCGGGATGCACAGCCGGATAGGCCGACCGCCATCACGACCGTCAATTGTATCAGATGGCGGTACGATCTGTCTGCAAGCATCATGGAGGCACGGCCCTTGTTGGCGCGACACCGCTCTAGACGGCATCATTCGTGAGATAGGCGAGCGCCGACGAAAACACCAGCGCTCGCAGATACATCGGTTACCCGGCGGCCGGCTCGTGCCTGGCAGGGTCCTCTTCTCGACGAATGCGGAACCAGGCCACATAGAGTGCCGGCAGGAAAAGCAGGGTGAGTACGGTACCCACCACGATGCCGCCCATCATGGCATAAGCCATCGGTCCCCAGAAGATCTCGCGGGAGATCGGAATGAGCGCCAGGGTGGCCGCCGCCGCCGTCAACATGATCGGCCGCATCCGATGTTCGGTCGCCTCGATGACGGCAAACCACGGAGGCCGTCCTTCGCTTCTGAGATGTTCGATTTGCACCACCAGGATGACCGAGTTACGGATCAGGATGCCTATCAGCGCCAATATGCCGAGGATCGCCACGAAGCCCATGGGCGAGTTGCTGATCAGCAGCGCCGATGCCACGCCGATCAATGCGGTCGGAGCGACAGCGAACACCAGGAACAGCCGGCTGAAACTCTGGAGCTGGAGCATGAGGATAGTAGCCATTGCAAAGATCATGATAGGGCCAACCGCGACGATCGGTCCCTGTGACTTTGCACTGCTCTCGACAGAGCCGCCATCCGCCACAGTATAGCCAGGAGGGAGCGCCTTGCGGAATTCATCGACCTTGCCTTGAAGTTCCGTGACAATTGTTGCGGGTTGCGTCGGACCGGTTACGGCGGCCTTGATGGTGACCGTCGGTATACGGTTGCGTCTCCAGATTTCAGGCTGCTCAAGCTCATAGTGGAAGTTGGCAACGGCCGACAGTGGCACGGAGTTGCCGCTTGTTCCCGGTAACTGGAGATTTTTCAATGCCTCGATCGAGCCTCGATCGGAACCCTGAGCCCTCCCGACCACGTTGATCAGATAGATGTCGTCCCTGATCTGCGTTGCCGAGGATCCCTGGACGATACTGTTGAGCACGTTGGCGATGTCGGCAGACGTCACGCCCAATTGGCGGGCCTTGTCTTGCAGCACATCGACCTTCACCACCCGCGACGGTTCGTTCCAGTCGTAGGTCATATTGGTAAGAAGGGGATTCTCGCCGACAATGCCTGCCAACTGATGAGAGTAATCCCGCAGTTTTTGAATGTCCGGACCGCTGATACGATATTGTACAGGCTTGCCGACAGGAGGGCCGATGTCGAGCAGTTTGACGAAGGCATCGGTCCCGGGAAATGTCTTGTTGAGATAGTCCTGCAGCTTGGACCTCACCTGATCGCGGACGGCGATGCTTTTGGTGACGATGACCATCTGGCCGAAAGATACGTCGGGCGTCTGGACGTCGAAAGACAGGATAAATCGCGGTGCGCCTCCGCCGACGTAAGTCGTCCAATGAGCAATATCGCTATTGTTGGAGAGCTCTTCCTTTTCGAATTGCGCCATCTGCCTGTTCGTTTCGGCAATCGAGCTGTTGTGCGGCAGGTTCCAGTCAACGACAAGTTCAGGCCGGTCCGAGGACGGAAAGAACTGCTGCTGCACAATTCCCATGCCGCCGACGGCAAGCCCGAAAGCCGCAATGGTCACTATGATGGTGATCCAGCGGAAACGCATGCAGAGCCTCAGAGCCCACGAGAACGCGCTTGCAACGCGCCCTTTCTTCTCATGGTGGGACTTCATCGTCTTGGGGAGGAGCGTTACGCCCAGGAGCGGCGTGAACACCACGGCCACGACCCAGGAGACAACCAGCGAAACTGCGATGACGACGAACAGCGTGAATGTGAACTCACCTGCAGCACTGCTGTTCAAGCCGACGGGGATGAAGCCCGAGACAGTCACGAGCGTCCCGGTGAGCATCGGGAACGCCGTGGAGGTGTAGACATACGTCGCTGCCGTCTTGAGATCGTCACCAACCTCCAGTCTCGCGACCATCATTTCGACCGCAATCATGGCGTCATCGACCAGCAGCCCGAGCGCGATGATCAGTGCGCCGAGCGATATCCGCTGCAGCGAGATGCCTGAATAGCTCATCACACAAAAAGTGATCGCAAGAACCAGAGGTATGGAGATCGCCACGACCAGCCCGGCACGGGCGCCGAGGCTTACGAAGCTGATGACAAGGACAATGGCGATTGCTTCAAACAGAGCCCGGGTGAAGCCTGACACGGCTTCATCCACGACGGCGGGCTGATCCGAAACGCGCGCGACGTCAACACCGATTGGCAGGTCTGCGATGATGGCTTCCATCTTCTGATCGAGGCCCTTGCCGAACTCCAGAAGATTGGCGCCGCTGCGCATCCCTATAGAAAGTCCGATAGCTGGCTTGCCATTGTAACGGAACAACGAAGTCGGCGGGTCGATGTAACCGCGCCTGATCGTCGCGACGTCCGAAAGCGGGAAGAAGCGGTTGTTGACGCGAAGATTGATCGCTTTGAGGCTTTCCTCCGACGTGAACTGGCCACCTACGCGCAACGCGATCCGCTCGGGGCCGGCATCGACGAAGCCGGACTGCGTGACCGCATTCTGATTGGAAAGCGTGTCGATGATCGACTGGCGATCTATGCCCAAGGCGGCGATCTTGCGGGTCGAAAATTCGAGATAGACGACCTCGTCCTGCGCTCCGTCAATGTTGACTTTCCCGACGTTCGGGACTGTCAGTATCTTGGAGCGGGCATTCTCCACGAGGTCGCGCAACTGCCGCTGGGTCAAGCCGTCCGCAGTGAACGCGAAGATGTTGCCGTAGACGTCGCCGAATGAATCGTTGAAGGTCGGACCTACGACGCCGGACGGAAAGTCACCGCTGATATCAGCGATCAGATTGCGAACCCGTACCCAGGTCGCGGGCACATCCTTGGCCTTGGTAGTGTCGAGAAGATCGACGAAGACAGTGCTCTGCCCGGCCGTGGTCTCGCTGCGCGTGACGTCGAGCGCCCCCAACTCCTCAAGTTTCTTCTCAATGCGGTCGGTGACCTGGCGGCTCATTTCGTCGGCCGATGCACCCGGCCATTGGGCCTGGATGAT
Source organism: Rhizobium tumorigenes (assembly GCF_003240565.2). Taxonomy (NCBI): domain Bacteria; kingdom Pseudomonadati; phylum Pseudomonadota; class Alphaproteobacteria; order Hyphomicrobiales; family Rhizobiaceae; genus Arminella; species Arminella tumorigenes. The sequence continues at coordinate 259,578 of NZ_CP117258.1, forward strand.
CATCGTCTTGATCGTGAAGTTCGGATCTTCCTCGCGGCCAAGGCCGATATAGGAGAAAACCCCGGCGATGCCGAATACGATCATGAAGTACCAGACGAGCGAACGGTGCTCGAGCGCCCAGTCGGAAAGATTGAATTTTTTCACGGATTTTCACCTTGATCGACCCGGACAGCCTGGCCGTCGCTCAGTTTACGCACTCCGGCGACGACAACGCGTTCGCCAGGATTAATGCCTCCCGTGACCTTCACGGAACCGCCGTCCACGACTGGTCCGTCAAGTGTCACCGGATGAAGGGAGACCTTGGCCGCAGCCGTATCGACGAGCCAGACATTCGGCTTGTCGTCCTTCAGCAGGATGGCAGAGGACGGCAGCACGATGAACGGATTGGAAGGCATGGTCGCCGACGCAGTGATCACCGAGCCGATGCGAAATGCCTCGGGCGGGTCGATCAGCGTGATTTTCGTGCGGCTGGTGCGGGTCAGCGATTCTGCCTCCGGGGCGATCTCGCGGATCACCCCTTTGGCGACCACCGTCGGATCGAGCTGCAGCGCGACATCGAAGGGCGCGCCGACATGCAGCTTGTCGAAGTTCGCCTCCGGAACGTCGATCACCGCATCGCGCTGGTCGGGACGGGCAATCGTCACCACGCTCGATCCCGCCGATACGACCTGGCCGACTTCGGCCGAGGTTGCGGTGACCACGCCATCGAACTCAGCGAGCAGCTTTGCGTAGCTAAGCTGCTCCAGCGCCTTGTCTAGGTTGGCCTGCGCCTTGCCGACGTCTGCAATCGCGCTCTTGTGGGCCTGCACCGCCTGCTCGAGCGAGGCTTCACTTCCCGACTTCGAGGCCGCGAGAGCTCGCTGTCGCTCTTCGCTGGAAGCCGCGTTGACAAGCTCCGCCTGGCTGTTTGCCAGATCGGATTGCGAGCTTCTGACCGCAAGTTCAAGCGACAACGGATCGATGGCTGCAACGACATCGCCCTTCTTGACGATATCGCCGACACTGACATTGCGTGCGATGACGCGCCCGAGCACCCGAAACGCCAGCTGCGTCTCGAATCGCGCATCGACCGTTCCTGGCAACGAAAGCGAGGACGCTTCGGATGGCTTGGCAATGATGGAAAGGACCGGACGGATAGGTTCCTTGTGGGCCTCCTCCTTCTGGCACGAGGTCAGCACGACCAGTCCGAGAACGGGTAGGACGAAATGACGAAAACTCATTCGGTGGCTCCCTTTCCGTAGGAAACAGTCTGGCCGGGATGCAGGAACTTGGTGCCATCGGCAACGATGATGTCGCCAGCCGCGACGCCCTTGCTGACGCCAAATTTGCCGGTCCCGTAGGTAGAGACGTCGATGGGATGAATGGAAACCTTGGACGATGCCGGATCGACGATCCAGACGGCCGTATGGCCTTCTTTCGAAGCCATCGCAGACCAGGGAAGTTCGATGGCCTGCTGCGTCTCGGAGCGGAATGTTCCGGCGACGGCAGCCCCAAGAGGCATGCTTGCCGATTGATCGAGACCAACCTTGACCTTGATCGTCCCGGTGGTGGTATCGATTGTCGGCGAGATCTCGCGCACCGAAGCTTCCACATGACGGGTCGGATCGGACAACTGGGTGATTGTCACCTTGTCGACGAGCTTGTTCTGGAGGAACAGGGACTCGTAAACGTTGAAGACCGCATCGCGAGGCCCGTCATGGGCAAGCGTGAAGATTGCCGATGCTGCCTGCGCGACCTGACCAACTTCGGCGTCCCGAGCAGTGATGACCCCGTCGGCGTCTGCACGCAGTTCCGTATAGGAAAGCGCATCCTGCGATGTCTCGAGCGAGGCCTGCGCCGATTTCGTCGTCCCCTGAGCCGTCAGCAGCGTCTCTTGCGCCTGGTCCAACGACGCCTTGGTCGTTACCTGCGTCTTGAACAGGTTCTGCTGTCGCTCGAATGCCAAGCGCGCCTGCGTTTCCGAGGCCTGCGCAGATTCAAGCGTGGCCTTTGCCACGGCCAGATCGGCTTTCTGCTCGGCGGGATCAATCCTTGCCAGAACCTGCCCAGCCTTGACGACCGAACCGACGTCGACGAGCCGCTCGATAATCTGTCCGCTCACCCGGAACGAAAGGTCGCTCTGGACGCGGGCATCGATCTCGCCGGTAATGGAATTGCTCGCGGCGACTGGCGCGGTTGAAGCGACGACCGTCTCCACCAGCTTCGGCTTGGCCTCGCTGGTCTGCTGCTTGTCGCAGGAGCACAACACGGCGGCAGCCGAAGCCAGCAGCGCGATGCTAAAAACGCTTTTCATGAAGTGGCCTCTTGTTATCAGTGTCTGCTTGATATAATTGACTAACCCAACAGTCAATGGATTTTTCAGCAAATTTCCACGGATAGTTAAGCAGAAAGAACATATGAAATGGCTAATGAAGTAAAAATAACCCGTGCCGAGCAAAAAGCCCGGAGGCCCAAGCAAATTCTCGATGCTGCTTTCGAAGAGTTTGTCGAACGTGGCTATGTTGCCACGCGGGTTGAAGACATTGCGGAACGCGTCGGCGTAACGAAGGGGACGATATACGTCTACTTCGAGACCAAGGAGGAGTTGTTCTCCGCCATGATCAACCACATATCCACGCCTTTCGAAGATATACTGGCAAGCGGCAGGAAGCTTGAGGGAAACTGTGAAAACCGTCTGCGGACGCTGATCGAGACCCTCTACGATGACTTTCTCGGAAACCGGCGGATGCGGGAACTCCTGCGCTTTGTGATTGCAGAGGGCACGCGCTTTCCCCACGTAATCGACGAGAACCACAGGCTGTTCATCGAACCGCTGATAAGCTTCGCCCAGTCCATCATCGATGAGGGCCAGCGCAACGGTGAGTTCAAGACCGGACCCGGCTTGACGGCCGAAGTCGTGATGTCTCCCATCATGCTAGCCATGGTTTTTAGACTTATCTTTAACGATCGACGCGAGTTCGACAGGGACACCTCTATCGCTGCGCATTTCGACATGATTTTCAACGGATTGTTGCCCCGCTAACCCGCACGCCAGAGGCACGGGCGAAAAATGGCAACGCGCCCGCCCTTGCCGGAACCGGCCAAACTCTATACTCGAGAGTCGAACCGAACGGTTCGGTTCGATCAATTCGTGAGATAGCTTCATGATTTTTGCCCGCGCGGCGTCGCCCGCTCTTCTCCTCCTTCTCGCCGGCTGTGTTAGCGGTCCCGATCACAAGCCGCCGGTGATGCCCCTGCCGGCTACTTTCTCGGAAGGTAGCAAGAAGGCCAACGAAGACATCGCCGGCCGCCAGTGGTGGACGGCCTATCACGATAAGAAGCTCGAGAGCCTTGTCGCCGCCGGCCTCGCCCAGAACGTATCGATCCTGTCGTCGATCGAGGCCACGGTCGCCGCCGAAGGCGACGTCACCGTTGCCGGTGCAGGCGCCCTGCCCAGCCTTTCGGCCGACGGGTCGAACACGACCAGCGGCGAAAAAGGCAAGCTGCGCACAAAACTGGCAACCACCAACTCGACTGCTGGCGACCTGACCGCATCCTGGCTGCTTGATCTCTTCGGCCAGTATCGCCGCGCCCGCGAAGGGGCACTCGACTCGCTCGACGCCGCCTATGCCACTGTCGACGTCACGCGGCTGACCTATCTCCAGGATCTGGTGACAAGCTATATCAACGCCCGCTATTATCAGGCGCGCATTTCCATCGCTGCCGATAGTCTCGCCTCCCGCCGCAAGACGCTGGAACTGACGAAATTCCAGATGGTTGCCGGTGCCGCGTCGCGTCTCGACGTGGTGCAGGCCGAAGGCCTCGTCAATTCGACGCTCTCGGAAGCGCCGGGCCTCGAAATCAGCTACCGGCAGCAGGTCCATCATATCGCGACATTGCTGAACATGCCTCCGGCAACCGTCATTGCCGACATGCGCAGCGGGGGCAGACAACCGGTCTTCCGCGGCAGTGTCGCCACCGGCGTTCCCGCCGACCTCATCCGCAATCGCCCAGACATCCGCAAGGATGAACGGGACCTCGCAGCAGCAACCGCCCAGATCGGCGTCGCCGAAGCCAAGCTCTATCCGAGCATTTCGCTCAGCGGCTCGATTTCGCCCTCCTACGTCAAATCAAGCGGCTCGCATGGCAGCCTGACCTCATGGTCTTTCGGGCCGACGCTCAATCTTCCGATCCTCGACGGCGGTTCGTTACGCGCCAACGTCAAGATCGCTGAATCCAATGCCCGGGCCGACTATCTGACATGGAAATCCACGGTGCTGAATGCCGTCGAAGACGTGGAGAATGCGCTTTCGGCTGTCCGCCGCGATGCACAGACAATCTCGGCCCTGCGTGCCCAGGTCAATTCTTACCAGGAAGCCCTGCAACTCTCGACCGATAGCTACAAGGACGGCGCGTCTTCCCTGTTGAACGTCATCGACGCCCAGCTTTCGCTTGCGACCGCCCAGGAAAGCCTGGCTGCCGCAATCCAGCAGAGCGCCGCCGACTACGTATCTTTGAACGTGGCGATCGGCTCGGGATATGCGGGTACCGACAAGGGACCGCGGACATAGACGGGCCGCTTTTGCAGGAGCCAACCATGACCGAACTGGACCAAGGAACCGTGCTTGACGTCGCTATCGGACTTGACCGGATGACCGCGCTGGTCGCCGGCGTCGTCTGTGATACCATCCCGTCGGCTTTCTCGGACGACAAGTTCACATTTGTCGAACTCAGCGTGCTCCGCCACCTCGTCATCTCCGGTCCGACGACCTTTGATGCGTTGAAGAGAAAGGCGTCAGTCACGGACGAGTTACTGACGGAAGTCATGTGGTCGCTGTGCGACGGGGGCAGCATTGCCGATGAGGACGGCCGGCTTTCGCTCACCGAAAAGGGAGCCGACAACCTGCGCCGGCTGCAGGCCTCCACCACGAGCGCCTATGTCGATGCCCTCCAGGATGTCCCGCCCGATCTCCTGAGGGGCTTGGCGAAATCGCTGGGAGAAGTGCTGCGGCATGTGCCCGCCCATCCTACGGCAAACGCGTCTGCCTGCGACCAACCCGGCTGTTAAGACCTGCAAAGGACCAACCGATGGCAACCACCAAGTGCGCACTGCGGCGCAATAACAGGGCAGCGTCGACTACCGGGAAGCGCGGGTCGGCGCGGATCCTCGTCGGCACCGTGATTGTCGCTGTCGTGGCCGGTGTCTTGCTCCCGGCACCGATCATGCAGGGCGTCCTGAAGAAAGCTGCGGCATTGACGGATGTTCTTCTGACGAAAGTGATGTGGTCGCTATGGGTCGGCGGAAGCATAGCCTCGGGCGACCACAGTTCTTTCGTCAGTGACAAAGCTATCGATCAACGCCTGTTTCTGCGGGTTTCCGTCGAAGCGCTCAACGGGCGCAATCGGCCGCTCGCAAGCAGTCCCACACGCATCCAGATTTTGGAAAGGACGATCATATGGATACCGACAAGGGCGTGAAGCCCGAAAATAAGAAACGAAGATCGACATGGTTCGTTGCGGGCACTTTGATGGTGGCGTCTGCCGCCATCGGATGGTGGCTGGCAGAACCGGCGTCGGACGAAAACTCCTCCTCGCAGATCCTCGCCACCGCACCACCCGCCGACACCGCTGCATCAGGCACGCAGGCCGCGACCAATCCATGAATGTACCACTGGATCGATGCCAAAGGCGCGACCTCGCGAGAGAAGGGCCTTCCTCTCGGCAACCGGCCTCAGTCCCGCCAATCCGCCGCCTTGCCGAATTCATTGACGGGCAGCGTGGTACCAAACGTCCAGATGCGAGGGCGTTCCACTTCCGAAAGCCGCTGCCTGCACCACGTATCGAGATCGGATGAAAGTTCCTCCTCGGCGCCGGTTGAAACGGGGACGACGAACGCTTTCAAACGAGCGCCGGCCGGCATCGGCGCAAGGCGCACCGAGGCCGCTTTGACCTTGGGATGCTGCTCCAGCACGGCGGCAATTCGCTGCGGCCAGACATTTATCCCACCGATCTGAACGCCTCCATCGCGCCTGCTGCCGACGGTAAACTCCCGGTCGGTTATCATCTCGACGGTATCGGGAACATCATGGACCGCTCCGTCCGGACCGCGCAGCCTCACGCCCGCAGCGACTTCCCCGCGGCCATTTTCGAAACTCCAGTGCGGCATCAAGGTGTATCGGTCGGATGGATGCCGGCGCCAACCGATCCCCGCCGTCTCGCTCGATCCGTAGAGTTCGGTCATGCCGCCAAGCCCGCGATCGATCAAGGACGTCATCAGCGGAGCGGGGCATGGCGCGGTAGACACGACACCTTCGACGTCGACGGCCCAGGTGGAGATCGTGCGATTGATCGCCGCCCACCTATCGGGGAAGGAGACGACAAGGTCTCCCGGCAAAAGCCCGTTGTTCAGATATCGTGGCGAGCAGGTCGCGCCGGAAACGACATCCACAGCAAGCCGGTCGGCGAGGAAGGCGGTCAGCAGGCAACCGTAGATGTGATGCGGGGGCGCGAGCGCGATGATGCGGCGGCGGGAGGTGAAAAGGTCGGCGAGAAATCCGGCCTCCCCGATCAGCGCTGCAGCGTCATGGAAACATCTTTTCGATACGCCCGTCGAGCCCGATGTCAGGAATGTCATCTTCGAAACACCGCACGCCCAAGCCGCCTCGATGGCATCGAGCCAATCGCCGAAAGTGGCCATTGCGGCCGGATCGGGATCGCTCTCGCTCTCGTATAGGTGAAACATCTCGTTGATGGCGGCTCCCACCGTCATCATTTCCAGCGAATCCAGTCCGAGGCCCGCCTGGCCATCCCGCCGCAATGACAGTTCGTCGGACCATGACCCGCCATCGGACGCTATGACGCTGCCTGCACCGCTCGACCGTTCCCTCGCGTTCTTCAACTCAGCCTCGATCAGGCTTTGCAAAACGCGGGCAGTGGCAGTGCGGCTGAGCATGTGGATCAGGCTACCACGATTTTCACAGGCGCAGATTCGGTCCGGTTGCGACCCCCGCGCTTTGCCCTGTAAAGCGCACCGTCCGCAGCAGCGAGCAGTGCCGCCGCACTGCCGACAGACAGGGGGCCTGCTGCACAGCCAAAGCTCGCCGTAACCTTGAGCCGCGCTTCTCCGACTTTCACCGGCACAGAGGAAATCGCGATCCGGACGCGCTCGGCGATCTCGACCGATTTTTCCAGAGACGTGTCGGGCAGGAGTATGGTGAATTCTTCGCCACCGATGCGGGCAAACGTGTCGCCGGGCCGCATCATTGCCTGGCATGCGTCTGCTACCGAGCGCAGCACGTCATCGCCGACGCTGTGGCCGTAGCTGTCGTTAATCAGCTTGAAGTGGTCTATGTCGAACATGAGGATGGCGAACGGCCGTCCGGAGCCCCGACTGAGCACATACTCTTTCTCGGCAGCTTCGAAGAAGGCGCCGCGGTTGTAGGCGCCGGTCAGGTGGTCGGTTCGCAACAGGCGCTTGAGTTCCAGCATATCCGTGTCACGGCGCTCTACCTTGCGCATGATGACGGTGTATCCCTGGATCGAAGCGTCGCTGTCACCCGTTTTGTCGGCGCATACGGCGATGAGGCTCTGGCACCAGTAGCGCTCGCCATCGCGTCGCAGGCCCCAGCCTTCGTCGATGTGCCAGCCGTCCCTTCGCGCGTGCTCCAGGCGACGGTCCATGTAGGCTCCCTGCCCGCCGGGCTGCGGCTCGACCAGATCGCCAATCGGCATCCCCTCCAACTCGAACGCGTCGAAACCGGTCTGCTCCAGAAGGGTGGAATTTACCGCACCGATCACGCCATCCGTACCGAGCGACGCCACGCCGAAATCCTTGACGCCCTCGAGCAGCGATCCGAACCATGTCTCTGCTTCCCTTAGCCGTCGCTCCTGACGGACCTGAAGCGAAACATCGGTCAGCGTCACGACATAACGCTCGTCCTTCAGCTTGACGATGGTGCAGTTCAGGATGCGTTGCTCGTCGGGCTTATCGGCAGCTATTGGCCCGGCGTAAATGCGGTGGTTCTCGCAGATCGTTCCGCGCCTGGCGGTAAAATCCTGGATCAGCGAGCGCAGTTCTGGGGCCGTGTTTTCGAATACCGTCAGCAAGTTTGTCATGATGCCGTCTGTCGCCAGCGGCATGACGAGCTTCATGGCGAGTGGGTTCATCAGGTTTATCGCGCCGTCGCGGGCCATGTCGACAAGCCCGACGGGACATGCGTAGACGAATTGCAGAAGCTTTTCGTACTCGATCTCTTGCGACTGTTCCATGACGGTGCCCGATCAGCGCAGTATAAGAATGTATCTCAGCGCAAAATCCGTCCCTTTCAGCAGGCGAAGCCGAACGGGGGTCGGACGCATACGCAATGTCAGGACATAAGGAATGACATCGTCGATCTGATCTTCGTCCTCGAAACGCTGCGCGACCAGAAAATTATTCATGCACTGGGCAATTTCATCGAAATATTCTGAACCCATGACAGTTTCCCGACGAAGTCCGGCAAGAGACGATTCCGTCGCGTTGTAGCGTTCGACGACACCGTCCGCATTGAGGCCGACCACCCCGAATGCAAGGCTGTCGAACGTCGTGTCATCCATCTTTTCCAGATCCAGCCCGGAAATACCTTCGAACGAAGTCGTCACCCTTGATCCCCACTCTGTCAAATTCGCCCGGCCGAAGCCAGCGCGCTGAGATTAGCAGAACCTCCAAGGTGGTGGAATATGGCAAATTGGCAAGGAGTGAAAACACAAACACTTAGCGACCCTGCCACCTGGCGATCGCGTTCCGCGACGAGCCGGGCACCCTGCAGGCATCGCTCCACAACCATGGCGAAAACACCAGCACGGCGTCGCGCCATCCATAGGGGCACCGAACTTCCAGGACTTGCCCTATGCCGGCTGGCGGGCGTTTCCGGTGGCGGCAGCCAGGCTCTTCTGCTGCGAATCATGCCAGCGTTCGAACTCGCGAGGCTTCAACGGCTTTGCAAAGAGATAGCCCTGCGCCTCGTCGCAATGGATGGCGGCAAGAATGTCACGGGCTTCCCTGGTTTCCACGCCCTCTGCGACGACGCGGTAGCCGAGGTCGTGGCTAAGGGAAATCATCGATCGCACGAGGTTGCGTTCGCGCGTTCCGTCTTCCAGGGTTTTGATGAAGGACTGGTCGATCTTGACGACGGTTGCCGGCAGCAGCTGGAGATAGGACAAGCTGCTGTAGCCTGTGCCGAAATCATCGATGGAGAGGCGGATGCCGGCTTCCGCCAGCGAGCGCAGCTTGTCCATAGCCTTCGCGGCGTCCTTCATGATCGAGCTCTCGGTCACCTCCAGCTCCAGCATCTCAACCGGAATTTCGTGGCGAAGCAGAGCAAGGACGACCTGCTCGGCAAAGTCTTCCTCTTCCAGATTGGCTGCAGAGACGTTGACGGAAAGCGGCATGTTAAGGCCATTGTCCTTCCATGCCCGTGTCTGGCGAAGAGCGGCATCGAGAACCCAGGCCGTCATCTTCCGCACATGCGGCGAATGCTCGATGATCGCCACAAACTCGCCGGGCGAGACAGCGCCAAAGTCCGGGTGGCGCCAGCGCAACAGCACTTCGGCTGCCACGCAGCGGCCGCTTGCCAGATCCATGCGTGGCTGAAAGACGACCGATAACTGATCGTTAGATTCCAGCGCCAGTCCAAAATCCTCCAGCAGCCTGAAGGCACGCTCGTGCTTGGCATGGCTGGAGGCTGAAAAAAGGCTGACGCGCGTTTCTGTGCCGCGTGCGTCCTGAGCGGCGCTGTTCAATTCCTGCAGAAGCTCGGCCGGGCTGATTTTCCGGGCGATAAAAGGCGCAACGCCCATCACCGGCGTCATCATGAACCGCAGGCTCAATCCGGCTTCGATCTGCGTCAGCATCGTGCCGAGCCTGGCCAGATATTTCTGCTTGCGAACACCTTTGGGCGCAACGAAGGCAAATTGCGTTGACGACACGTGATAGGTGGTTTTTCCGTTGCCGAGCGACGATCGGATAATCCGTCCGGCTTCCCGGATACAGGTGTCGACATGGGCCGGACCCATCACCCGGGCGAGCGTATCGATTTGGGTGCTATCGGCAAGATCGACGAGAACAGCAAAGCGTTGAAGCCCGCTGGCATCGTCCAGCACGAGGTCGGAAAGGTCGTCGAAGAATTGCATCCGGTTCGGCAGGCCGCTGATCGGGTCGATCCGGCCGATGGAATGCTGCAGTTCGATTTGCGACATGACCATCGCGGCAAGGTCCTGCAAGCCCGAAAGCTCTTCCTCCGTTGCGGTGCGTGGCTCCGTTCCGAGCACGCAGAGGGCTCCGAGCCCATGCCCCTCGCGTGTTATCAACGGGGCGCCGGCATAGAAGCGGATGCCGCTCCTGCCAAGAACGCTTTCCCGATAGCAGTCGTCCTCTGCCATATCCGGAATGACCAGCAGGTCCCTGCTTTCTGCCACTTGCGCACACGGCGCGCGTTCCCGGGGAATGGAGTTGTGATCGACACCGATGCGCGACTTGAACCATTGGCGATCCACATCCGTCAGCGAGACGGCAGCAATCGGAAGGTTGAATATCTGGCTGGCCATTCGCGTGATGCGATCAAAGTTTTCGCTGGCTGGCGTATCGAGAAGCCCGAGATTGTATAGCGCCTCGAGGCGCTCGTGCTCTGCTGAATTTATCATATGAAATCGATTCAAGTTGACGTTCTAATGCGTCTATTCACAAGGTAACACTTGTCAATTATCAATTACAGAAGAAAGCATATCTTATTTTAACAATGTGCCAGATAAGACATTCTTTCGGTGCTTCCCGCGCCTTTTATAGTCTGTCGACCCCTGCTCCTAGCTGTCGGCACCGGAGCCATCTATTGCTTGCTGCTGAGACAGACGCTTTTGCTTTGGCGACAAGGCTGCTAGAGGGGCGCTTTTTGAAGCAAGGAAAACAATATGAAAATGCTGGTTCGCCTGATCCTCGTGATTGTCATCGCACTGGTCGCGACCGTCGGGTTTCGCTGGTATCGATATGTCACCAACAGCGACAGCCCGTATGATGAAGTCGGCATCACCCTCAATTCCTCCATGCCCGGCCCGATCAATGCTTGGGGCTGTGACCGCCTGAAGACGACGTTTGCCAACAACCTCCCCCCATACGGCTGCGCTTCTGCAGACGGCAAGAGCTGGAAGTAGGCTCGACTCTTTCGGACAACTTTTGCACCGCGGTCACTCTTACAAGCGCGGTGCAGCATCTGCCGGACAGCCACTCCAGGCAGCGCACTTCGGCGGACCCCGGTCGCAAGCATTTCCAGGCAGGGCGCTTCGCCCATAAATTATGCAACTTCATGAATGCACAAAAAAGCGCTTGACGCTTCGCCGTAACATGGCTTGAATGGAACCAATCAAACATTGGTTCACCTTGAGCTGGAATGTGGCCGTGAGCAACCTACCGGAAAATTCGACCTATGCTCTGGAAAGGCTGAGAAGCCTGCTGGCCTCGGGCGGGCTCGATGCGGACGGCAAGCTGCCCACCGAGCGCGCTTTGTCGGAACAGTTCGACGTCAGCCGTCGCGCCCTCCGCCGGGCTCTCGAGGTGCTGGAGGCCGAGGGTCTGATCTGGCGCAAGCAGGGATCGGGCACCTATGCAGGACCGCGCCCCGATGGCTGGAGCGAACACGTCGGCTCGATCGTCGCCAGCACCGATATCACAGAAATCATGGAAGTCCGTTTGCGGATCGAACCGCAACTCGCACAGCTTGCCGCGATCCGCGCCAAGGACATCTCGATCAGCCGCATGTACGAACTGGCGGAGAAGATCTACCGCAGCGACGATGCGGACGGTCGTGAATTGTGGGACGGCGCTTTGCATAGGCTGATCGCCCAGAGCGCTGGCAACCGGTTCTTCCTGACAATTTTCGATTTCATCAATCACGTTCGCCAGGACGAAGCTTGGCAAACCATTCGCGAATTGGCCCGCAGCAACAGCCGCACGCGGGAGCGGACCCACGACCAGCATCGGGCCATCATCGACGCGATCGCAGCACGCGACCCGATGGGCGCTGCCGAAGCGATGCGACAGCACCTTCTGCTGCTGCAGGAAAGCCTGATCCGCGTTACCTCCTTCGACGCCCAACTGCCGGCACTGCGGCAAGAGGATGCCTGAGACAGCATCGAGAACACCACAGATGGATCCGGCCTTGACCGGACCGCGCAATAAACAGGGGAAACAAAAATGAAAATCGCCAGATTTCTATCGCTACTCTCCATCGGCACCCTCTGCGCCCTGCCGGCACTCGGTGCCGAGCTTAAAATAGGGCTACAGGACGACGCCGATGTGCTCGACCCCGCCCAGTCGCGCACTTTCGTCGGCCGCATCGTCTATACGGCCTTGTGCGACAAGCTGGTCGACGTGACGCCGAAGCTCGAGTTCGTTCCGCAGCTGGCGACAGCCTGGAAGTGGTCGGCGGATGGCAAGGAGCTGACGATGACGCTACGCCAGGGCGTCAAGTTCCACGACGGCACGCCCTTCAACGCCCAGGCTGTCGTCGACGATATCCAGCGCAACAAGACGATGCCGGAATCGCGGCGCAAGAGCGAACTCTCCTCCGTCACCAACATCGAGGCAACCAGCGAATACGAGGTGAAGTTCACGCTGAAGGCGCCGGATGTGACGCTGCTGGCACAGCTCTCCGACCGCGCCGGCATGATGGTGTCGCCGACAGCCGCCAAGGCCGCCGGTGCAACATTCGGCGATCATCCCGTTTGCTCCGGCCCGTTCAAGTTCGTCGAGCGGGTGCAGCAGGACCGGATCGTCCTCGAGAAGTTCCAGGACTACTGGAACAAGGACAATATATTCATCGACAAGATCACCTACCTGCCGATCCCCGACACGACGGTCCGGCTCGCCAACCTGCGCTCCGGCGATCTCGACATGATCGAGCGCGTTTCGGCCACGGATGTCGCCACTGTCAAGGGCGACCCCAAGCTCGCCTATGCCGATGCCGTCGGCACCGGCTGGCTCGGCATCTACGCAAACATCGGCAACGGTCCTGGTGCCAAGAACCCGATGGGTGAGGACAAGCGCCTCCGCCAGGCATTCTCTCTTGCCATCGACCGGGAGGCCGCAACCCAGATCGTCTTCGACGGCACGGCGCTTGCCGGCAATCAGCCGTTTTCGCCCAACAGCCCCTGGTTCGACAAGGATATACCGGTGCCGTCCCGCGATGTCGACAAGGCCAAGGCCTTGATCAAGGCGGCCGGCTTCGAGCGCGTGCCGGTCGAGATCGCGGTTACCAACGATCCCGTCACCCTGCAGATGATGCAGATCATCCAGTCGATGGTCGCTGAAGCCGGCTTCGACGTGACGCTGAAGCCTACGGAATTTGCCACCTTGCTGGATGCCCAGACGGCCGGAAACTACCAACTCAGCCGCTCCGACTGGTCGGGACGCGCCGATCCGGATGGAAACATCCAACAGTTCGTCAGCACCGGCGCCGGGCTGAACGATTCCAAGTACAGCAACCCCGAGGTCGACAAGCTGCTGGTCGAAGCTCGCCAGTCGCAGGACGTCGGCGTCCGCAAGCAGAAATACAATGCGGCGCTCGCCATCCTCAACGACGACTTGCCGATCATCTATCTCGGCCATTCCGCCTGGATCTGGGCCTACAACAAGGCCGTCACCGGCTTTGTCCCCTCCCCCGATGGCATGATCCGCATGGTGGGCGTCAAGAAGAGCGGCTAATCGAGCCAGCCGCGCGGGGAACCCTCGCGCGGCCGATGCAACAGGTTGGGATCGGCCATGTACACCTACATCGGAAAGAGACTGCTCGTCGCCATACCGACGCTGCTGATCATCTCCATCTTCGTCTTTTCGCTGCAGAAGCTTTTGCCCGGCGACCCCGTCCTTGCCATGGCCGGCGAAGAGCGCGACCCGCAGGTGATTGAGTTCCTGCGTGAAAAATACCGGCTGAACGATCCCGTCGTCTACCAATACGGCTACTGGCTGGGGGCGGTGCTGAAGGGCGACCTCGGCATCTCGCTGCGCACCAACCAGCCCGTCCTCACCCTGGTCGCCCAGAAACTGCCGGTGACCTTGCAACTAGCCATCATGTCGATGATCTTTGCCGTCGTCATCGGCATTCCGATGGGCATCCTCGCGGCGGTCAAGCGCAACACGATCATCGACTTTCTCGCCAACATCGTCGCGTTGTGCGGCCTGTCGATCCCGAATTTCTGGCTCGGCATCATGTTGATTCTGCTGATTTCGGTAAAGCTCGGCTGGCTGCCGGCCTCCGGCTACCAGCCCTTCTTCGACGACCCGCTGCAATCGATTAAGACGATGCTGATGCCCGCCTTCGTGCTCGGCAATGCGCTGGCGGCAACGCTGATGCGCCACACGCGCTCCTCGATGCTGAGCGTGCTCAGCGCCGACTACATCCGCACCGCGCGCGCCAAGGGCCTAAAGGAATCCGCCGTGGTGCTGCAGCACACGTTCCGTAACGCGCTGCTGCCGATCATCACCGTCAGCGCCCTACTGTTCGGCGAACTGCTGGCGGGCGCGGTGCTGACCGAGCAGATCTTCACCATTCCGGGCTTCGGCAAACTGATCGTCGATGCCGTCTTCAACCGCGACTATGCGGTCGTCCAGGGCGTGGTGCTCTGCACCGCGGTCGGCTTCATCTTCATGAACCTCGTTGCCGACGTGTTTTCCGTCCTGCTCAATCCGAGACTGAGGGCCGCCCTATGAGTACGATAGACCCGGTCGCTTCCCTTCCAGTTTCTGTGGCTAGCCCACGCTCCACCAGCCGCGCATGGCGCAAGCTCAAAGCCAACAAGGGCGCGCTCATTGGGCTTGTCATCATCCTCTTCTTCGTTGTCCTGGCGATTGCCGCACCCCTCCTGCCCATTCCCGATCCCATCGCCACCAGCTGGTCTTCCATCCGCAAGGCACCGTCGTCGGCCCATTGGCTGGGCACAGACGACATCGGTCGTGACATCCTTTCGCGCATGATCTGGGGCGCGCGGGCGTCGCTGATGGCCGGCATCTTCTCGGTGGCCATCGCAGTCGTCATCGGCGTGCCGCTCGGCCTTATCTCCGGCTATTTCGGCGGCTGGATCGACATGATCATCTCGCGTGTGACGGAAGCGTTTCTCGCCATGCCTTTCCTGATCATGGCCATCGCGCTTGCCGCCTTCCTCGGACCAAGCCTCACCAATGCCATGATCGCCATCGGCCTTTCCGCCATGCCCGTCTTCATCCGCCTGACGCGCGGCCAGGTGATGGCCGTCAAGACCGAGGAATATGTCGAAGGCGCCCGCTCGATCGGTCTTCGTCACTTCAGCATCATCACCCGCTACATTCTGCCCAATGTGCTCGCCCCGATCCTTGTGCAGGCAACCCTGACCATTGCGACGGCAATCATTGCCGAGGCGAGCCTCTCATTCCTCGGCCTCGGCCAGCAGCCGCCGGCACCGAGCTGGGGCTCCATGCTCAACGTCGCCAAGAACTTTCTCGGCCAGGCGCCGTGGATGGCCATGTGGCCTGGAGCGGCGATCTTCCTCGTCGTCATCGGTTTCAATCTTCTCGGCGACGGGCTTCGCGATGCCCTCGACCCGCGCGACGCCTGATTACTTTCAAAGGACTTTGCCATGACCGCTTTTACCACCCGCCCCGAGATCCTCGGCACCTTCGGTGTTGTCACATCCACCCACTGGATCGCCTCGGCGGTCGGTATGAGCATCCTGGAAAAGGGAGGCAACGCATTCGACGCGGCTGTTGCCACCGGTTTCGTCCTTCAGATCATAGAACCGCATCTGTGCGGTCCGGGCGGCGATCTGCCGGCCCTGATCTATTCGAAGAAGAAGGACAAGGTGGAGGTGATCTGCGCTCAGGGTCCCGCACCGGCCGGCGCTACCATCGAGCACTACACGAGTGAAGGCCTGACGCTCATCCCCGGCGACGGGCTGCTATCGACCGTCATTCCGGGCGCCTTCGACGGCTGGATGCTGATGCTGCGGGACTACGGCACCATGACCGTCCGAGATGTTCTTGAGCCGGCTATCTATTACGCCGAAAACGGCCATCCCGTTCTTCCCCGGGTTTCGGCAACCATCAAGGGCCTTTCCCAATTCTTCGAAACCGAGTGGCCGACATCCCATGCCCATTGGCTTCCCGGCGGTTCTCATCCGGAGCCACATTCGAATTTTCGGCAGCCGGCATTGGCCGAAACATGGCGCCGGGTTATCTCCGAGGCGGAAAGCAAGCGCGGCCGCGAGGCGCAGGTCGATGCTGCCCGAGACGCATTCTACAAAGGCTTTATTGCCGAGGCGATCGATGGCTACGTGCGCAACAATGCGGTGATGGACGCGAGCGGAACAAGGCACAAAGGCGTACTGACCGCCGAAGACATGGCCGGCTGGTCAGCTACTGTCGAAGCGCCGCAAACGTTCGACTATCATGGCTGGACGGTGGCAAAGACCGACACCTGGGGTCAGGGACCCGTCTTCCTGCAGGCGCTGTCGCTGTTGAAAGGCTTCGATATCGCCGCGATGGACCCGGCGGGCGCCGATTTCGTTCACACCGTCACCGAGTCGATGAAGCTCGCCTTTGCCGACCGCGAGGTCTACTACGGCGATCCCGATTTCTGCGACGTACCGCTCGACCACCTCCTGTCGGAAGCCTATGCCGCGGAACGTCGCACGCTGATCACACCCGAAGCCTCGTTCGACCTGCGCCCCGGCAAGCTTGCGGGTTTTAAGGCCCAGTGGGACGCGACGATGGCCATGCTGGATACGTCGGCTTCCAAGTCGGGCGCCGTCTACGAGCCGACCATGTCGCATCTGACCGAAAAGCGCGGAGACACCGTGCATATCGACGTGATCGACCGCGAGGGCAACATGGTGTCCGTGACACCCTCGGGCGGCTGGCTGCAATCGTCGCCGACCATTCCGGGCCTCGGCTTCTGCCTCAATTCCCGGGCCCAGATGTTCTGGCTGAAGCCTGGGCTGCCCTCGTCGCTTGCACCCGGCAAGCGGCCGAGGACCACACTGACGCCCTCGATCGCCCTCCACGAGGGCCGCCCGGCGCTGTCCTTCGGAACGCCCGGCGGCGACCAGCAGGACCAGTGGCAGCTGGCCTTCTTCCTGCACTACGTCCACCACAAGATGAACCTGCAGCAGGCGATCGACACGCCGCTGTTCCACACGACGCATTTTCCGAGCTCCTTTTATCCCCGCACCCGCGAGCCAGGCGGCTTGACGGTGGAGGCGAATTTCGGGTCGAGGGTGCTGGAAGCACTGCGCGCCAAGGGGCACCAGTTGACTGTCGCGGACGAGTGGACCGTTGGCCGGCTGACTGCGGCAGGACGTGACGCCGACGGCTTGCTCCGGGCAGCGGCGACACCACGGCTGATGCAAGCCTATGCAGTGGGGCGCTGATATGACCTGGTCCATCGTTACCCGCGATCCCGAAACCGGCTACCTCGCCATCGCCGTCGCCACCCGTTTTTTCGCGGTCGGCAGCATCGTGCCTCATATACGCGGCGGTGTCGGCGCCATCGCGACGCAGGCTTTCTCGAGCCCGCTCTATGGAACGGACGGCCTGGTCATGCTGGCCGAGGGCAAGACACCTCAGCAGACCATTGCCGCACTCACAAACCGCGACGACGGCCACGAGCAACGCCAATTGCACCTGATCGACGGCAAGGGCCGCAACGCAGCCTTTACCGGGCGGAAATGCATCGATTGGGCCGGCCATCTCATCGACGAAAACGTCTCCGTTGCCGGTAACATGCTGTCCGGTCCGGAGGTGATCGCCAAAACGCTCGAGACATTCAATAAGACATCCGGAAAGCCGCTGGCCGAACGGCTGCTGGAAGCGATGCAGGCAGGCGAAGACGCCGGCGGTGACAAGCGCGGCCGGCAATCTGCCGCGCTGGTGATCTACCGCGACCAGGATTACGCCTGGCTCAACATCCGCGTCGACGACCACGCCGAACCGCTCGCCGAACTGCGGCGTCTCTATGCCGTGGCCCAGGAGCGCTACCTTCTCGTCGCCGAAACCACGCCAACCCGGGAAAACCCCAGCGGCATGATCGACCGCAGCGCAATCGACGCGGACATCGCGCGGATGGAAGCCGGGCGGAAAGCAGCCGGGCTATCGTCGGCCTCCTTTGCCACCTCGCCGAAATCCGTTTGAAACTCGGCCGCCCATAGCAAATATCGAGGTACTCCATGACCGATACAGCCGCTGAGAAGACCATGACCGGTGCAGCGCCGGTGCTGTCAGCCTCCCATCTGACGACCTCTTTTCGCGTCGATGGCCAGTGGCGTCCGGTCGTTCGTGACATCTCCTTCGATGTCATGCCTGGTGAAACCGTGGCGATTGTCGGGGAAAGCGGGTCGGGCAAGAGTGTGACCTCGCTGTCTATCATGCGCCTGCTTGCTGCCAACAGCAGCCGGATCGAGGGCAGCATCCTGCTTGGAGGCCGCGATATCCTTTCGTTGTCGGACAAGGAAATGAGAGGCGTTCGCGGCAAGGACGTCGCGATGATCTTCCAGGAGCCGATGACGTCGCTCAATCCGATCTTCACCATCGGCCGCCAGATCTCGGAAGCACTCACCTGCCACGGCGACATTTCGAAAGCGGAGGCGAAGGCAGAGACCATTCGCCTGCTCGAGAAGGTGCGGATTCCTAACGCGGCCTCGCGTTTCAACGAGTATCCGCACCAGTTCTCCGGTGGCATGCGCCAGCGGGTGATGATTGCCATGGCGCTGGCCTCGAGGCCGAAGCTTTTGATCGCCGACGAGCCCACCACCGCGCTCGACGTGACGATCCAGGGCCAGATCCTCGATCTCATCAAGATCCTGCAGGAGGAGGAAGGCATGTCCGTCCTCTTCATCACCCACGACATGGGCGTCGTCGCCGAAATTTCCGACCGAACCATCGTCATGTATCGCGGCGAAGCGGTCGAGAGCGGCGCGACCGACGATATTTTTCATCGCGGCAAGCATCCCTATACCCGGGCTCTCCTCTCCGCCGTCCCCCGCCTCGGTTCGATGGCGGACAAGGCGTGGCCGCTGCGCTTCCCCGTCGTCGATGCGGCCACCGGCGTCCTCCAGCAACCGGGCGAGGTGGCGGACACGGTGGACCGCCGCCAGACGCCGATCCTCGACGTCAAGAACCTCACCACGCGCTTCGATATCCATGGCGGCCTGCTGGGGCGAAAGACCGGCGCCATCCATGCGGTGGAAAACGTCTCGTTCGATCTCTTCCAGGGCGAAACGCTGTCGCTTGTCGGCGAAAGCGGTTGTGGCAAGTCGACCACCGGGCGCTCGATCATGCGCCTCATAGAGCCCGATGGCGGAGAGGTGCATCTCGACGGCTACGACGTGATGAAGCTGGATTCACTGGCCCTTCGCCAGATGCGCCGCAGCATCCAGATGATCTTCCAAGACCCGTTCGCCAGCCTCAATCCCCGCCTGACTATCGGCTTTGCCGTCGCCGAGCCCGTGATCGAGCACGGCCTCGGTACCCGCGCCCAGGCGCGCGATAAGGCCGCCGACCTGCTGGAACGCGTCGGTCTGAAGGCCGACATGATGAGCCGCTACCCGCACGAGTTTTCGGGCGGCCAGCGTCAACGCATCTGCATCGCCCGTGCCCTGGCGCTCGATCCGAAGGTCATCGTCGCCGACGAGAGCGTCTCGGCGCTCGATGTCTCCATCAAGGCGCAGGTCTGCAATCTGCTGATGGACCTGCAGCAGAGCCTTCACCTTGCCTTCCTGTTCATCTCCCACGACATGGCGGTTGTCGAGCGCGTCAGTCACCGCGTCGCCGTGATGTATCTGGGTGAGATCGTCGAGATCGGACCGCGCGCGGCGGTGTTCGAAAACCCGCAGCATCCCTACACGAAGAAACTCATCGCGGCGGTGCCCGTCCCCGATCCCTCGCGCCGTGGCATCAAGCGGGATATTTCGACGGATGAGCTCAGAAGCCCGATCCGTGCGGTCGGCTATGAGCCGCCTGTCCGCAACTACCGCGAAGTATCTGCCGGTCACCTCGTGCGGCTCGACGAGCCAGCGTGACCGGCAGTTTGTGCAGGCCCTATCCGGGGACTGATGTCGTGATCGTCATGCGTCCTTCAGATACGGCGCGATCAGGCTGAGGTCGGCTTCACTCAGGCGGTCGGTGGCGGTGTTTTTCTGGTGCCAGTAGGGGTATTGCAGCCAGGGCTGGCTGACCTTGTCGAGCCTTGCCCGCTCCTCGTCCGCAAGCTTGAGTTCGGCAGCAGCAAGATTGTCCCTGAATTGCGCTTCCGTGCGGCCGCCGATGATAACGGAGGTCACGCCCTTGCGGCCGATCAACCAGGCAAGTGCCACCTGGGCGGCAGACACGCCGCGGCTGTCGCCGATTTCGACCAGCGCGTCGACGATGTTCCAGAGCCGGTCTTCGTCGCGGATCGGCGGTTCGGTCCAGCCGGCAAACTGGCGCGTACCTTCGGGAGCCGCTTGATTGCGACGATGCTTGCCTGACAGAAGACCGCCGGAAATCGGGCTCCAGATCAGGATCCCGAGACCCTGGTCGATGCTGATCGGGATGAGCTCGTTCTCGGCATCCCGGCTTTCCAGCGTGTAGTGGATCTGCTGGCTGACGAAGCGCTGGTAGCGGTCGCGCTCCGCAATGCCCAAGGCCTTCATGATGTGCCAGCCGGAAAAATTGGAGCAGCCGATATAGCGAACCTTGCCATGGCGCACGAGCGTATCCAGAGCCTCCATGGTTTCCTCGACCGGCGTCGTGCCGTCCCACTCGTGGACCTGGTAGAGGTCGATGACATCGGTCTTCATCCGACGAAGGCTGGCTTCGCAACCGGCGATCAGGTGCTGGCGGGAGAGGCCGCTGCTGTTCGGGCCGTCGCCCATCGGAAAGCGTACCTTGGTGGCGACCAGCACGTCTTTCTTTCGCGGTCCACCGATGATCTCGCCGAGGATTTCCTCGCAAACGCCTTGCGAATACGCGTCAGCCGTGTCGATCAGATTGACGCAGATATCGACGAGGCGCCGTGCCTCGTTGACGCCGAGATCGCCGACGGTCTTCGCCCAGCCGACACCGCCAAAGGTCATCGTGCCCATAGTGATCGTCGAGACTTTCAGGCCCGAGCGGCCGAGTTGCCGATATTCCATTTCTCTCTCCCATTTTCGCGCCGGCGGCAATCGCCGGTAAATTCCGCGCCAACTGAACCAATGACAACGCCGACAGTTGCATCCCTATCGAATGGCACCTGCGACGGAATCAAGGGAACATGGGCACCTGCTGGCAATGGCGCAAGCATATCCTATCCCCAACTTGCGAGCACCGCCATCGCTGCCAAAATGAGAGCCGCGATCAAAACTCTGTGATACAGCGCCGGCCCGATCCAGTGCGGCGATGGAGTTCATCGACACCTTGCAAGGAATTACTTCGGGCGAGCGTAAGACGTGCCGAAAGTGAACATCGGCAATGCCCGTCGATGCAAAAATACATCAGAAATACAGTAGATAGTCCGGAATGTATCATGTCGGGAAAAATTTTTAGCGTTAACCATCAATGGCTTACGGTCTCGACAAGCAATGTGCGAAGGTTAATGATTAGAGGCGGCTTCTATTACGTTATCCTCAACAAAGCGTTGACAAACTACAGGCACCCCACCACCCATGACCTTCGAGATTGTCCAGATCATCCAGGAATTCAACACAGTGGGGGGTGCCGAACGGGTCGCGTGGGACCTGTCGATCGCCTTTGGCAAACTCGGCCAGTTGAACTCGGTCGTGGCATCGACGACACCGCAATTCCCCCCTGCCAATGTCAAGCTACGGCCGATTGTGCCCTGGCTCGCCCGCCTCCCGAAGCGGGGGCTGTTTCGCTATGCCGGGCGCATGGTCGTTGTGCCGATCTTCACGATCGCTGCCAATTTCGCGAACCTGCCCAAGAGAGAAAGCGTGCTGATCAGCCATGGCGATACGTTCTACGGCGACATCCTGGTGGTGCACGCGGTGAATGCTGAAAACCTTAAGGAGAAGCGACGGGCCGGACAATGGAGTTGGCTCCTCAACCCGATCCATGCCTGGGTTGCCGTCCGCGACCGGCTCATGATCGGCGGTCTCCGGTATCGCCGCTACGTCGCCGTGTCGGGCCGGGTCAAGCACGAGCTGATGGACAACTATAAGGTGCCGTCGGACCTTATCGCCATCATTCCGAACGGGATAGACCTTTCCAAGTTCACGGCGGAGCCGCAGGGCGGCTGTGGGCTGCGTGCCGAATTCGGAATTCCTGACAAGGCCAGGCTTTTGCTGTTCGTCGGCCACGAATTCAGCCGCAAGGGCCTTGCCTACGTCATCCAGGCCATGCAGACGCTGAACGATCCGACCCTGTGGCTCCTCGTTGTCGGCTCGGACAATCGCAAACCCTATGTCGCCATGGCAGGGTCGCTCGCATCCCGTATCGTGTTTGCCGGAGAACGCCGTGATATGGAGCACATCTACCCTGCGGCCGACGCCTTCGTGCTTCCGACGGCATACGAGACTTTCTCGCTGGTCTGCATGGAAGCAATGGCCTGTGGCGTGCCGGTATTGGCAACCCGTGTCGGCGGTATCGAGGAGTATCTGAAGGACGGCGTCAACGGCTACGGCATCGGCCGCGATCGGGACGACATCGCCAGGAAGCTTGCCCTCGTTTTTTCCAGCGAAAGCGGCCTGCAAACACTCAAGGCAGGTGCAATTGCCACGGCAGACAGCTACAGCTGGAATGAGATCAGCCGGCGATATGTGAGCCTTGCCGAAGACGTGCTCCGGGAGAAATATGCATGAGCCGATTGCCACGAGCTTTCCTCTGCTGGGTGGGCTGCGTCAGCCTTGTCCTGGTGTCAGTCGCTGGGCAGGCCTCTGCCGCCGAGGGAACGCTGCGCTGGCGTACGGGAAGCGGCAACATCGTCACGCATTTGACAGGAGAGCCGACGGCCCCCCTTTACGAGGGCCTGCATGCGATCGGTGCCCGCCTCGGGCGGATGAACTCCTACGGCTGGCGGGATCTCGAGCGCATTCCCACGCCGCACGACTTCGACGCCGCAATGATGGAAGCCTATCACAAGGGCATCACCCCCGTCATGCTTCTGGAATACGAGGGCAGCTACCAGTACATCGATCCGCCGCAGCCGGTCGGCGCCTACAGCGACTGGTTCCGTGCCGGCGTCGAGTATGCCCGCCGGTTCCGTCCGAACGGCGATTGGGGCCGCGAGAACGGCATCAAGGATTTCGGCGCAACGATCTTTGCCGCCATCAACGAACCCGATGTGCAGAACACCATCCCGAAGCAGGACTATCACGACGCGCTCGCAGGACTGGCCGACGGCATTCATTCGATCGACAAGACGCTTAGAGTCGTTCCCGGAGGATTTGCCGCCTGCAATATCGACGGCGACGCCACGCTCAGGGGCTACGGTCCGGCCATCGCCGACCTGCTGGAGAACGGCAAGCTGGATGGCCTCGACCTGCACACCTATTACAACGACCGCTGGTATCCCCTGACGGAAGGCCGTCAATTTTCGGCGCAGACCTGCTTCGACAAGATCAAGTCCAACATGGGCCTGAAGCGCGATATCAATTTCTACGCCACGGAATTCAACATCTCCCGCAGCGAAGGCTGGGCGGATGAGAAACTCTCGGCCAAACTCTTCCTGACGGCTTTCTGGGACAATTTCGGCGTTGTCGGCGCCAAGGGGCAGCCCGTCACCGTCTTCGCATTTCCGTGGAATATCGGCGATACCGCGCGCGTCGATGGGCCGGGCTACGCGATGGCAGCAAGCGAGTCACCCTGGCGTCCGGAAGAGCGCTCCAAGGTGATGCAGCGTGTCCTCGGCATCGCCGGCGACATGACCATCGTTGCGTCCGATCCCTACCACAGCGGAACGATGCATCTGTCCGGACCGAAGTCGGATCTGTTCGTATGGCACAACCTGCGCGGATGGACGGATATCTCAGGTGGTCGCTGGACC
This sequence comes from Rhizobium tumorigenes, assembly GCF_003240565.2. Taxonomy (NCBI): domain Bacteria; kingdom Pseudomonadati; phylum Pseudomonadota; class Alphaproteobacteria; order Hyphomicrobiales; family Rhizobiaceae; genus Arminella; species Arminella tumorigenes. The sequence continues at coordinate 283,571 of NZ_CP117258.1, forward strand.
ATCGACCTGCCACAAGGCGCACGCCGGATCGAGCTTTGGGGCTGGGACGGGCTGCGGGAAACGCACGAAGTCTCCGGCGATCGCTATGTCTTCGAAGCCCTTCCCGGTGGCGAGACATACATGGCGCTTGTCACGCGCTGAAGGCTTCAGGTGTGGGGGCGGGCTGATGCTGCCGCCTTCCAGGCGGAATGGAGCTGGTCGGCGATCGCATCGTAGGTGAACGAGTTACGGACATTTTCGAGCCCTGCGGCCGCCTTGTCGATCCTGTCCTGCGGGTGTTCGTTGATATGCGTCAGAAGCTCGGCAATCGCACCGGGATCCCGCTCAGGCACGATCCATCCGCCTTTGCCGACGACATCCGGAATGGCTCCCGAACGCGCGCCGATCACCGGAACGCCGCAGCTCTGCGCCTCGATGATGACCCTGCCGAACTGTTCCTTCACCGCCGGGGTCAGATGCGTCATGAGCACAAGTGCATCCAGCGAACGGATGAATTCGGCAACGCCTTCGGGATTGTCCCATGGGCGGATAGTCAGGCGGTCGCTGAGACCGAGCCGCTCTGCCCTGTCGAGCAAATCACCTTCGAAGGGCCCCTCGCCCATCAGTTTCAGCAATACCGGCGCTTTCGTCAGGGCCATGGCATCGAGAACGTCGTGAATGCCCTTTTCCTCGATCAGGCGACCGACATAGCCAAGCACCAGCGGCGACGGCTCGGGACGTTCGCCGGCCCTAGGCATCTGCCTGAAGACCTGCTGGTCGACGCCGTAGCCGATCGTGCTTACCGGCCCGCGATAGCCCCTCGCCTGCGCTACCATGGTGGCATCGCTGCTGCGGGACAGGAGATGGGCGGTGTGGCCAAGCACATCCTTGCGGATCGCCTCGAAGGGCGGCGGCAGCCGCTTGAGGATGTTCTGGTCGACCTCCAGAACCAGCGCAGCGTCGCCCTTCAGCATGCGGGCCTGTAGCGCGATGAAACTCCAGGGCTCCTCCCAGAGGTGGATGACGTGTGGCTGCGTTTCCCGGATGAGACGACCGAGGCCGCGATAGACGTGCAGGTACCAGCTGAACGGCCCCGCATGGGGGAACAGGATCGGCAGGACATGCGTGGTCACGCCGGGGTCGCCCCCGGGATCGGCGGTCATGCTGCGGCCGAACTGCTTCCAGCGGCTTGGCACGACCAGATGAACGTCGAGATCGCTTCGACCTTCGAACGGTGCGTAGCGCAGACGGCCGGCTGCACGCGAGACGCCCGTATGGGCGATGGAGATGACCCTCAGTTTCTCCTCAGACACGACCGAGCATCCTCGCGGCAGCTGCCGACGCGCCGGCTATATGAAGCTCCGGTATCAACAGGTTGCGGTGAGCGCCATTTAGGGTGACGCGCGGATAGGCATATGGAGCGTCGCCGGCCTTGAGCACGCCTTTCGTGGTCGTCGCGACGCTTTCGTAACCTGACGTGCGGGCAATCTCGAAATCGCGCGGGCCGCAGTCATTCATGCGTCCATAGGGGAAGGCGAAATGGGCAACGGGAACGCCGAGCTTCTCGCGCAGCCGCGTACGGCTTTCCGCAAGCTCGCGCCGCGCATCCTCTGGCGAAAGTCCGGAAACCCGGGGATGGGACAGGGTGTGCGAGCCGATTTCCACCAGCGGATCCTTCGCCAGTTCCGACAGCATGTCCCAGGTGATCGCATGCCGCCGATGCACCGCCGCGGCGTCGACATCGTTCTCGCTGCAGAATCTCTCGTAGCGCGTGTTGGCCTCGCGGCCACTCCAGCTATTCTGCAGGTCCTCGAACACCGAGACTTTGCGCTGTGCCGTATCCGTCGCCAAGCGGCTGCCGTTTACGGTGATGTAATCCCTCTGCTGGATCGTCTCCTCGAGACCGATCCACCACATCGGGAGGGTCCCGTCCGGAATTCCAGTCGTCACGAACAGCGTTATCGGCACGCCGTGCCGGCGAAACATCGGGACAACCGTCTCGTAGGTGTCGCGGTAGCAGTCGTCGATGGAGAAATTGACGAAGCTATTGCGTGTCAGAGGGTCTTTCGCCAGTTTCAAGCCGTCCTCGATCGTCACCACCCTGCGGCGGCTGGCTGCCAGATAGGTCAACAAAGAGTCGAGAAAATCGAGATCGAGATAGAAGTTCCGATTTGGCAGCGTTGGCCAAATCGCGGCTGGCGCCCCCCGGTGAAATGTGAAGAAGCAGCCCCGCGCACTGCGCATGGCATCGGTCCACCGCGCCATGGCTGCGAGCATGGACGAGGAGAACGATGGAGGTGACAAAGGGCTGTCAGGCATCGGGCGGCGTTCCTTTCCTTGACATTATCGAGCGGTAAAGCTTCCCGAATATTTCCGGGGCGAGCAAAGCGGCAGCGAACACAACCGAGACCAGATAGACCCCGATACCACAGGCAAGACGCGCAAGTCCGCCGTCAAAAAAGCCGATAATCTCCCTGCCCGCGAACGCCATCAGCGCGACGGGCAAGAGCCCGCGTGCCAGCAGCTTGAACAGCGACATCGGCGTGCCGAGTGCGATGATGACGGCAGTGCACATGACGAGGCTGCGGACGGTCTCGCCGAGCCCCAGGAAGAAGGTTCCGTAGGTTTGCGTGTGCTGCAGCGTCGCCGAAGTCGCATTGATACCGATATTGGCAAGGTAGGAGGCGACGAGGATGCCGGCGGCGAGCGTGCTGCGGTTGGCCCGGTTCAACAGCCGCAGCAGGATCCAGCCGAGTGTCGATGCCCACAGCCCGATGGAAATGCCGCGCAATGCCTCGCTGGTCAATTCGACGCCGAGCGCATTGAAGGCGCCGCGCTGGAAGATCATGCGGACGATATCGGGCGCAAAGACGAAGATGAAAGCGGAGGCCGGCATCATCACGATGGCGACGAAACGCGTAATTGCCTCTGCCTGCTCCTTCAGCTTGCCGTCTCCGCCGTGGGAGAGAACCGCGAGCCCTATTGGCTGGCTGACAAGCAGCAGCGCGCTGTCGGTCAGCGTGCGGGCGTAATCCATGGACGCAATCGCGCCGGTCGTCAGCCTGGAAGCGAGCAGCCGCTCGAGCCAAATGCTCGTCTGTTCGGCGGCTGGCAGCGGCAGGAACGGCACGAGGCGGCTAAGGAAGATGTTTGTCTCGGTCCGGATGTCTGCGATGCTGAGCTCGCGAAGGGCAAGGTTGCCCTCGCGCCACAAGGCCCAGATCGCCCAGATCGCAAGGCCGTTGAACGAAAGGGTGAAGGCGATGGCGAGCATCTGGCCCTTGCCGGTGAGGACCAGCATGCAGAGGCCGAGCATGACGCCGATGTTGAGCATGGCGGCGCGCGCATTGGTCACGCGCGTCTTGCCGAAGGCGATTTCGCCCGCTGCCAGGCAATTGATCGCCACGGAAGCCGGCATCGAGAATGCCATGATCCGCACGAAATAGATCGTCTCCTGCTGATCTGCAGCCGAAACGCCTGCCATCATCGTATCCACCAGGAAATCGGCGATAACGATGGTGAGCACCATCAGCAATGCACCGATGGCGGAGAGAGCGACGGTCATCGCTGCGAGGCGGCGGGCGGCCTCGCCATTTCGCCCCGCCTCCTGCATGCGCGGAATGAGGATTGCCGGAACGCTCTCGTTCTGCAGGAAGGCGAGCGGCAGCAGAATGATCGTCATCGAGCTTCGGAAGCTGTCGGCGAGTGCAGCGACACCGACGACATGCGCCATGAAGACTTCGCGCACGAAACCGAGGCTCTTGCTAAACAAGGCACCGCTAGACAGCTTCGCCGCCACCTTCTTGATCGAAGGCTCGGCCGGCGGGGCTGGCTCGTTTTCCTGATTTGTTTTCGTCATGACGCCTGGCCACCGCGCGTTTCGCCGAGGAGCGGGTCGCGCGGCATCAGGACGACGAAGCTCCAGAACAGGAACCCCGCCTCAGCTGCCGTGATATTGGCCAAGGGAATCTGCAGCAGGCTGCCCATTGCCATCGCCCCGATCATGACCGCCTGGCGAGAGCGCTGCACCAGCGATCGCACAACGGCATTCGATATGGCCCAGCCGAAGCTGCAGAGGCAGAGGATACCGACGACGATCCCCATGGTTATCCAACAGGCGATGATCATGCCGTCGATCGGCATCTGGCCGGCCGAGCCGACATCGGTGACGGTAAAGCCGTTGCCGATCACCGAACTGTCCGGCTGCATCCACAGGGTGTAATATTGCACCAGCCGCTCCTGGAACGAACCGTCCTGGCTACCTTGGCCGAGTGTTGCCAGACGCTCGCCGATGACGTCCGAAAAGGGCGGGATGGTCACCGCGACGGCGCCGGCGAGCACCAGGAAGATGGCGATTGCCTGCGCCTTCAGGCGTGTGCTGGTAAATGCCAGGCAGAAGATCAGCGCCAGGATTAGTGACAGCCAAGCGGTGCGGTAGAGCGTCAGCAGCAAGGCAAGGATCGACGGCGCAGCGACGAACAGCGAAATCCACCCCGTGCGCAGGAAGGCAACAAGCAAGAGGCCCGCTGCCGTAAAACTCGCAAAACTCGCCGGGCTGTTCATCGTCGAGAAGACCCGGACGCCATAGGGCACGGGATCGCCGATTGAGAGGATGGGCGCAAACTGCATCCAGTACCGGTCCCACGGCTGGGGATCGACATATTGGAGAATGCCGTAGAGGCCGGTGATCGGCAGGATGACGAAAAAGGCGCGCACGGCGGCATCGAGGATCTCGTCGCGGTCTGCGCGGATTGTCAGCACGGCTGCGTAAAGCACCGGTGTCATCCATTTCAGCAGGCCGCTCGCCGCGTCGTTCATCTTGCCCTGCAGGAGGGACAGCACGCCGGCATAGACGATGCAGCCACAGACAAGGACGAGAGGGCCGAGGCGGCTGTCGAAGCTTTCCTTGCGGTTGACGATATGGCGGAGTTCGACGACAGGCACGAGAAGCGCCATCAGCGGTCCGATCAGCACCAGGCCAAGCTCGTCGTAGCCGGCGCCGTTGTCGATGACCCGCCTGACGAACGGCGCAAAGGCAAACAGCACGAGGCTTGCCTGGAAATGCGATGCAATGCCGTTGCGCCAGGAAAGGATTGCCACGCCGATACAACCCGCCACGAACAGCGGCCTTCCAAGCCCGCCGGTAAAATTGCCGATTACCGCGAATACGCCGATCAGGGCCAGCGCGGTGAGCCAGCCGGGAATTCCGCCCCAGCTTTTCCCATCAAGCCCGCCGGTCACGTCGATCCTTGTGGCCGTCATGCCGCCGCAACCTTTTCCACGATGCCGGACACGGTCTGCCGCATGGTGACGATGTCGTAGACGGCGTTGACGCGCTGCTTTCCAACTATCGCCTTTTCGTGGAAGGGCTCACGGTTTTCAAAGAAGCGCGACAGGGCCTCTGCGAGCGCTCGGGCGTCGCCTGCAGCAACGAGCGTTCCCGCCTTGCCGCCATCCAGAATTTCAGCGGAGGCGCCAGCGTCGGTGGCAATTACTGGGGTCCCGGCGCGCATTGCCTCGACTAGCGTCAACCCGAATGGTTCGGGATCGACCGACGGATGAACGACGATATCCACCGCCTGCATCAGGCTGGCAACATCCGCGCGCTGGCCGAGAAAGTGGACGCGATCCGACAGTCCGGCTCTGCCAACCGTATCGATCAAGCGATTGCGGTATTCATCCTCGCCAAACAGCGCACTGCCGACGATAATGCACTGAACACCGGGAAGAGCTTCCAGGGCCTCAAGCACCACATGCTGGCCCTTCCAGGGCGCCAGCCGGCTGAAGATGCCGATGAGCGGGCCCTGCGGGAGCCCGAGCGCGGCGCGGTCGAGCGTCGGCGGCTGGTCGAGCGTGATCCCGTTCGGGACGACGCGCACAGAGCCGGCACGGCCTCCGGCAGCGACGAATGCAGCTGCGGCGGCTTGCGATGGCACGATGACGCAGGCTGCCCGCATATTCGCCAGCGTGACCTGCATCCGGCGCTGCATTGAACCGAAATGGCGACCGTCCATGATGTCGTGCAGATGCCAGATAAGCGGACGCCGGACCAGAAACGAGGCGAGAGCAGACAGCAGGAACGCCTTTTGCGAATTGGCGTAAACGACATCGTTTTGGCGAGCGGCAGCGGCAATCGCGCGGACCAGGCTCATAAGTCGCGCCACGAGCGGCAAGGCTGCAAACAGAGACTGGTCGCGCTTGATAGTGCCGAGTTTCGCGCCGGAGGCGACCGAGACATCGATGCCTTGCCGGCGAAGCACGTCTTCGAGCGGCCCACCCTCGAGCAGGAATGCGGAAGCGTCCTTCCAGCCGACAGTCAGGCTGGCGAGCACGTATTCTGCGCCCGACATTACCCCTGCCTGGTTCACGAAAAGAACACGCGGTGCGCCCATTAGGCGCTCCTTCTCTGCAGCCGGGCTGGAACATCTGCCGAGCGTCGGTCAGGGCCGATTGACGGCAAGAGCAGCGCGCCGACGCTGAGAAGACCGAGCTCCGCCAGCACTGCGCTCGCCTCATCCAGCTCCTTGTCGGTCTCGCCACCGCTGTCCGCGCAGACGACGGCACGGATATGCAACTGGGCCGCTAGCATGGCGAGGACATGATTGGAGCGGGAATCGAACAACGCCGGTCCGCTGAGCAACACAAAGTCGTATTGGCCAGCCCAGTCCATCATCGCCGTCAGCGCTTGCCTCTTGGCGGTGGCAAACCGCTCGATATCCTCCAGCCTACCCGGAATGACATCGAGACCGGGCGTTTGCGTCCGGGAGACGCAGGCGGCAGGTTCGATTTTTCCGGCCAGCACGTCGCCAAGGGTCGGATGATCGGCAGGGAGTTCGAACGCGGCGGCAAATTCCAGAGACGATGGCGCGCATTCGATCATGAGGACCCTGAGCCCGCCCTTTACCAGCGCCTGTCCCGCCAGGAGACAGGCAAACGGCGCGTTGCGCGAGCCATTGCCCAGGGGCAGGAACACCAGCGGCCGTCCGCCTGAGGTTTCCAAGAGGTCGGCCGCCATCTGCCGGACGCTCTGCCGGAACCCGGCGGACAGCATGCTCCACCATGCCATGGTCAAAAGCGTCTCGTCGGGCTTTTCTGCCAGCCCTGACGCCGGCAGCGCGGCAATCACCGGCAGCTTCTCTGCGGCAACAACCGGATTCGGCGCCGCGGCCACGGCAACGGGTTCCGGCACCTGCTCTCTCGGTGTCCTGGCAAACGGGCGAATGCTGTTTCCCCGTGGCCGCAGATCTGCGCGGAAACGGTCCCAGAACACGCAGCCTGCGCCAGCAAGGAACAACCCAAGGGCCAGCCCCGCCGCCACCATCGGCATCTTCTTAGGGAAATACGGTGTAGTTGGCATTTCGGCCATGCTGACGAGCCGGGCACCGCCGTTCAGCGACCTTCGCTCCGACTCCAGTTCGCTGGCGCGCTGATAGAGCTGGGTATAAAGCTGGCGCTTCGCCTCCACATCACGAACCATGCCTTCGATGGAAGCCTCGTGCGACCGTGCATCGGCCGCATTGTCCTTGGCCTTGGCGGTTTGCGCCTTGAGCGCGGTCACCAGGCTTGAGGTGGTTTCGTAGTCCTTGCGGGCATTGGCCGATATGCGGTCTATCTCGCCGGTAAGCTGCTTCTGCAGCAGCTCCATCGAGGCTTCGAGCATGCGGCGCTGCGGATGTCGCGGTCCGAGCACCGTGTTGCTTGCGGCCAGCTGGTTGCCGATCGTGGCCATCTGCTGCCTGAGATCGGCGACTGTGCGGTTTTCCAGCGCCATCGTCGAGGCGTCCTGGCCGTTTCGCGTGTCTTTGATGGCGTCGAGGCGCGCCTGCGCCTGCGCCTTGGCCTGTTCGGCGCCGGCCAACTGCTGGCTGACGTTGGTCAGGCCTTCGGAGCTGATCGCTGCAGTCGATCCCTGCACCAGGCCGTTCTGCTGCCGGAAGGCCTCGATCTTGGCAAGACTGTCGCGAATTTCGGTGTCGAGGTTGGCAATCTCCTGCCACAGATATTTTGCGGCAACTTCACGGCTGTTGGACTGGGAGCTGCGCTGGTCGTCGAGATAGGCCGTGACAAGGGCATTGGCCAGCGTCATCGCGGTGGCCGGAAGTGCAGAATTGTACGAAATGGACAGAACACGGGACCGGCCGACGGCAGCAACCGCGTAATGTTGCGCCACAGTATCCGCCAGCAGCTGGGAATCGGCCGGAAGGGTTGCGCAGCGCGCGCCGGCATTTCGGCATTCGGCGATCACCTCATCATAGACGCCGGGTTGCGCCAACGCGATCTTCAGCAGCCGCGAGGAGCGCACGATCATGATCTGGCTTTCCAGATCGGCCGGGTCGCCCTGTTTCTGGGCCCAGACATCCGACGTGCGCGTTGCCGGATCGTCTTCTGCGACGATGACCGAGCCGGTTGCGAGATAGCGCGGCGGAATGACGATGGCCGCGACGACGGATAGCAGCACGACTGTCGTGAGGATGGCGAGCGCGAGCAGGCGGTGGCGCCATATCGTCGCGACGATACCGCTGCGCTCCACGCTGGCCGGGGCTTCGATCGACCGATCCTCCGCCATGTCACGCCTGTCGATCATTGCGTCATCCGTCTTCCATCGTAAATCTATCGCGGGGCACGTATCCGACTACAGACGACTTGTACGCTGAAATGGTTTCGTTAACGTGTGCGCGCAGACCGGAGCGGAATTGCTCGGCGGAAAAACGCGCGGCCTGCGCCTTGCAGTTTTCCGGGGAAAATTCACCCTCGCGGCCAAGAAACAGGCGGACGCTGGCAGCGATGGCGGATGGCTCGGGCTGATCGAAGAACAAGCCGGTCCGGCCGTCGACGACGGTCTCGCAGGAGCCGCCACGCCCGAGAGCGATCACCGGCGTTCCCTCCGACTGGGCCTCGACCGAAATGATGCCGAAATCCTCTTCTGCGGCAAAGATGAAGGCGCGCGCAGTGGCCATCAGGTCACGCAGCGCTGTGTCGCTGACGAAGCCGGCGAAGGTTACATTGGCTCCAGCGATCTTCTGAAGATGCGCCGCCTCCGGGCCGTCGCCGGCAACGATCAGACGCTGGTCGGGCAGCTCGGCGAAAGCCCGGACAATCGCCTCGATGTTCTTGTAAGGCACCAGTCGGCTGGCAGCGAGAAAGTGATCGCCCTTTACCGCCTCGTGTTGGCGCGTCGACAGATTGGCCGGAGGATAGAGTACCTTCGCCTCGCGACCGTAGACCTTGCGGATGCGCCGCGCGACGAAGTGCGAATTTGCCAGCAGCAGATCCGGTCCGCTGGCGGTGCGGGTATCCCAGATGCGCAGCTTGTGCAGGAGCGGCCGCGCCAGAAGCCGCGTCACGGGATTTCGATTGCGCGCGAGATAGGCATGCTGCAGATCCCAGGCGTAGCGGATCGGCGAATGCACGTAGGAAACATGCAGCTGGTCCGGCCCTGCCAGCACGCCCTTGGCGACGGCATAGCTGCTGGAAATGATGAGGTCGTAGGACGACAGATCGAGCTGCTCGATGGCAAGCGGCATCAGCGGCAGGAAGGCCCGGTGCGCCCGCTGCATGAAGGGCATTTTTTGAAGAAAGCTTGTTCTCGTCTGCTTCAAGCCGATCCGGTCACGGTCTTCCTGCGTCAGGAAGTCGAAGAGGCAAAACACGTCGGCCTCAGGATAGCAGCGCAGCATCTCCTGCAATACCCGTTCGGCGCCGCCGATCGTGTAAAGCCAATCATGTACAATCGCCACGCGCATCGGGAAAAATCCTTTGATCCACTTTCCTCATACAATCCGACAGCTTAAAAATATGTTAGTCATTACATCCCTAGGTTAAACTGCTGTTAGCCATCTCAGCTCCCGGCAGCACGTAAGCTGCCTTGCCGAGACGCTCAACCGCCTCGACGCATGTCAGCAGTTCCTTGAGGATCTCGTCGCGGGCGTGCCGGGCGGTCATGTTATGCTCCGCTCCGGCTGCGATACGCACGGTCGCATGGTCATACCCGGAGGCATGGCGCTTGCCGAAATGGCGGGCCAGTTCGTCCAGGCCGCCATCGTTCTCGGCGTACAGCAAAAACACGGCAACTCCGCGGGCTTGCAGCTGCTGTGCCTGCTGGCGAATGGCGGCTTTCAGTCTCCCGGCACTCGAAAGAGCACCGACGAAATGCGGCAGGCGCGTCGAAAGCTGTTTTCTGGCGATGCGCATGCCTTTTGCGCTGACTGCCAGCAGCGACTTGCGACCGGTGAGGACATCCCTTGCGATCTGCGTCGAGAATGCACGCCGGCGATAGTTTGCGACTGACGACGTCCCGCCGCTCATGATCTGTTCGAACGTCTCGCTTGGCGAAAGTCCGAGCCGTACGGTGTTGACGGCGACCAGCCCCCGGATGCGCGGATCTGCCACCGCCGTCTGGATCGCCGCGTATCCGCCACTGCATCGGCCGGATACGAGGACGGGACCTAGACCGAGCGCCTCGACCGTCGTGACGGCCTCGATGACGTCCCGGGTTTGCCCGTCGACATAGTAGGCGTGGCCATCGATATCTTCAGCGTCACCGATACCGCCGGTGTCGATCCGGAAACTCGCAACGCCTTGTAGCGCCAGCTTCCGAGCGAACTCGACATGCATGCGCGCCCAGCCGATGTGGTAGTTGTCGCCTGAATTGATCAATATGATGGTTGCCCGCGGCGGCGATATATTCGGCAGGCAGAGAATGGCGAACAGCCGTCCGCCGGGCCCGAACAGGATCGGCCTCTCGCTGTAGCCGTTGCCGCGCAGAGCCTCAGCCAGTTGCTGGTGCCCGGGGACCTGCTGTCTGCCCGGCGGCACCGTCTGCACCAGCCACGCACAGACATTTTCGAAACATTCGACCGGAGGGATAGAAGCTTGGTTATAGGCGAGAAATCCCTCAGACCCGGTGTAGGGCGCAGCCGTTACCGTAAATCCGGCAGTTGCAAGCCGCTGCGGCCAGTCTGCAACTCCAGGAGTGCCCGGTCTCAAGACGGATAGCAGCGGAGTCGGCGAACGCGGGCGGGTGCCCTCATCGAGCCGTAGCGCGGCGATCCCCTTGGCAAGTGCCAGCGAGATGGAGTGGCCGGCGATCTCAATCATGTCCTTCGAGGGGGCATTGGGCAGGCTTAGGAAGGAGCCGATCAGGCGACCGAGGATTTCCAGTTCGCGCAGCCCAGTGCGGCCTTCGCTCTGCGGGGCCATCTGGACGATGGCGGCTGCAGAAACGAGATCAGCGCAGTGTGGTGCCAGCAGTCCCCCCACGCCATGGCCAACGAGGACGATCCTCTCCATCGAATAACGTTCGATCATCAGGTTCGCCGCTGCCTTGACGGCGTCCAGCCAGTCGGTCAGCGAGACGCCGGCTTCCGTATCTCCGATGCTGTCGCCGGCGCCGGGCCAGTCGAAGCGCAGACAACAATAACCGGCTTTCGCCATTCTCTCCGCAAACCCGGCCCAGCCGCGCCGGATCGTCAGTTCCTCGAACCCCCAGGCTGGCAGCATGACCACGCCTGTGGTGCCACCGCCATCATGGATAAACCCCGCGCATCCCTGGAATGTGACTGGTATTCCCAACGCGCGTTCCAAGATATTTCCCCATGATGTATTCAACGATCGGCCCACCATGGCAGTCGTTCAAGATCTGCAGGGCGCGCCAGTGAAAGACATTAGCGTCGAGCAATATAAATATTTCGTATGCAGAGGGGATCTACTTCATACATAGCCGCCCTCGTCGCGTGCGCGCCGATCCGTTGCTACCTGCCTGAAGCTAAACCCTGCTTCAGTCGGGCGCCCGCAGCCGATAGCCGACGCCCGTTTCCGTGGTGATATAGACCGGCTGGTCGGGTGATGCCTCGATCTTCTGCCTGAGTTGGCGGACGTAGACGCGCAGATACTGCACGTCGGCGGCGGGTCCCCAGACCTGTTTCAGGACGAACTGGTGCGTCAGCACCTTGCCGGCATGTTGCGCCATGACGCGGAGGATGTCGTACTCCTTTGGCGACAGCTTGACCTCGACACTGTCCACTCGGACGATCCGCTTGACGAGATCGACGGATAGTCCTCCGGTCTGGAAAATGGCCTTCTCACCCTGTTGCTGCAGCCGGTGCCTCAAAGCGACGCGTATGCGGGCGGCAAGTTCGTTGACGCCGAAGGGCTTGGTCACATAGTCGTCGGCGCCGATTTCCAGCGCCTGGACGATGCCGCCCTCGTCCGTCCGGCTGGAGAGAATGACGACAGGGATGATCACTCCCTCGTCGCGCCATTGCTGCAGCAGTTCGTGACCGGGTTTGTCCGGCAGCCCGAGGTCGAGGATGATGAGGTCAGGTGGCTCGTTCTTGACAAGCCGAGCCGCCGAGAGAGCATCGGCAGCCTCGATAACATCGTATCCCTGCGCCGTCAGCCCGACGCGCAGGAGCCGACGGATCGGTGGTTCGTCGTCGACGATGAGGATCTTGATCGCTGCGCCTGTCATCTGAGATCTTCCATTGGGGGAGTGTCGATTGCGCGCGGCAGGCGGATGGTGAAGGCGGCTCCAGCTCGGTCCATGCGGTTTGCTGCCGTGACGGTGCCACCCATCGCCTCCACGAAGCCGCGGCAGATCGACAATCCGAGGCCTGTCCCGGCGCGCACCTGATCTCCCTTGCGGACGCGGTAGAACGTATCGAACACGCGTTCGAGGTCATCGCCCGGAATGCCCGGTCCCTCGTCGGCTACCTCGACGAAGACGTTGTAGGGGTTGGCCCAGCTGCGAATACTGATGGTCGTCCCCTCCGGCGCATATTTCGCGGCGTTGTCGAGGAGGTTGAAGAACACCTGCTCGAGAAGCACCGGATCGACGCGCACCATTGGCAGGTCTGCGGCGATCTGCACCTGCGTCTGGTGATGGACGAGAATTTTCGCGCTGCGCCGGAGGGCACTGCCGGCGATATCCTCGATGAAGTACAGCGCACTGTTCGGCTCCATCGCGCCGGACCCGATGCGTGTCATGTCGAGAAGGTTGGCAATGAAGCGGTTCAGCCGTTCGGATTCGTCGACGATGGTCGACAGCAGGTCGGCGCGGTCCTCGGCAGTCATCGAATCCAGATAGTCGCGTAACGTCCCGGCAGCACCGAGGATGGCCGCCAGCGGCGTCTTCAGATCATGGGAAATGGAGGTCAGCAATGCCGACCGCAAACGGTCCGCCTCGACGGCAAGCTTGGCGCGGTCCACGTCGCCGACGAGCTGGATGCGCTCGATGGCGAGTGCGGCCTGATCCGCCAGCGCGTCCAGCAGGCGCTGCTGCTCCGGCGTTAGCAACGGGCCGTCACGCCGATCGCTGTCGAGGCCGATCACGCCGACGGCCGAGCGGCCGGTGCGCAACGGCACATAGAGGCGCTTGGCGCCGGGCAGCGTATCGGCGCCGCGACCGGCGGCGTGGTTGTGATCCCAGGCCCAGCGCGCGGCCGCAATGTCGGCGTCGTCCAGCGTGTCGTCCGGCGGATAGCCCGCCTTGACGGCAATCGTGCCGTCTTCCGGCAACAGCAGCACGACGCGAACCTTGAGCATGGAGGCCAGCTGGAAGGCCGTTGCCCAGAGCACGTCATCCAGCGTGCCGGTGCCGGCGAGCTTCTTCGAAAAGAGGTAAAGGTCTTCCGTGGTCCTGGCACGATGGCGGGCGGCAGCGGCTTGCCGTTGCACTGTTGCGGTCAGGTTGCTGGCGATGATCGCCACGCCGAAGAAGAAGAATAGCGCCAGCACGCTTTCGGGATCGCTGATCGTGAAGGTGTAGCGCGGCGGCAGGAAAAAGAAGTTGAAGGCCAGCGAACCGAGCACCGACGAATAGAGCGCCGGCCGCAGCCCGTGCATGACAGCAGAGGTCAGCACCGCCATCAGGAAGACAAGCGCCAGGTTGCGGACATCGAGGAACTGGTCGAGGAGTGCGCCGACCATCAGCGCGATGACGACATAACCGGTGGCAAGGAGATATGCCTTGAGGTCGAACGTCGGCACTGCGGCGGCGCTCGCGACACCGCGTGCTGCCACCGGCGCATCCTTGTCGTTGCCGGAAATGACATGGACGCTGATATCGCCGGCGCGCCGGATCAGCGCGTCCGAGGCCGACCCCATGAAGGAGTCCCGCCAGCGCCGCTTGCGCGGTGCGCTGGTGACGATATGGGTGACGTTCTGGCTGGCGGCGTGCTGCAGCAGTTCCTCGGCGACGTCCCGCCCCGGAATGGTGATTGCCTCGCCGCCTAGCTGTTCGGCAAGCCTCAGGGTGGCCGCGATCGTGTCACGCTCCGTCTCCGAGAGATTGATCGAGCGGTTCGTCTCCACATAGACCGCAGACCACCGCGCCCGCAGGCGCGATGCCATCCGCGCCCCGTAGCGCACCAGCGATGCCGAGCGCGGATCTTCATCGACGGAGACGAGAATACGCTCGCCGGCAGCCCAGGGCCCGGCAATCGCATTGGCCTGCATATGCGTCAAAAGCTGGTCGTCGACGCGCTGGGCGGTGCGGCGCAGGGCGAGTTCGCGCAGGGCCGTGAGGTTGCCCGGCGTAAAATAGTTCGTCAGCGCCCGCTCCGCCGTTTTGGCGACATAGACCTTGCCGTCGTGCAGGCGCTTGATGAGATCGTCCGGCGTCAGGTCGATGATCTCGACGTCGTCGGCCATGTCGATGATCGAGTCCGGGACGGTCTCGCGAACCCGGATGCGGGTGATCTGCGATACGACGTCGTTGAGGCTTTCTACATGTTGGATGTTCAAGGTCGTATAGACGTTGATCCCGCGGTCGAGCAGCTCCTTGACATCGAGGTAGCGTTTCGGGTGGCGGCTGCCCTCGGCGTTGGTGTGAGCCAGCTCGTCGACCAGCACCCAGTCCGGTCGCCGGGCGAGGATAGCATCAAGGTCCATCTCCTCGAGCAGCTGGCCCTTGTAGGGCAGCTTGACGCGCGGGACGATCTCGAAGCCGGAAAGCAGCGCCTGCGTTTCCTTGCGCCCGTGGGTCTCGACGACGCCGATGACGACGTCGAAGCCGTCGGCGATCTTGGCCCGACCGGAGACAAGCATCTCGTAGGTCTTGCCGACCCCCGGAGCAGCACCCAGAAAAATCTTCAGGCGGCCGCGTGTCTCAGCCCGGGCCTTCTCCAACAGGGCGTCGGGTGAAGGTCTCAGCAATTGATCGCGGTCGCCTGCAGACATGAAGTCATTCTTTCGCAATTGGCCCTAGCCCGGGGCTGGCCAAGGCCTGTTAGGTCGCCATGGCGTCAAGTGCCTGGTTGAGAGCCAGAACGTTGACCGTGGCCTCGCCCAGAATGCCGAGTTCGCGGCCCTGGACGATCGTATCAACCAACGTCTTTACCTTGGCTTCGTCCAAGTTGCGAGCCTTGGCAATCCGGGGCACCTGAAAGTAGGCAGCCTCCGGCGAAATGGCCGGATCGAGGCCGCTGCCGGAAGCGGTCACGAGATCGGCGGGCACCTCTGCATTCGGATTGGTAGCCTTGGCGGCGTCATAATCGGCCTTGACACGGTCGATCAATTTTTTCGAGGTCGGGCCGAGGTTGGAGCCACCGGAGCTTGAAGCATTATAGCCATCACCGGCCGCAGAGGGGCGCCCGTGGAAATAGCGGTCGCTGGCGAAAGCCTGTCCGATCAGGCTGGAGCCGATGACCTTGCCGTCCTTGACGACAAGACTGCCGGCCGCCTGCGTCGGAAACAGCGCCTTGGCAGCGCCGGTCATTGCGAGCGGATAGACAAGGCCGGTGAGAGCCGTGGTCACGACGATCATCACGATGGCGGGGCGGAGCTGGTTCAGCATTTATGAGTACTCCCTGGTTGGGGTGAAAGCGAGAATGCGGCGGTGGCGACGCCGGTTATGCAAGGCCGAGCGCCGTGACGATCATGTCGATTGCCTTGATGCCGATGAAAGGCACGATAACGCCGCCGAGACCGTAGATCAGCAGATTGCGGCTGAGCAGCGCGCCGGCACCGATAGGGCGGTATTTGACACCCTTCAGCGACAGCGGGATCAGGGCAATGATGATCAGCGCATTGAAGATGATCGCCGATAGGATAGCGCTCTGCGTCGAGGCCAGCCCCATGATGTTGAGCGCCTTCAGCTGGGGGTAGAAGGCGATGAACATGGCCGGGATGATCGCGAAATACTTGGCGATATCATTGGCGATCGAGAAGGTGGTGAGCGCGCCGCGGGTCATCAGCAACTGCTTGCCGATCTCGACGATCTCGATCAACTTGGTCGGATCGCTGTCGAGGTCGACCATGTTGCCCGCTTCTCGGGCCGCGACCGTGCCGGTATTCATGGCCACGCCGACATCGGCCTGGGCCAGCGCCGGGGCGTCGTTGGTGCCATCGCCGCACATGGCGACGAGCTTGCCCTTGGCCTGTTCCTCGCGCATCAGCGCCAGCTTCATTTCCGGCGTTGCCTGGGCGAGGAAGTCATCGACACCGGCTTCGGC